>JBBSJE010000052.1:0-32682 GCA_038257535.1 Polyangia bacterium
ACCGGCGCGCCCGTTGGCGTGGGCGTGGCCGTGGGCTGCGCCGCGGAGCTGATCCACAGCGCCACGCTGTTTCATGATGACGTGGTCGATGACGGGCGTGTGCGCCGCGGCCGCCCCGCCGCACGCATGGTGTTCGGCAACGGCATCGTGGTTTTGGTGGGAGATTTTTGCTTGGCCCGCGCGCTGCAAATTGCGGCCGGCACGGGGCATCTGCCGGTGATTCAATCGTTGGCCGCCACCGTCACCGAGATGGCCGAAGGCGAAGTGGCGCAGCTTGAACGCGCCGGCAACGTAGAGGCCACCATTGACGGTTACCTTGACGTCATCGATCGCAAAACCGGATCGCTCATCGCTTGGTGCGCTTGCGTGGGCAACGTGTTGGCGCCTCCGGGCTTGGCCGCCATGACCACGTACGGGCGCGCGGTGGGGCGTGCGTTTCAAATCGCCGACGACATTCTGGATTGCGCCGTGGATGAGCACACAGCTGGCAAGTCCGTGGGCCAAGACCTCATCGAAGGCAAATTGACGCTACCCGTACTGCTGGCCGCCGAGCGGGATCCAAGGATTCGACAAGCTGTGCGAACGCACATGACCGACATGGGCGTTTCGGCCGAAGCCGCCCCCAAGATCTTGCGCTTGGTGCACAACGCGGGCGGCGTTGAGGCGGCCCGCGAACAAGCGCGCGATCTCGTGAAGCAAGCCTGTCACGCTTTGGAGACTTTGCCCCAGAGCCCCTACCGCTCAGCTTTGGCTGCCTTGGCGAAGTTGACCGTAGAACGGGTGGTGTGATCGTGCCTTCAGCATCACAACCCGTTGCCGAACCGCTTGCGGCCCACACCAACGTGCGCGGCATGTTCGACCGCATCGCGGGCCGCTACGACCGCGCCAACCGCGTGATGTCGGCGGGGGTGGACAAACGCTGGCGCAAAGCCGCGCTGGCACCCTTGCTGCAAACGGCAGGCGAATCACCTTGCATCTTAGACCTGGGCGCCGGCACCTTGGACGGCGCGCTAGAGATTGTGCGCAAGGCGCCGGGTGCGCGCGTGGCCGCGGCAGATTTTTCACAAGCAATGTTGCGGGTGGGCACGCACAAACTGGCAAGCGCTGGCAACCGCATCGCCCCGCACGCGGCTGACGGTCATCGCCTGCCCTACAAAACCGCGGCGTTCGACGGCATTTTCACCGCCTTTTGCGTGCGCAACTTGGTGCATCGGTCGGTGGCCTTCGCTGAACTGCGGCGTGTTCTTAAGCCCGGAGCCAGCTTGGTGGTGTTGGAATTTTTTCGCCCAGAACACACCCGCTGGTTCTTCGACGGACTTTACAACAAGCACGTGCTTCCGCTGGTGGGCTGGGCGATTTCGGGCGACCGCGACGCGTACCGGTACCTGCCCGATTCCATAGCCGCGTTTGCAAGCCGCGCGCAAGTGGAAGACGAATTGCGGGCGGCCGGCTTCGCGGATGTGAGCGGACGCGACCTCTTCCCCGCCGGCGTGGCTTCGTTGGTGGTGGCTCAATGACGGCGCCTTTGCGCAAGATTGTTGTGGCCGTGGGCGGCGCCTCGGGTTCCATTTACGCGCAACGCTTGTTGGCAAGCTTGGCCGCGCTACGTGATCAGGGGCAGCCGCTTGAGGTGGCCGTGTGTTTTTCGGGCGCCGGCGAGCAGGTTTGGCGCCACGAAATCGGCGAAGCGCCCGTGCTGCCGTTTCGGCGCTACGATCTTCGCGATTTTCACGCGCCGTTTGCCTCGGGCTCGGCCGGCTGGGACGCCATGGTGGTGGTGCCCTGCTCATCAGGCGGCTTGGCGCGCATCGCGCACGGCATCTCCGATGATCTCATCGGCCGCGCTGCCGATGTGATGCTGAAAGAACGACGACCGTTGGTGCTGGTGTTTCGCGAAACGCCGCTGTCGCTGGTGCATCTGGAAAACATGGTGGCCGCCACGCGCGCGGGCGCTTTGGTGTTGCCGGCTTGTCCTTCTTTCTACAGCCACCCCACGTCAATCGACGCCATCGTCGACACCGTTAATGCCCGCGTGTTGGATCACTTGGGCGTGCGCAACGCTTTGATGCCCCGGTGGGGCGAGTCCACCGCCTCTGAAGGAGCCTCGTCTTGATCGAATCTGAAAGCCTGGTTGCCGCGACCCTGCCAACCCATCCGTTGCCGTTTGTAGGACCGGACTTGTTCACGTCCGCGCGCGCGGCCAACGCTGTACGCCACACGTTGTCAGCGGATCGCTGCGTGTTTTCGCGCTCGCGGCGGTTGCTGCCCACGGGAACATGGTATGGCCCTAAAGACGCGGCAGACGCGTATGTCGAAGACATCGACGTGGCTGCGCTGGGGGGACTGGAAGCCGCGATGGGCGTAGGTGTGCGCGCATGGGTGGGCAGCAACTTGTCTCAACTCGCGCAGGCCCACGCCTTGGGTCTACGCACCTTCTTGCGGTTGCTCTACAACGCAGGCGAGGACACCGCCACGCGGCTCGAAAAGCTGGCGCAGGTGAAGGCCGCGGTGAATGAGGGTCTGATCACCGCCGCCGTAGTGCCAACGCCTACCGATGAACCCATGGGGCTCGACACCTTGGCGTTCTTTGCGCAATGCCGCCTGCAACTGCCCGCCGTGGCGCTTGCGGCCGACTTTTCCCGCTTGGGACACCGATTGGCGCAAATGGCTTTGGGCTTCGGCGCCAACGAATTGTTTGGCCCCATCGTGGCCGAGCGGGCGCTGCGCGTGGGCGAAAACGCCAACAACCCAGCGCTCACGCGCAAAGAAGCCGCGGTGTTCATCAAAGGCGCCAGCCTGGTGCCTTTTGAACGCCTGGCCGGGGGCCGTTTGGAAGAGGTCACAGTATGACGGCACCACTGGAGCGCATCGCAGAGAAGCTTCAGGCGGCCGAGCCGCTTAGCTTTGATGACGGCATGGAGCTGTTCACCCATCGCAATTTGCTGGACGTGGCCAACTTGGCCAACGGTGTCCGGGAGCGTCTGCACGGCGACCGTACGTACTTCAACCGCAACTTTCACATCAACGCCACCAACGTTTGCGTGGCCAGCTGCCGCTTTTGTTCGTTTGCGCGTTTGGAAGAAGGCAGTCCCTCGGCGCAAACGCTGACCCATGAAGAAGCCTGGCAGAAACTGCAGCGGCGCGTGGATGCGGGCGAGCCTGTGACCGAGATCCACATCGTGAACGGCCTTCATCCTGGCTTGCCGTTTTCGTACTACACAGAGCTTTTGGCGGGGCTTAAACGCATCAAGCCCAACATTCACCTCAAAGCCTTCACCGCCGTTGAACTGCACTACTACCACCAGCGCTATGGCATGCCGGTGGAAGAGGTTTTGCAGCAACTGCACGCCGCAGGCCTGGATTCATTGCCTGGCGGCGGTGCAGAAATCTTTGCGCCCCGCGTGCGCAAGAAGATCTGCGACGACAAATGCAACGCCGACGAGTGGCTGAACATTCATCGCATCGCCCACAACATGGGACTGCGATCAAATTGCACCATGCTCTACGGGCACATCGAAACGCTGGAGGAGCGTGTTGATCACATGCTGCGCTTGCGTGCCCTGCAGGACGAAACCGGCGGGTTCCAAACCTTCATCCCGTTGGCGTTTCATCCCGATAACAACGCCATGATGAAGCTGCCGGGGCCCACCGGTGTTGAAGATCTGCGCACCTACGCGGTGGCGCGTCTGCTGCTTCACAACATCCCGCACATCAAAGCCTATTGGGTGATGTTGGGGATCAAAACCGCACAGACGGCTTTGTGGTTCGGCGCCAACGATCTCGACGGCACCGTGCAGGAAGAAAAGATTTATCACATGGCGGGCGCCGAAACGCCGCAGACCTTGGCACCTGACGAGATCATTCGTTTGATCGTCAACGCGGGGCGCGCGCCCGTGGAACGCGACACGCTTTACAACGTGATCGCCGAAGGCGATGCCCTGCTGCCGAAAACGCCGTTTCGTCGCAACGTGAACAAACGCTCGCTGGAGGTGATGCCATGAAGAAGCTGCGCTTGGCGGCGGTGTCCTTCTTGAACGCCCGCCCGATCACGTACGCCCTCGAGCGCGGCCTGGGCCGCATGGGCGAGCGCTTCGAGCTGCGCTACGAACTGCCTTCCCGCTGCGCGGACTTGCTGGACGCCGGTGAGGTTGATTTGGCGCTGTTGCCCACGGCGTCCTACGCCAGTCTCCCGGGCGAATTGCGCGTGGTTCCGGGTGTGGCTGTGGCCGGCAAAGGCCCTGTGCGCACTGTGCTGTTGGTGGGGCAGGTGCCGTGGGAGCAAATGCAAATCATTGGCACCGACTCGGCTTCACGCACGTCGGTGGCGCTGGTGCAATTGCTCACGCAGCAGCGTGGCTGCCAGCCCAGCTTCGAGATCACGCCCCACGAACACATCATGGACACCGTGCAAGGCACGCGGGGTGCGCTAATGATTGGTGACCCTGCGTTCGTGGCCGCGGAGCGATTTGCTTACGTTTACGACCTGGGCGAACAATGGTCTCGCTGGGTTGGTTTGCCGTTTGTGTACGCCGTGTGGGCCGGACGTCCAGGCGCCGTTGACGGGGAGGCGGTGCAACTGCTCAAAGACAGCTTGCGCCAGGGTCTACAACACCGCGCCGAGGTCGCGCGTGGTTGGGCAGAGAATTCGCATCTTTCGCCCGAGGTGTGCGAGGCGTACCTGCAACACAACATTCGCTATCAACTGGGCGCCGAGGAGCTTTCAGGCGCCACGGCGTTTTTCAGCCGCGCTCACGCCGCGGGTCTGTTGCCGCGCAATGTGCCCTTCCGCTTTTTTGACGACGGCCGTGCCGAGAAGCCCATCACCACGGTGCGCACGGCGGCGCCTTTGGTTGTGCCCCGCACGGGCATCGACCATCCCGCCAAATCGATCGACAGTTTATTGTCTGATGCGGCCGCCGGGCAGCGCTTGGGCTACGACGACGCGCTTCGTTTGTACGAGAAGGCCCCCACCTTGGGATTGGGCGCCGCCGCCGATCTGCGCCGGCAAGCTCTGCACGGCGACGGTGTGGTGACGTACATCATCGATCGCAACGTGAACTACACGAATGTGTGCATCACACGCTGCAAGTTCTGCAACTTCTACCGTCCCCCGGGACGCGATGATGGCTACACGCTTTCCAAAGAAGTCTTGGCGCAAAAGCTACAGGAAACCGTAGATCTGCAAGGTGTGCAGATCCTGCTGCAAGGCGGGTTGAACCCTGATTTGCCTTTGGCTTACTACGAAGACTTGTTTCGTTGGATGAAGGCCAACTATCCCCTGGCCATCCATGGTCTTTCGCCCGAAGAAATTCGCTACATCGCCGAGCTTGAGAACATGTCTCTGCGAGGCGTGATCGAGCGCTTGGTGGCGGCGGGCCTCGATTCCATTCCCGGCGGCGGCGCCGAGATCCTGGACGACGAAATCCGCGAGCGCATCTCACCACTCAAGTGTTCAACCGAGACCTGGCTGGAGGTGATGCGGCAAGCGCATGGTTTGGGTTTGCGCACCACCGCGTCGATGGTGTTTGGCTTTGGCGAAACGCCCGCGCACATTGTGAATCACCTGGAGCACCTGCGGGCCCTGCAAGATGAAACCGCAGGTTTCACGGCATTCATTTGTTGGCCGTTTCAGGCCGAAGGCACACGCCTGAAGCTCAAAGACGACACCACGGCCATGCGCTACTTGCGGGTGTTTGCGCTGTCGCGGCTGTTTCTCGACAACTTCCCCAGCTTGCAGGTTTCGTGGCCCACCATGGGGCCGGAAGTGGGGCAAGTGGCGCTGCGCTTTGGCGGCAACGACTTCGGCAGCGCCATGATTGAGGAAAACGTGGTTTCGCAAGCGGGCGCGGTGTTCAAACTTTCGGCGCAAGACATCGAGCGCTATGTGCGGCAAGCGGGATTTGCGCCGCGCCGTCGCAACATGCGCTACGAGCTCTTGCCTTCGGGTCGGCAATAACGGAGCGCGCGCGGTGGGCCCCGTCATACACAGCGCGGATTGGGTGGTGCCCGTGGCCACCCCGCCCCTGCGCGACGGCGCTGTGTGTGTGGACCAGACGGGCACCATCCTTGCGGTGGGCGCGGCGGACGAGCTGCTTCGTGCGTTTCCTGATGCCACCCATCAGCACACGCCAGGCACACTGCTGCCGGCGCTCGTCAACGCGCACACGCACATCGAACTTTCCGCGCTGGCGCAACGGGTGCCAGGCGGCGATGACCTTGTGGCTTGGGTCGGGCGCTTGATGCGTGCCACCGCCGAGGTGTCTGACGATGAACGGCTGGCATCTGCCCAGTCGGCCGTGGCGTCGCTGTGGCAACTGGGCACAGCCGCTGTGGGCGATGTGGGCAATCAACTGGTGTCGCCCCAGGCGCTGGGCACGCGCCCGCTGCAAGGCAGTTTCTTCCACGAGATCTTGGGAAGCCAAGACAAACCCGGTGGCAACGCTTTGGCGACGGCGCGCGAAGGGTTTGCGGCCATGGCAAAGGCCGGCACGTGGCCCGCGGGTTTTGCTTACGTACAGGCGCCACATGCCCCCTACTCTGCCAGCGCTGATCTGCTCAAGCGGCTGTTTCGCGCCGCCGCTTCAGAAGGCCAAGCCACAAGCTTGCATGTGGCTGAAGATAAGCAAGAGTTGGAGCTGCTCTTACGCGGGGAAGGTGCGTGGTGCGAGGTGCTCACGCGGCTGGGTGTGGATCCACAAACGCGCGCGCCAGGCCTTGGGCCGCTCCCCTACCTTCAAAGCCTGGGCGCATTCGCGGGGGAGGCCCCGCCGCTGCTTGTGCATATGTGCCACGCGGGTGCCGAAGATCTTCGCGTGGCCGCGGCCCACAAGACCACAGCCGTGCTGTGCGTGCGCTCAAACCTGCACATCACCAATCAACTGCCGAACGTGCCGGCATTGTTGCAAGCAGGCGTGCCCTTGGCCTTGGGCACAGACAGCCTGGCCTCGAACACATCGCTTTCGCTTTGGGACGAGATGGCCGCCCTGGCCAATCGCTTCGCGCATGTTCCCGCATCCGTGTGGCTTACGGCCGCAACCACAGGCGGCGCCCACGCATTGCAACGCCCCCACCTTGGTGCGCTTGTGCCGGGCAAGTCGCCAGGATTGATCGCGGTCGATCTGAGAGATGCAGAGCCGATTGCCGCCTTGGTGCACGCCCGCCCGGCCAACGTCACCTGGATCGTGGAGCCCTCCCCAACATGACATCGCCTTCCCAAAGCGCCTCGTCCTTGTCGCGCCTGCACCCAGCCCCTGCTGCTGCGCAACCCGCAAAGTCATGGGTGCAACAGCTGCTCACGTTTGGGCGCATGGTCAAGTTCAGCCACACGATCTTTGCGCTGCCGTTTGCGTTGGCCGCCGCCGCCATCGCCGCGCGCGATCAGCGCCTCTCGTGGGATCGCGTGCTTGCCATTGTGGTGGCCATGGCGGGCGCGCGCACAGCGGCCATGGGCTTCAACCGCGTGGTGGATCGACGCATCGACGCGCACAACCCACGCACCGCCTCACGCGAGATCCCCAGCGGCAAGGTGCCCGTGAAAACCGCGGTGGCGCTGGTGCTGCTGTCATCGGCTGTATTTGTGGCGGCCGCGGCGTATCTAGGCCCTCTGTGCTTATTGCTTTCGCCAGTGGCCCTCGCTTTGGTGCTCGGGTACTCGTACACCAAACGCTTCACGTGGCTGTGCCATGTGTTCCTGGGCTTTGCGATTGCCGCCGGCCCTGCGGGCGCATGGATTGCTGTTACGGGCAGCTTAACGTCGCCCGCCTTATGGCTGGTGTTGGCCGTCACCACGTGGATTGGGGGCTTCGACATTCTCTACGCGCTTGCGGATCGTGATTTCGACAGCCAAGCGAAACTGCATTCGATCCCAGCGCGCTTTGGCATCACGCGATCGCTGATCATCTCCGCCTTGCTTCACGTGGTTACGGTGGCGGCTTTGATACAAACCGGGTTCGCAGCCAACTTGGGCGCGATTTACTTCGCAGGCGTGGCTTTGATTGCGGCCATTTTGGTGTGGGAGCACAGCCTTGTGCGACCGAACGACCTATCCCGCTTGAACATGGCGTTTTTTAGCCTGAATGGCTACGTGTCGGTGGCGTTCTTGCTGGCCACCCTCACCGATCTTTGGTTCTAAAAAATGTGCCCCGCGGTGATGTAAGCGCCCAGCGGGCGCGCATCAGGTGACCAGGCAAAATCAGCGCGCACCACAAACGTTGTTCCCTGCAGCAACCGCAAGCCGCCGCCCACGCCGTATTTCAGGCCAATGCCGCTGCCATCCAGTTCCCGGCGAGGCGAAAGGTCCGACCAAACCCTGCCGCTGTCGAAAAAGCTCACGGCGCCCAAAGTGAACTCTTTCTTAAAAAGACGAAAGTCGAATAAGCGCGCGCGCAACTCGAGGTTGCCAAACAGCTTCACTTTGCCGTGGTAGCGCTGGGCCAAAACACCACGCAGCCCCTTCACACCGCCCATCGCGTTGGTTTCCTCAAAGCGCGCCAATTCATAAAACGGAGGGTCGCCCAGCAACAGATCGCCAACCACCCGCCCCGCAAACACCAAACGCTTGGGAATCAGTGTGTGAAAAGTGCGGCCTGTCAGGTTTAGCTGTTGATAGCCAAACGGCAGGCGATTGCCAATTTTCGGGCTCACCCGGGTTTGAAAAGTGAAGAACTGCCCGCGTGTGGGCGCCAGTTCGTTGTCCCGCGTGTCGAACACAAACATAACCTCCGACCTTGCTACATCGTGCGGCCGCTGGGTTTTGAATGCTGATTCGAAGCCTTCGGGCGGCGCCAAGAAGGCGGCTGCCAACCTTGTCTCGGGCCCAATGCGAAGCGCGTTGTGCGCGTAGGTTTGCCCCACTTCGAGGCTCCACGGTCCGTACAATTGGTAGCGCAAACGCACATGCCCTTCGGGATGCGTTCGTTGATAGCGATTTTGCTGCAGAGTTTCTGACTCGGGCGCTTCACTGGCGTTGCCGATGCCAAAAAAGTTCAGCGCGCCTTCTTTCGTCCACGCCACCCGCGCCTCCAAACGGCCTTTGCCCTGCCACAGCGCCAGATTGCGGTACAGCATGTACAGGTCCTGGTAAGGATGCGTAAGTTCGCCGTTGACGGGGCGAAACGTGATGAAGCCGCCGGCCTCCAGGCTCCAGTCGTAAGGAGGCGCTTTAGGGTTGGGCTTGGCGTAGCTGCCGAAGCCGCCCACGCCGAAGCCGTGGTCGCTGTCGCCACCCGCGAGAGGAAACGCGCCAAACTCAGCCCGGCGGGGTTTGGTGGCGTCGGTTGCCACCGGGTCTGCGGACGCGGTGGCCTGCCACGTCGTGGCCAACACACAGCCCACCAGAAGCTCGAACACCCCGCGTTCTTTCCTCATCACCGACCTGCTCAACCCTCCGCCCAAGGACGCATGTTGCGACCTCTAGGGGGATCAAGTGAGTTGTGGGCGCGCAGGGAATCGAACCCCGAACCAACGGATTAAGAGTCCGCTGCTCTACCAGTTGAGCTACGCGCCCGTGTATTCAATTTTCAAAAGCCAGCTATCTTGTGCGCCCGGAGGGACTCGAACCCCCAGCCCTCGGCTTCGAAGGCCGATGCTCTATCCAGTTGAGCTACAGGCGCAAACGCTCGTCCGAAAGCGGGCGGTCCCGCAAGGGAACTTCTCAAAATTTGCTGAAAGTTATTAAGATTTTCCGCCCTTCCCGCCGCTCGGTAGGCGGGGAATGTTGCGGATCAGGGGGCCTCCTGTCAAGCCGCAATCGTGGGAATTTTCGCGCTGCGATTGGGGCAGGCAAGTATCGGGCCTTCAGCGGTAGAAGTGCCCAGGCCTTAGAGCTTCCATAATGCGAATGCGGGCGGTGTTGGGATTGTCCCGCATATCGACGTCTTTGACCCGTGCCAAGGTCGAGGTGAGCAAGTTCAAGCGGACGCGATCCGGTTCGCCGCAGGGGTGACTTGAACCGTTCTCACACAAAGCCAACGCCCGCTCGGCGGCCAGGTACGCTGTCTTGGCGTCGAAGTGTTCCGCCAGCGCCAAGCTGCGGCGCAGATGCAATCGGTGATCGGCCGGGTGCTCGGTCAACGCCGGGGCCAATGTGGCCAGCGCCCACTCGGGACGGCCGCCATCCAAGAGCAAGCTCGACAGCGCCAACGTGGGCTCAATCTCGGCCGGCGACTGCAACAGCTGCGCTTGCAGCTCGGCCAATTCCACGCGCTGACCGGGTGCCAGATCGAGTCCTACCTTTACCTTCACATCAGGCCGGGGCAAAACCACAGCCACCGCCACAAGCGCGAAAACCGCCACATCCAAAACGCGCGTGAGCTGCATGAACCGCAAGACTACCTTCCCTCACGCACATTTGCCAACCACCACAACGATCCCGAATTCACCCAAAACTGCGGCAAACCAGCAAAACGAGCAGCCAATCGAGCAGCCAATCGAGCAGCCAATCGAGCAGCTAATCGAGCAGCTAATCGAGATCGTTTGCCACGGACTGTGACATTTCGCCACAGCAATGCGGCATTCTTCGCTTTACAGACTGGGCAAAGCTATGGCATCTAAAATGCTACTAAGGTCCCCGCTTAGCGATTAGCTTTTTAGTTCTAGCTTTCCCACGCCCCCGCCCCCGCGCACACAGGACCCCATCTGGAAGCAGTTTCCCCAGGCCCCCAACCACACCCCACATCCGATTGTCTTTCAGGCAAATGGTTTCAGGGTTTCCCGGTTGGCGTGTGCCTTGTGTTCTTTTTGAGCTGTAGTTCACGCCGAAATTTCGACAGGAGGAGCCGATGACCTTTCTCAAGCTGTTGGCCGATGCTTTCCACGAAGGTGGTTGGGGCATGTGGCCGATCCTATTCATCCTTGTAATCACGATTTCGATCGTGGTGGAACGCGCGGTTTATCTGCGCAAGGCCGTCATCGACAAAGAAAAGCTTGTGTCGTTGCTACGCCAGCAAATTTCGCAAGGGAACATCCAGGGCGCCATCAAGGTGTGCTCTGGCAACTCCACCCCCATGACCCGCATCATTCAAGCGGGGCTTATGCGGGCGAATCGTTCGGACGAAGAGATCGCTTCGGCCATGGACGAGGCAGGCCTTCGCGAGCTGCCCATGATTGAAAAGCGCACGGGTTACCTGGCCATGTTGGGCAACCTCGCCACGCTGGCCGGTTTGTTGGGAACCATTTCGGGTCTCATCAAGTCGTTCGCAGGCGTTGCAGGCGTGGATCCGTCGCAAAAAGCCACACTGTTGTCCAAGGGCATCTCGGAAGCCATGAACTGCACCGCCTTCGGTCTGTTCGCGGGCATCGTGGGCTTGGCCACCTTCGCGTGGCTCAACGGCAAAACACAAAACATCCTCGACGACGTCGCCGAGGTTCGGAAAAACGTTACCAACCTGCTGGCAGGCGCGAAAGCCGCCGCCCGGGGTTAAGTCCACTCGGTTTTTGTATCAAGCGCTAAGTTGCGAAGAGGAGATTCAGCATGCACTTCATCGTTGAAATGTTCAAAGAGGGTGGCTGGGGCATGTACCCCATTTTGATCATGTTGATCATGATCGTTTGGATCACAGTCGACCGTTTGCTGGTTCTGCAGCGCTCCAAGGTCGATGTGAACAAGCTCATGGGTCTTATCAAGGCTCAGATTGTTCAGAACAACGTTCGCGGCGCTGTTAGCACCTGCGAGCAGCTTCCTGCCCCACTCACCAAGATCATCGCCGCCGGCCTTCGCCGTGTGGGTGGCACCGAGCACGACATTCAGCAAGCCATGGACGAGGAAGCGCTTCGTCAGCTTCCCAAGGTGGAAAAGCGCACGGGCTACTTGGCCATGTTGGGCAACTTGGCCACGTTGGCCGGCTTGTTGGGAACCATCTCGGGTCTGATCAAGTCGTTCGCTTCGGTGGCCGGCGTGGATCCCAGCATGAAGGCCACCATGCTTTCACGCGGCATCTCGGAAGCCATGAACTGCACAGCCTTCGGGTTGTTCACCGGTATCTTGGGTCTGGCCACGTTCGCGTGGCTCAACGGCAAAACCCAGGGCATTCTCGACGGCATCAACCAAGGCTCGGTGGAAGCACTGAACTTGGCGGTTGCAGGTCGTGACGGTCACCAATCTCACCAGGGCTAAGGGATTAACCTCAGGATTCAACGCGGAGTGGGTGGCACAGGCCTCCCCTCCCCTACTCGGAGAAGACCATGAGCGTATCCGTAGATACCGGTGGGAAAAGCGGGAAGAAATCGGTTTCGGCCGATCTCAACCTGGTTCCTTACATCGATCTGCTCACCTGTATGGTCTCGTTTCTTCTTATCACGGCGGTGTGGACGCAATTGGCGCGGCTGGAAGTTCAGCAAAAAGGCCAAGGGCAAGCCGGCACCGATGCACCAACGGAGATCAAGGCCAAAATTATGGTCATGGTCGACGACAACGGCTACAACGTGGTGGAAAACGAGATCTCGAAGCGCATCGATAAAAAAGGCGAGGAATACGCCTACGAGGAATTGGCCACTGAGCTCAAGCGGCTCAAAGAGGCCCACCCCGACAAAAACGACATTCAATTGGCCTCTGAAGACGCAATCAAGTTCGACATCCTCATTCGTACGATGGATACAGCCTTGGCGGCGCGCTTCCCAGATGTGTCATTGATCGACAGCAGCGCGGGCGCAAGCCTGTAAGGGCGAAGGAAATCACATGCCCATTCATGCTCCACACGCACAACTGTATCGCTCGATAAAGCTAGAGACCGTCAGCTCGAAATTGGGCCACGGCGGTCGCAAAGCCTTATCGGAAGCGCTGAACCTGGTGGCCTACATCGACATGATGACCATGTTGGTTATCTTCTTGTTGATGTCGTTTTCGGCCACTGGCGAAATCGTGTTCGTACAAAAGAACTTGGTTTTGCCCGACGCCCAGAACTGGACCGACCTGGAACGTGCGCCCATCATCGGCGTTACCCCAGACTTGGTCATGCTGGACGGCCAACAAGTTGCCACGGGGGAAGAGCTTCTGCGCGATTCCGCCACCGGCGACTCCAAAATCACCGAGCTTCACGATCGTTTGGTGACCCTGAAAAACAACTACAAGCTAACCCACCCCAACGAAGAGTTTCCTGGGCTTTTGATTCTGCAAGCTGACAAGGCTGTTGAGTTTAAAGCGCTCAAGAAGATTCTCTACACCACGGCGGTGGCTGGCTACCAGAACCTGAACTTTGCGGTTCAGCCAAAGGCCAAGGCGGGCGCAGCAGCAGCGGAATGACCACTTTGATCCGCACAACGGATCGAAGCGAATCAGCTGCAGTGACCTATCAGCACCCTCGCCTCGCCTTTGCGCGAGCCGGGGGTGTTGCTTTTTGTGGGCGATTGAACGATGGGCTCAGGCGCGTGCATGGCGCGACATCGAGGGGAATGCATGATCAAGAACACGTTTGTGGTGCGATTGGGTTTGGTGGCAGCAATGTCTGGTTTGGCGGCGGGGGCGTTGACCCTAGGCGCCTGCGACGATCCTGCCGATCCAAAAACCTGGGCCAAGAAGCTGGGCAACTTGCGAACACGCAAAGAAGCCTTGGACAACCTGGCGCGCATGGAGCCAGAAAAGGCCAAGGCGGCGCTGCCCGAGTTGCGCGCCCTGTTTGAAGAAACCAAAGATCCGAACCACTTGCGCGCCATTGCGCGGTTAAAAGATCCTTCAACGGTGGACGTCTTTGTAGGTCAGCTTGAGTACGACTCGGACAATTTCGAGAACGCGATGGTGGCTGCCGGGTTCTTGGGCGACATGAAAGCGAAGTCGGCCGCGCCCGCTTTGGCAAAGGCCGCGGAAAAGCCGCTGCCTATCAAATCGCGGGCCAATCAAGTGCGCTTGGCTGCGGTGCGGGCTCTGGCGCACATCAACGACCGCTCCACCACCCCAACGCTAACGAAGCTGCTCATAACCTCGGCTGACGAACAAGATTTTCTGCTGAACAAAACCGCCGCGTTGGCGCTTGCTGAGATGCAGGATCCTGCCGCCATTCCGGCGTTGATCCAGGGGTTGTTTATCACCGGCCGAGGCACCAACCTGTTCCAAGAGAGCCGGTTGGCACTGGTGCGTGTGGGAGAACCCGCGATCGATCCGCTGATCGAACTGATGGAAGGCAAAAACAAGGACGTCTCGGCCATGGCCAAGGCGCTCAACTTCGACGGGCTGACGCCTGGCGTGGTTCCCTTTAAGGCGGCTTACGTGCTGGGCGACATCCGATCCCCTAAGGCTGTGCCGGCGCTGTTGGCCCTACTCAAACGTCCCAAAACCGGCGGGGAGCATTCTGAAGCCCTGCTTTCGCTGGGCAAGATTGGCACATCAGAGGCCGTGGACACGCTGTTGTCGGTTTTGCAAGACGACAAGCGCGATTGGAAGCTGCGTTTGGCGGCGTCAAGCGGCTTGTTTTTGGCGGGCGATGCGCGCGCCGTGGGCCCGCTGCTCGCAACCGCCAAGGCTGGCTACGTGACGATTGAAGGGGAAAAAGCGTCAGACCTGCGGGCGGCCGCGGCTGTTGACTTCGCGCGCTTGGCCGGCAAAGACCAGTACGACGCTTTCAAAGCGTTGTTCGACAACGAAACCGAAGTTCAAGGTGTGTTTGGCGAAGCGCTGGATCGCATGCAAGTGGCACGGGACTGCGACAAAGACATCGCTTGCTACGGCAAAGTGCTGGCCGATCCTTCGGCCACGCGGGCCGAAAAAGCCGCGGTGGCCATCGGCCTTTCGGGCGATCCCAAAGCGGGCATTCCCCTGCTTTTGAGCGCGCTCAAACCCGTGAAGACCCTGCAGCAAGATCGCTACGCCGCCCATGACGCCCTGCTGTTGGCGCTGGCACGCCTGGCCGACAAGTCATGCGTTGAATGCGTCAAAAAGCTTGAGGAGCAGATCGAAGCGGATCGAAGCGCGGTTCGCCTACCAGGCGCCATCCGCCAGTTGGGCGAAGCGCAGGTGGTTTTGGCCGTGATCCAGAACAAAGGCTAAAGCGCCTGAGGTCCACTCGGACCCAGGCGCGGCCTGACCGCAAGCCGCCCGCATGTCCTCCTAACGGCGCTTTGACTTGCGCTTGATTTTGCCGGCCGGTGCCTCGTAACTGGCCAGCACGGTGGTGTGAATGCCACCGCGTATGTTGAAATCACCTTCGATGTGGGCCCAGCGTGGTTGCGTTGCCGCCACCAAGTCGTCGAGAATCTTGTTGGTGACAGCTTCGTGAAAGCCCCCCTCTTCCCGGTATGACCACAAGTACAGCTTCCAGGATTTCAACTCGACGCACACCTCGTTAGGAAC
This sequence comes from Polyangia bacterium, assembly GCA_038257535.1. GTDB lineage: Bacteria > Myxococcota_A > Polyangia > Fen-1088 > Fen-1088 > JAGTJU01. The sequence goes on from JBBSJE010000052.1 coordinate 15,278, forward strand.
GTATTGCAGCCGAATGGTGGCGAAATCGGGTTGGCCGGTCTTCGGACACAAACATGTGAACTCCGACGTTTCGAATGAAATGGTGTAGTCGCGCTCGGGGTTGGGATTGGGGAAGGTTTCCAGATCGCGCGAGGGCGCTCGCATGTTTTTGGGAATGGTTTTACTCACAGGCCCACAATAGCGCCTTCGGTGCCCGCGTGCCGAGAACCACATGTGGTTGCTTTCGTGCCCGACGGCGCGCTTGCGCTGGCCGGTTACATAACCTGCACTTGACCCGCGCTGAACTGTTGCCACTGGAAGCGTTCGCAGGTAAAAACGAGGCGGGCTAACGTCTGAAGGTTTCAGACAATTCTCGCCCGGCACCCAGATGCGCATTCGGTTTTTGTCCGCGTTGGTTGTGGCCGCCCCGGCTTTGGTGTGGTCATCGTTTCACGTCCGTTCGGCGTTGGCTGAAACTGTTCGAGGGCGCGTGGTGCTCTCGGACACGCTGCAGAACGCGCGACGGTTCGCCGGCTATTGGCGGGTGGAAAATGGCTCCGTGCCTGTGTCTACGCCCGCCAACCCTGATCCGCCGGTTGTGCTTTTAACCGGGGTCAAGGGCGAGTCGCCCGCCGCCAAAACGCATTCCGTCGACATCCAAGGGTTCGCCGCCAGCAAACCCACATTAACCGTCTCGGTGGGCTCGGTTGTGGAGATCCGCAATAGCGACAGGGTTCCGCACGATCTTTCGATCCCAGGCCACGAAAACCTGATGCCCCTTGAGCGCCTGGCGCCCGGTGTTTTGCGCCGCCAGAAGTTTGTTGTGCCAGGGGCCTACGAAATCCGCAGCGCCCAATACCCGCACGTCACCATTGCCGTGTTGGTGGTTGACAATGCGTTCACCTCCGTTTGCGATGCCAAAGGCAATTTCAAGATCAATGACGTTCCTGACGGGAAGGCCACTTTGAAGGTTTGGGCGCAAGGGCAATTCGTTCACGAACAATCCGTGGACGTTCAGTCGAATATGAAAGCTCTGCAAATTGACGTGGCTTCCGCCACTTCTGCTGACTCTGAGTAAGGCGACATGTTTCTGAGCAAAATCTGGTTCATCTTGATCGCGCTTGTGGCCAGCGTTGCCACCACGGTGGCTTTGGTGGCACCACGTTCGGCAACCCGGCAACTGGCCAGCGCCGAGGCGCAAAGTCTCGATCGCGCACAGTACGCCGCCGAACAGCTGCTGAAGAATGAAGCCATTCGGTGGATTCACAGCGTGGCCAAGCTAGGCCGCGACGCGGTCTTGACCGAAACGCTCGATAACGCCACCCGCGGAACAGGTGAACCCGGCCTTTTGAACGAAACCGTCAAGGGCCGCTTGGGCTCGCTGGTGCCCGACCTTGATGGCCGGAGCATCAGGGTGCTGGGCGCCGTAGATGGCAACGGACGCCTTGTGGGGCGCATCGGTGAAGGCGAAAACGAGCGCGGTGGCGAATCGTGGGCCGGCATCGAGGTGATTGCGGACGCCCTACGCGGGGTTATGTCCGACGACGTTTGGGCTGCCAACGGCAAACTCACGCGCGTGGCAGCGGCCCCTGTGCTGTCGAAGACGCGGGACAAAGTTGTGGGCGCCGTATTTGTGGGGTTAGACACCGGCGATCGCATGGTGGAGCTGTGGAAGAAGAATTTGGGCGTCGACGTCGCCGTGCTGTTGGGTGAGCAGGTGTTAAGCGCCACAGTGCCCGAAGGGGCCTTGGGTGCGCTGGCCGCAAAGGTGGCCGAACGCGGCGCCGAGATCAAAGAAGCCCACCGCACCAAAGCCTTCACTTTGCCCCACGGACAAGACGAATTTTTGGCCGTGGCAGCGCCGTTTACGGGGCAAGCGGCCGCGTTGGATGCGCGTTACGTGCTGATGGTGAAACAGACACAAGCCGGCGGTCCACTGGAACTGCTGGCGTCCACCACGAAACAAGATCTGGGATGGGCCGAATTTCCCTGGCTGCGGTTGGGAGGCGCGGTTTTGCTCATGATCGGGATTGGACTATTCCTGCAACGCAAAGAACTCGAAGGCCCGCTGCTGAAGCTTCGAGGCGAGATGCAGAAGCTGGCGCGAGGAGAGATTCATAAACTTGATGACAGCCGCCATCCAGGTCGCTTCGGCGCCATTGCGCGCGATGTGAACGCGGCCTTGGAACGCCACGGCGATGGCTCGGCCGAAGGCAAGGGCGGCCGCAAAGATCTTTCCGCCATCCTTGGCGACCGATCCACCAAGTCGGTCGACTTGCCGCACCTGCCACCTTTGGGCAATCCAACGGGTGGCTTTGGGCCTTCAAAGACGCCGGGCGGCTTCTCGGGCCCGATGCCCACACCGGTGAGCTATTCATCCTCTGCCCCCAACCACGTGGGCTTCGGCGCTGCGCCTTCGGCATTTTCATCACAGGCGTCATCCGGACCCATTCCGGGCGCAGTGCCCGCCGCGCGGTTGAGCTCTCCACCCATGCCCGGAGGGCCAAGGCCTCCTGGCCCCCCACCGGGGGGTCGTCCCCAGGCGCCCTTGCCGCCGACGCCTTCGGCGCCCATGGGTTTGCCGCCCAGCTTCAGCCCCGCGGCCGCGCGGCCCCCCGAAACCACGCCCACGCCCACTGTCCCCTTGCCATTGGGGGCCCCACAGGGCGCGCGGGGCGCCATGCCGCATTCCCATTCAGACGATGCGCCAACCGCAAACATGGGCCAAGGCGCGCCCGCGTCTGACCCTGAAGACACCCACGTCCGCGAGGTGTTCGCCGAATACGTGGCCATGCGAAGCCAAACCGGGGAGCCCACCCGCGGTCTAACGCTTGAAAAGTTCAAAGACCGCCTGGATGAAAACCGGCGCACCATTATTGCGAAGTACAATTGCCGCAGCGCTCGATTTGCGGTGTATTTGAAGGACGGCAAGGCCGCGATACGCGCCACGCCGGTCAAGGACGCCTAACAAGACGCCCAAATACGTGCAGCTTGCGGGGCCCCAAACGCGCCCCCCTCTGCGCTGGCGTGAAAGCCGTGGACTTTAGCGCAAACAAGTTGTGGCTCGGCAAAAGCCGAGGCGATAGATTCTGCCTGAAGGTTTGTTGTTTTGACTACGGGAATTTCCCCCCGACTTCCGCACACGTCTCAGGCGCTGCCTGAAGGCGAACGTCCATCTACGCTCGAAGTCAACGCTGATGATGTTGACCTCGAGGCGCTTTACGAGCGGCAGCAGAGCTGGCCCGAACTCGCAATGCATTTGTTGGCCCGGGCTGAAGACGAGGCCAGCCCGCAAGTGCGCGCGCAGGCGCTAACCAAGGCCGCCCATGTTTTTGCCCAACGCCTGAATGACCCCGAAGGCGCGCTGATGGCGATGCGCCAGGCGGTGAAGCTGGCCGCAAATCACCAACGGTTGGCCACGCTTGAACAGCTGGCGTTTGCAGTGGGCCAACAAAGCACGCTGCCCGCGGCGTTCGAGGACGCCGCCGCCAACGCCGTTGACAGCAACTCAGCCGCCGCGGCGTGGACAGCCATGTCACGATGGCATCGTGGTGGGGCCGCGTGGGAAGCCTGCGCCACCGCCGCGCAAAACGCTTTGGCCTGCGCTCCCGGCGACGAACTGGCGCTGCAGGAACTTGAAGAAGCCCAGCGGCATCTGCAGCGGTGGCCCGAACTTGAGCAAACGCTGCTCAGTCGGATCGCGGTGTGGGCGCCGGCAGGTCAGCCGCCTGCCGATCCGGGCAAGCGCGCCGCGGTGGCCAGCGTTTGGGCGGAATTGGCGGCGCTTTACGAAGAGCGCTTGGCCAACCCCAAGCTGGCGCTGGTGGCGTGCCAAAAAGCGGTCGACATCGACCCTTTCCGCGATTCGGTGTGGGCACGCATGGAGCGCTTGTGCGACGCCACGGGAAACGTCGCTTTGGGCGCCCAAACGCTTGAACGCCAAAGGCAGCACGCCGAAAGCGCCCAGCAGCACACGGCGCTGTCGCTGCGGCTGGCAACCAAATGGGAAAGCCTAGGGAAACTGGAAGAGGCTTGTCGGGTGTTGCAAGCGGCTCGCGACCGCGATCCTGAGTGCGTCACCATCTACAACGAGTTGGCGCAGGTCTACGGCGCCCTGGGTTTCTGGAGTCAGTTTGTGGACAATTGCTGGCACCACGCGCGCATCACGCCGGCGGGCGCAGAACGCGCGCGGTTGGCCTTTGAAGCGGGACGCGTGCTGCAAAACCGGCTGGGGCAAAGCGACGCCGCGCAGGCGGCGTACGCCGAAACGCTGACCCATGCGCCCACGCACCTCAACGCACGCCGGGGATTGGTGGGCATCTACCGCTCACGCGGCGAGATGGGGGCCTTGGCCGAAAGCTTATGGGAGCTGGCGGATCTAACCGACGACCGCGATGAAAAACACAGTTGTTGGAGCGAAGCGGCCGCCCTGCTGCGCGATACGTTGCACGACACCGCGCGCGCGCAGGTTTTGGAAGCACGTTTGCAGTCCCTGAACAACGAACTGAACGCGCAAGCCCCTCGAGCCGAAGCCAACGCGGACGCGCCACCAAGCGCAGGCATCGCCAACGCCACCACCCCTGCGCAACTTGCCGAAGCCGTGCGCCAGTGCGTGGCCACCACGGCGCTTGAAGGCGAACGCGTTCACAACGCCCGGCTCGCCCTCGTGGCCCTGAAACAAGCCCCGAGCATGGAGACCAAGCGACGCTTTGTTCCGCCGCAAAACAAGCTTGCGGGGTGGCCCACACAGGTACGGCATGAGGGCCAAAGCGAAGCCATGTCGGCTGTGTTTGCTTTGGCGGCGCCCGCGGTGGCCGCGCTGAACGCTCAGCCGGCGGACGCGTTCGGCTTTGCGCTGGGCCCGACCCCGAAGACCCCGGAAAATCTAAAGCGTCACCCCTATGTTCGCCGTTTGCAACACATCGCCGCAACGATGGGCGTCACCTTGCCTCAGATGGTGGCCAGTCCTCGCTTTGACGGCTTTGCGGATTTGGTTGTGGTGCAGGTGGACGACACCGCGCGATGGGTTTTGGTGTTGGGCCAAAGCTTTTTCACCCCGCACGAAGATCGAATCGGGGCATGTTTGTTGGGGCAACTGGTGGCAAGCCTGCGTCCTTCACACTTGGTTGTGTGGCCAGCCGTGGCGCCTTCGCTTTCGCATCTGCGCGCGATTGTCGAGGTGGCGCAACATCTGGCTGGCGTGCGCATGGCAGCGCACGGTGTCGGTGTCGGTGTCGACGTTGATTTTGCCAACGGGCTGTTGAGCCAGCTGCCAACTTTAGATGCGCAAGCCTTCGCGCTGCTTCGGACGGCGGCGGCCACAATTCGCCCCGATGAAGACGTAAGCGCTTGGCTGCGCGCAACGAGGTTGACGATCAACCGGGCCGGGCTTGTTGTGTGTGGCGATCTGGCAGTGGCTCTGCAACTCGCCACCGCCCAGCCCCAGCCCGAAATGGCCGCGAATGGTTTTGAGATTGTGCGCGATTTGGTGGCGTGGGGGCTGTCAGGCGCGCACGCGGCGTTGCGACGGCAGCTGGTGGGTCCGGCTATTGAGTGAGCAGCAGCTCATCGGCCGATTGCGCTTCCCCTTCCGCAGGCGCGCTATCCACCGGGGCGGTGCCGTGAATGAACACCTCCTCGATGCCTTCGCCGCCGGGGGCCGCCAGCAAACCGGTTTTGCGGTCGATGGTTTGCACTTCGATGCTGGGAGGTTGTGGAAAATCACGCACCGGCTGGCCCGCTGAGGCTTTGGTCATGAAATCAACCCACATGGGCAACGCCGCACCGCCGCCCGTTTCGCCACGACCCAGCATCTGCATATCGTCGAAGCCCACCCAAACCGCCGCTAACAAATCAGGGGTGCCGCCCACGAACCAAGCGTCCCGTTGACCGTTCGAGGTACCGGTTTTGCCAGACACCGGGCGCCCCAAGCTGGTGGCGGCCCGTCCAGTGCCCTCGGTGACAACGCTTTTCATCATCGACAATACGACAAACGCCGTTTCTGAATCCAAGGCGCGCGTGGGTTCAAGCGGGGGCGGCGTGTCTTCTCCCGCCACCCGCACCACCACGCGGGGCACCACGCGCATGCCACCATTGAACAGCGGCAAGTAAGCCTGCGCCAGTTCAAACGGTGTGACCGTCAATGAGCCCAAGGCCAAAGACAGCCCCATCTCATCGGTGATGGCTGAGGTGATGCCCATGCGTGTAGTGACGTCTTTAAGCGCTGGCACGCCCACTTCTGACAACAAACGAATGGCCACGGTGTTGATCGAATGCGCCAGCGCCTCCCGCAGGCGCACAGGCCCGCGGAAGTTTTCCTTTTCGTAGTTTTTGGGTTTCCACAGGTCGTAAACCTCGGGAGCGTCGTTCATCACAGAGGCCGCCGTAAACCGTCGCGACGCAATGGCGGTGGCAAACACGAAAGGCTTGAACGCGGATCCCGGTTGCCTGCGCGCTTGCTGGCTGCGATCAAATTGGCTTGCGCGGTAGCCGTAGCCGCCAACCAAAGCACGCAGTTCACCTGTGGCCACATCCAAAACAACCATGGCGGCTTGCGGGCCCAATTCCAACTGCGCGGGAATGGCATCGTCGCTGTTGGGCCCAGGCGCACCTATGGCTTTGACCCGCACCACATCGCCCGCTGCGAATCTTTCGCTCAAAGCCGGCTTGCCCTTCGCGTAGCGATCTTCGCGTGACAGATCCACCACCATGGGCACGCCTCCAGCGTTGAGCTGAAGCAGCGGTGGGTTTGTTGCTGTGGCTTTGTCCACGCGGGCAACGACGGCCTCGAGGATACGCCCGGTCAGCAAGGCTTTGCGGCGGGCCGCATCGTCTTTGCCCAGCCGTTTGCCGGTTTGATCCACAAACGCGTCTAGCGCTTTGCCTTTGAGCCGGCGCAGGGGCTTGGTGTAGCCCTGCCGCGCATCCAGCGCTTCAAGCCCCTTTTCCAAGGCCTGCCGCGCGAACTGCTGCAGTTTCAAATCGATGGTGGTGTCAACGTTGCCCCCTTGGGTGGCGTAGGCATCCGCCCCCAAGTGATCATAGGCCGCGTGTGAGGCAAGGCTTGTTACTTCTGGCGCTTCGGCCACCGACGTCTCTGTGCGAACAATTTTGATCGGGGATTTGGCCAGCTGCTCGGCTTTGGCTTGCGGCAAAAAGCCCAGTTCAGCCATCCGCCCCAAGACATAACGTTGCCGGGTTTTGGCGGCTTCGGGGTGTTTGATGGGGCTGAGGCGCTCTGGGAGTTGAGGAATCCCCGCCAACAAGGCGGCCTCGCCTGTGTCCACTTTTCGCACCGACTTGCCAAAGAAGTATTGCGCGGCCTCTTCACATCCATAACGGCCGTGGCCGTAGTAGATCTGATTGAGGTACGTCTCCATAATCTCGTTTTTGCTCAAACTATTGGTAAGCCTATAGGCGAGCGCCAGCTCTTTGATTTTGCGCGCGACGGTGCGTTCAGGCGATAACAGCAAAAGCTTTACAACCTGCTGTGTGATGGTCGACCGACCCGGGGCGCGCTTCCTCTGAATCACGTTCTCAACGAACGCTTTGACAACGCCTTTTATGTCCAGCCCGGGGTTCTCGAAGAACGTCGCGTCTTCAGCCGCCACCACCGCTTGCACCATGTGCTTTGGAATCTCTGCCAACGGCACCAATGTTCGTCGCTCTTCACCCAACTCCCCTATCACCTGTCCATTGCGGTCGAGCACCCGCATCATTTGTTTGGGCTGAAACTCACGAATGGCCTGCAGCGATGGCAAGTCGCGCGCATAAAAAAGAAACAAACCTGCCAGCGCCACGCCCCCCAGCACCACCGTACCCACCACCAACAGCGCGATTCGTTTCAACCAGCGCCCGGCCGACGCCGCACCTGGTTTTTTTCGTTTCGATTTGCCCTTCTTCACAGTTTTGCCCTTGTGTGCTGAGCCTCCAGAGCCGCCGCTGCGGCGGGGATCCCGGTCGGAAGTGTCAACGCCGCCAAAGGAATCATCCAGAGCCATCAGTTGGCCATTGTAGCAGCCACATTCGTTTCAGCGCAGTTGTTGAACAGGCTGCGCCCAAAGCGTCACGTTTGGCCTATTCTACGTCTTCAAGCACCTCGGGCTCGGCCCTGGGGGTGGCCGTGATGCGGGTGATCCACTCCAAACACTGGCGCTCGCTGGCCCCGCGCTCCGTCAGATCGAAAGCCAAAGGCGTCGCAAGCGCCAAGGTCAATTCTTCGTCGGTAAGCCGGTCACGTTCACGCATGCGGCTCAAAATGCGCTTGATGTGCTTGTCACCCGATGTGGAAACGGCGCCGTGGCAATAGTGCACGTAGCGGCGCTTGGGGCTTGGCAAAATCGACGAAAAGAATGCGGCTTCAACCGGGTTCAAATCAGAGGCGGATTTGCCGAAGTAGTGCCGCGCCGCCGGCCCAATGCCGTAGATGCGGGGGCCAAATTCGATCGCGTTGAGGTAGAGCTCCAAAATTCGTTCCTTGCTCAGAATTTGTTCGAGATACCAAACCAAAAACAGTTCCTGCAGCTTTCGCGAAAGCGTCTTTTCGTGGCTTAACAACAGGTTTTTCACCATCTGCATGGTGATTGAAGAAGCGCCCTGCCGAAACCGGCCGCGCTCAAGGTTGCGCTTCAAAGCGGTGCGAAACTCGCGGGTGGCAAACCCCCTGTGTTTGAAAAAGGCACTGTCTTCTGTGGTCAAGAATGAGTTTATAAGGTGCGGAGACACTTCATTGATGGGTACGAAGTCCGCGCTGTCAGCGCCCACAACAAACAGCAGTTCTTGCGGCTCCGTGCCTCTTTCATCCCAATTGGGAGGCACTTGCACGATTTGGGTTAACGGCACATCGCCATCAGCCAAGTCGGCCACGGCCGCGGGTGCCGCCACCACTTTGCAGCCATCAATGCCCACCTTGCCGTCCAGCACCAACGACTCAAGGTCCGCGTAGTCAATCTTCGTCTGCAGGTTCGCCTCGAAGACGCCCTTGAGCGAAAACCCCTGTAGCTTCGGAATCAAGGCCTGAGGAAAACTGGCCAGCACCTGTTGGCAAGGCAGTTTGGGAACTTCCAGCGTCAACTCGATCTTTGGCAACCAAGGCCACGTGCGCCCGTCCTCGAAGGTGTAGGAGCCCTCTGCCAGCTGCAAACGCCCCGATAGCTTTGCCGCTAGATCTTTCAGATGGCCTTCAATGTGCTTGACCTCCAAAACCCCCGAACGTGTGTCGAAGCTGCCATCGATCGCCACCGAGGCGCTGAGGCCTTGCACGGGAGCGCTGGCCAACGCCGCATGAAAGATCGCCAAATTGGTGATCGCCAGCGTGCCATCAACAGAAACCACGCCCGAAGCCAAACTCACGTTCAAAGCACCCGCCACGCTTGTGGCTTCGGGATTTGAAACCGTGGGTGGCAAAACATCTTTGATCTTGTCCAAGGTGAAACGCTCGGCTCGCAGCGCAAGCGCTCCCTTCGAGTTTTGCCAAGCCGAGGCCAAGGTGAAGCCGCCAGCCGCGGTCCACAAGCGCTCACGCGAGCCACCATAGCTGCCGTGAAACTCAAGCGTGATGTCTTGGTCGCCTCCTGGCTTGTTGGCCGCTCCAGGAATCACCTGTCCTGTGATGCCCGTGAGCCCCAACGTGGGCAACGCTTGAACGTAGCCGTCCTGCACCCACACCGAGGGCACTCCTTGTGGCCGCAAGCCTTCAAGCGCCACGCGAAGCTTCAGCGATTTTGCGCCGAAGCCACCAGCGGAGCTTGCGCCGAGCAGCGACGCCACATCGCCCTCAAGGCTTGAGAAACTGACGGTCGCGTGTTCCCCGGGCACAAGTTGGCCCTCGACGTCCTCGGCACGAAGGCCGCGTTCGTTGGCGTCACCTATCTGAATGTGGCCGCGAATGAATGTGACGCTCGGATATGCGCGTGAAGCGCGGGCTTTTGTGGCCGTTGGTTGCGCCTGTGGCTTTGCGTCCCGCCGCAGCTTTTTGACGTCACTGATCGACTTCGCTGTGAGTGCAGGCGCTTCCACCTGCACAACGCCCGAGCCCCACAACGCCGAAAATGGCACCACCATTTTGGCAACAGAGATTTGCACCGAGTTTAGGTCCTGGTGTTTCGGATCGCTTAGTTTGAGGCCGTCGAAGGTCAAGCGCATAAGCCCAGCGCGCGCCCGTTCTATGGACATGGTTAGCCCCGTTTGCGCAAAAACCCTGCGCGACAGTGAACGCGCTGCCAAGGCGCCAACCAAGGCGGGATACACGGCCACAACAACAAGCACCAGCACGGCAACAAGGGCCAGCTTCCAGTGCCGCACAACCTGCGACCTGAAGGTCGGGGGGTGCTTATCAAGATTTGCGCGGGGGGAGGCGCTCACGTTCCAAGCATTTTATGCGCGACCTCGTCGCCGCAAGCAATGCGCAGGAGCCCCCAAGGCTCAGTTTTGTAAAGATTTTTCGCTTAGGCGGCCTGGGCCCACAGGTTGGCTTCGCTGTCACGCACTTCCACGAGTTCCTGCGCCAGGCGGCGGCGGGCGTGGTGCAGCCGGCTCATCACGGTTCCAATCGGGCATGCGGCGCGGTCAGCGATTTCTTCGTACGAGTGCTCCTCGAACTCTCGCATCACCAGCGCTTCAACGTGCACGGGCGACAGCACATGCAAGGCCTGACGAACCATGACGCTGGTTTGTTTTGAAGCCAGCAAAGCTTCTGGCGTCTCTTCATGGGCAGGCTCATAGCTGCGTGGACCACCATCTGTGTTGTCGGTTTCGTCGCGCACTTCGGTGCGAACCTTTTCGCGGCGAAGCAGATCCAAGCTGCTGTTCATCACGATGCGATGAATCCACGTGAAGAACGACGCACGGCCTTCAAAACGCGGCAAATACCGCCAAACCTTCGTAAGCGCATCTTGAACGGCGTCTTCGGCATCGTTGGGATTTCGCAGCACCTTCATGGCCACCGCCATGGCGCGTGGGCGGGCCTCACAGAGCAGACGCTCAATGGCTTTGCGATCGCCTTTTTGTGCGCGCAACACCAGGTCATCAGCGCCGCTGTCAGGAATTGAACACTCAGAAGCTGTGTTAACCACTGTGTTTTTCGTCTTCATGTTTGGGTGTATTTGCACGGCGTATGCCGAGTTTTTGCCGGGGTTTTCTTATGGTTTTGCGGCTATGTAGGACAGCCGGCGGCAACCACCCCCACCAGGCACCGAAAAGCCGCGTATATTTGCTCACCACGCCATGGTTTCCCGCGACGCCATTGAGATTTTCCTTTCCCGCGCCCGCACGCGCGCACGTGCCGAATCGGCGTTGAGCATTTTTGCCCTGGCTGCCGCGTCCTTGTTTGTGCTGCTTTTGCTGCTGGCGTGGCTGGCGCAATACACCGGTCCTGCCGCCTACTGGCCTGTCATCACCACAGGGGTGTTGCTGGCAGTCACACTTGGCGCGTTGTTTTTCGGGGCACTGCGCCCCTGGCTTCGTTTAAAAACTGACACCGCGGTTGCGCGTATGGTGGGCGCCCGCCACCCACCTGTGGCCTCTGATCTGCTTTCGGCCGTGCAACTTGCGCCGCAGGCTGGCAAGAGCGGCAAGGTCGGCAGGACCCCTGAGTCCTTGGCCTCCAACGACTTGGTGCACGCGTTTCGGGGCCACGTGGGCACCGCCGTGGAAAGCTTGAGCTTGACCCAAGTTGTGCCCTTCGGCCCGGCTTACAAGCGCCTACTGTGGGCCGCAGCCGCCGCTGCGGTCTTGGTGAGCACGGCCGTGATGTCGCCTCACATTGTGCGGCGGGGCTTGGCGCTTTTGACCCGCACGCCCACTCTATATGAAGGCGCGTCGGTGTCGGCCGAACCTTTGGTCGCCGATATCAAGCTGACCTACCACTACCCCGCCTACACAGGCTTGCCGCCCCGCACCGTTGAAGGCGCGACCGGGGACATCCAGGCGCTCAAAGGCACGCGCGTTAGCATGGAGATGCGCGCACTGCGCCGTACGCGGCGCGCGCTCATCTTCTTTGGCGCCGACGGCGAAGGCCCGCAGGCAGAAGTGCAGGTGTCTGGCGACATGCTGCGCGCGGCGTTCACCGTCAGCGACAATGACCACTACCGCATTTGGCTGTCTCCAACCTTTGGCCGTCCGGTGCGCGAAAGTCGCGGCCATCGGGTTGAAGCGGGGGCGGATCAGGCGCCCACTGTAGAAATCAAAGCTGCGTCTGAACGCTTGGAGCTGCCCGCCCCCCGCCCCATCGAAGTGGGATTTGCGGCCACCGACGACTACGGTCTGGGGGAAATCGATCTGGTTTTCCGGGTGGGCAACTCAAAAGAAAAGCGCATCCCGCTCGAGCCCGCCTCGGGCAAACGCCAAGCGCAGGGCAAAACCTTGTGGGACCCTTCGTCCGAAGCGCTCGTTCCGGGTGTGCAAATCGCCTACCGCATCGAAGCGCGCGACATGGACGCGGTCTCGGGCCCCAAGGTGGGAACCTCACGCACGCTGTTGCTCATCTTGGAGCGCCCGCGGGAGGACACGGACGAAAGGCTTGAATCGCAACGATTTGTGCTTGAGCGCTTGCTGGGCGTGCTGGCGGATCGGCTTGAGCTGGGCGAACGCGGCGTTGAACGCACCGTTGCGGATGAGTGGTTGGCCTGGCAAAGCGCCCATGAAGACGAAACCGGGCAGGTGGCGTTGTTGGCAGGGCTTGTGGATCAACAAAAGCGTGAAGGCGGCTCCAGCGACACCCTGCTGCAGGCGCTTTCGGGCATTGCCGATCGCCTCAACCGCGCTTTGCGTTCAGAAATCGGCCTGCTGCAAAAGCTCAAACCGCTGGCCGACGGCATGCGTTTGGGCGGCAAAGACTTCACGGCGCTTCGCAAAGCCAACGAGGCCCACGCCGACACGCTTGAAGATGTGGTGCTGGCGTTGGACGATCTCATTGGCCGGCAACGACTTGAAGACCTGGCCGCGTTGGGCGAACAGCTCACTCAAGCTTATGAACGCCTCAAGGATCTGCTATCGCGGTATCAAAACACCAAGGACGAGGCACTGCGCGAGCAGCTACAGCGAGAGATCCAAGCGCTGCAGAGACGGATTGGCGAGCTAGCGCAAAAGGTGGCGGAAGTGAAGGCGCGCAACGAAGTGGGCAGCGAATGGCAGAACATGCCCGACACGCGAGAGGCCATGAACAAAGCGCAGCAACTGCAGGACTTGTTGAAAAAAGGTGATTCCGAGTCGCTGTCGCAGGCGTTGGCGGAATTGGGAGATTCACTGCAGTCGCTCAAAGACATGCTGGCCCAGAACGCTGACGACTTCACCGACGATCGCTTTCCAAAGGAAAGCCGAGCCACGTCTGAGCTTTCAAAGAAGATGTCCGAGCTCGAAGGCGACGAGCGGCAATTGGCGGGCGACACCGGCGCGTTGTCCGATGAACTGCAAAAAGCCATGCAGGAGCGTCAGCAAAAGGAAATGGCTGACCGGATGGCGTCGGTGCAGAAGAAGATGTCTTCGCTTCGCGAAACACTCAAGCAGCCCACGCCCAAGCGTTTGGGCGAAGACGCGGCGGCAAATCAGGCGCGCGCTCAGGACCGTGCCGAAGGGGCGCAGAAACTTCTTCAGCGCAAAGATGTGGCAGAGGCCAGCAAGGAAATGGGGGAGTTGGCCGAGGCCTTGACCCCGCTGTCAAAACAAGCCCAGATGCGCGCCGCCAAAGAAGATCCCAACGGCACCATGCGACGGTTCGCCGACAAAATGGCTGAAGCGCAACAGCTGGCCGATGAAATTGGGCAAGAGCTCAAACAGCTTTCGCCCCGCGGCAGCGACGTGGCTTCGGAGGCGCAACGTCAACAAAGCCAACAAATGGGACAACGCCAACAGTCCATTGCTGAACGAACCCGGGCGCTTGCGGAACAGGCCAAGCAGAATCAAGGGCTGCCGGGCTTTGAGCAGGCGGCGGAGGGCCTGGGGGAAGTGGCGGGTCAAATGCAACAAGCTATGGACGACCTACAAAAGGGCGACGCCACGGAGGCGCTGGCGAAAGAAAAAGCGGCGGCCGATCGGTTGGCGCAGCTTCGCGAAGGGCTCAAAGGCGAAAAAATGGGTCGCAGCGCGCGCGAACAAGAGCCCGTGCGCATTCCGGGCGCCGACGATTCGAATGCCCCCAGGGCGTGGCGGCAAGAGCTGCTCGAAGCGATGAAAGAAAAAAGCCCTGAGCCCTTCCGCGACGCCGTTCGCCGATACTACGAGGAGCTGGTGAAATGACGCTGGCCACATGGACCTTGGTTGCGCTTGTGGCCGCTCTGCCACGCTCGGGATCGCCCGACATTGTGGGTGTTGGGCTTTTGTCTGGCGAGGGCGCGCAGGTGGAAGAGCTGTTCGATGGGTGGCAATTTGCCGCGGCCGACAAGGCCTTGGCAGCCCTGGCCACCAAAGCGCCGGGATCCCCGCAGGTTTTGTATCTGCAAGGCTACCAGGCCTTCTTGCAAGGTGATTACGAAGCGGCCACGGCCAAGCTCTCAGCGGCGCGCCAACTCTTCCCCGGGCATCGCAACATTGAAGGGCTCAACGCTCTGGCAACGGCCGCGGCGACGGTGGTCGAGGGGCACGCCGAACGCCGATCCAAACACTTCCGTTTGCGCTTTCCACCCGAAGACGAAGTGCTGGCGGATCACGCGATCGACACGTTGGAGGCCGCCGTGGCGGCGCTGAAAGCCGATCTGGGCTTTGCGCCCACGTACCCCATCACGGTTGATTTTTATCGCAGCTCGGAAGATCTGGCCGCCGTGTCCCCGCTTACCGAGGCGGAAGTGGAACGCACGGGCACCATCGCGCTGTGCAAGTGGGCGCGTTTGATGGTCACCAGCCCGCGCGCCCTGCGCTTTGGCTACCCGTGGATGGACACGCTGTCGCACGAGCTCGTGCATTACGCGATTTCGACGCTCACCAAAGATCAAGCGCCCGTGTGGTTGCAAGAAGGGCTTGCGAAGTTCATGGAAAGCCGGTGGCGGCGGGATCCGGGTGAGCCGCTGGCCCCCAGCAGCGAGCATCTTTTGGCAAAAGCTTTGGCCAGCAACAAACTGATTAGCTTCGAGGCCATGCACCCTTCCATGGCCAAACTGCCAAAGGCTGAAGACGCGGCGCTGGCGTTTGCGGAAGTGGCCACAACGGTGGCGTTTGTGTTTGATCAGGGCGGCATGCCTGCCGTGCGCGCCGCCGTGGAGGCTGTGGGGACGGGGGTTGACGCGCGCGAGGCGGTGGCCCGGTCGTTGAACCTCGAATGGGCGGCGTTTGACAAAAAATGGCGGGCGTACATGAAGTCCCGCAATTTCAAAGCCTACCCCCACCTAGATCCGGTAACGCGCAAGTTTCGCAAAAAGGCCGCGGTGGCTTCCAAACGCGCGCCCACCGAGGACGAAGCCTTGGCCGGAGAAGGCATGGACAAGGCAGACCGGTTTTTGCGGTTGGGGAACATGCTGCTGCTGCGTGATCGCCCGCGTGCCGCCGCCATCGAATACAGCAAGGGGGCCAAGCTGGCGGGACCTGCGCATTGGCTGTTTCCGGTGAAACTGGGGCGCACCTATTTGGCGCTGAAGGAGCCCGACAAGGCGCTGGGGGCGCTGGGGGAGTTAAGAGCGCTTTACCCCGAGCTGCCCTGGCCCCACCTCATTGCCGGACAGGCGCTGCTGGAAAAAGGCGATGCCGTGGAGGCGCGCAAGGCGTTGGAGGCGTCATTGGCCAACAACCCCTTCGATCCCCAGCTTCACTGCGCCTTGACCGAGGCCTACGCCCGCTTGGCCAGCGAAGAACCTTCAAAGCCCTCCTGGGCCGCGCAACGCGATCGGGCACGGAAAAACTGCGATCAGCTGCGCTAGCCTGCGGGAGGGGTGTGCGCGTAAAAGGTTTTGCGGAAGTTGCGCGCGATTGCGCCGCCGGCTTTGCCACCCCTGGCCCGGCGTGGCATCCTCGACTCCGTGTCAGAGTCCGACAAGGCCACGGCCAGTTCCTCATCGGCCCCCCCGTCCGTGCCGCCCGCGCCTGCGGGGCCAGCCGCTGTGACCGCCAACGCGCGCCCATGGTCGACCACGCCCGCCCCCCCCGGGCCAGTGCCCTCGCCCATTCCAGTGCGCCGCCCCACCCCGGTGCCCACAGGCCCCAACGACGCCGAGGCCGCGCAACAACTTGCCGAGATTCGCCGTCGCCTGTTTCAGGAAATCGGCAAACGCATCGTGGGCCAAGAAGATGTCATCGACCATCTTCTGATTTCCCTGTTTTCCCGCGGTCACTGTTTGTTCGTGGGTGTGCCCGGGTTGGCCAAAACTTTGTTGATCCAAACCTTGGCAGAGGTGCTTGACCTGTCATTCGGCCGCATCCAATTCACACCAGATCTCATGCCGTCGGACATCACCGGCTCGGACGTGTTGGAAGAAGATCGCACCACCGGGCGCCGCGTGTTTCGTTTCATCAAGGGTCCGTTGTTTGCGCATGTGATTTTGGCCGATGAAATCAACCGCACGCCGCCCAAAACGCAAGCGGCCCTGCTGCAAGCGATGCAAGAGCGGCGCGTGTCTGCGGGCGGCACCACCTACGACTTGCCGGAGCCGTTTTTGGTGTTCGCCACGCAAAACCCGATTGAGCAAGAAGGCACCTACCCCCTGCCCGAAGCCCAACTCGATCGCTTCATGTTCAACATCAAGGTCGAATATCCGTCGCTCGACGAAGAGAAGCGCATCCTGAGCATGATCGCCAAAAACGAGCCGGTCGAACTGACGAAAGTGCTGAGCGCCAAGGCGATCATCAACCTGCAGAAGCTGGTGCGCAGCGTCCCCATCGGCGACTTCGTCATCGACTTCGCGGCCCGGCTGGCCCGCGCGACCCGACCGCGCGACCCCTCCGCCCCGGAGATCGTCAAGAAGCTGATCAACTGGGGAGCCGGTCCGCGTGCGGGCATCTACCTCATCCAAGCCGGGCAGGCGTTCGCCGCGATGGATGGACGATTCAGCGTCGCCATTGATGACATCAAGAAGGCGGCCATCCCGGTGTTGCGACATCGCATCAGCACCAATTTCCAAGCCCAGGCCGACGGGAAAACGACGGAAGATGTGATCGAGGAATTGCTGAAAGTCGTCAGCGAACCGGAACCGGCCAAGTACGCCGCCGCCCGAAAGAAGGGCTAATTATGTGGGCACGAGTTTTCGCTAGCGACGGTGAGGAAGTCGCCCCATCGATGTTGCTCGAACATTTGGCGAGCCTCGGACTCGTCATCGAGGGGCACTTCCGCGGTGACGATTTGGGCTGGACCAGCGGCAAATTGTTGCTGCCCAAGCATCCCGAATCGCCGGTCACCATCGAACGCTACCTGACCGAAACCGACGACCTGCGTGACGATCTCAATAGCTGGGCCGCCGGGTTGGAGGCGTCGTTGGAGTACGCCCCGCAGGCTGGACCGTTGATGGAAC
>JBBSJE010000053.1:0-32680 GCA_038257535.1 Polyangia bacterium
CCACGCTTGCTGGAGCCGTGGGCTTCGCTGCAATCGCCATCAACGACGCCCGGTTCTTTGCTGAAAGCTTTATCAAAATCGGTTGGCTCATGTTGCCTGAACACAACCAATGTCGCATTGATTCTATTTCTCAAGCGGTGCTCTAGGCTCACCACGCCGCTGGTCACGTCGCGAAGCCGTGTGCCCACCGTGTTCGACTCCGTTGTTTCTGAAATCACCACCACCGCTTTGCCCACCGTGTGGCTGGCTTGCACGGCACCTCCGGTCACCACGTGCACGCCCAACCCCTGCTGGGTGATTTTCAACTTCAGAAGCTCATCGGCCGGCACCAAGGGCAGCGAGTGGCTTACCAGTAGCGCTTCTGCACGGCGGGTGGCCCACACAACCGCGGCGTCGAAGAGCCGGGCGCCCTCGGTTGTGAAGCCTGAAGCCATGGGATCGCCAGCAAAGAACCCCACGCGGCGCCCGGCGGCCTGCCCTTGCAGCAAAGCCGCCCCCTGCTCGAAGCCGAAAAGCACCGCGCGCGTTGGGTCTGAAGGCGTGGTGGCCACCACATGGGCTGACGCCGCCGGTTTGCCCCACATCAACTTGTTGTTGGCGCCTGTGCCCACAACCACTTTGCCGGTGAGCCCATCGGCCAAGGGATGGGCGGGCTGTGCAATTGCGAGGCTCCCTTCGCCTGGAAGGTCACCAATCGCCTCCTGCCACTGCCCGTCCGTCAACAAAAGCTCGTCCCAGATAGCCACCTCCAGCGCAACCACCGGAACCGCCACGTGCGTGAACTTGTCGCCCACCTTGCTTGAAACCACGCTCTCCGAAACCACCACCACCTGCCGGCCGGCCGCATCAGCGCTTTCGCAAAGGTCGTCGTCCACCACATGAACTTCGTGGCCCACCGCCACCAGCCGGTCTCGCAGAACGCGATCAGCGGGATTAAGGTTTGTGTCGGCCACCACCAGCAGCGCCCCTTGCGCAACACCCGGCACGGCGACAAGAGCTTTGCTGCGGGCCCAACTTACGGCCGCATCAAAAAGGCGCCAGCCCTCCGCAGTGAAGTTGGCAGCCATTTGCGAGCCCGCAAAGAAACCGATTCGCCGCGCGGCCGCAACAGCGCCCACCATGGCCGCGCCCCGCTCGTAGCCGAACAAGACCGCTTTCGACCCGTCACCCGGGGCAGTGGCCACCACGGTGGCCGAGGCCGATGGCCGGCCCCACATCAACTTGCTTTCCGCACCACCCGCAACCACCGTGCCCGCCAAGCCGGCCGCCAGCGGATGCCATAACGAGCCCATGACGATGTTCGCTTCGCCCGGCAGATCTCCGTAGTTTTCTTGCCACCCGGCGCCGGTGAGATGCATGTCGTCCCAAACGGAAACTTCCATCGCCAGCACCGGCACAGAAGCCGCCGAGAACTTGTCCGCGACTTTGGCTGATAGCACCGACTCCGAGATAACAACAACGCTGTGGCCCGTTGCATTGGACGGTGCGACGACGTCGTCATCAACCACATTTACCTCCAGGCCCAGGTGCTCAAGCCGGTCTGAAAGCGCCGTGTCAGAAGCGCTAAGGGACGTTTCACCAACGACCAGCAGGGCCGAAGGCGTCGTTGTGAGCGCCTGCGCCCTCAATCCGGCCTTGTCGACATCCTTCTGTCCCCCGCAGCCCGCAATTAACACGCCCACCAGCGCTAGTGTAGGCGTGCTCACAAAACTGAATCGGCATGCCCCAATCTGAATCGCCCCTGAAAACGCCGCGCGCAATTTCGACATGCGCGCCTTCCTAGCCCAAGGCGTGTACGCCAGTCAACCCAACAGTTCGTTAACAACGCAAGTTGTTGCCGGGACGATTCATTTGAATCTTCCAAGCCGTCGAAAGCGCGAGAAGTCTAAACGCTAACGACCTCAAGCCCCGGAATTCGCGAAAAATCCCGGCCGTTCCTGGTGACCACGCGCAGCCCGTACGCAACCGCGGTGCTGCCGATTTGTAAATCATGCGCTCCCACGGGCGTTCTCATCGCCGCCAATGCAGCCGAAAGCTGCGCGTGAACACGCGCGACGCGGGTGTCGAAGTCGAGTGTGCGTGCTTGAGACAGGATCGCCTCAACAAAAGCTTGTCTCTTTGACCTTCGGCTTTCGTCCGCTCGATGAACTCCATGCAAGAGTTCCGAAACGGTGATTGCTGATAGGACCAAAGAG
Organism: Polyangia bacterium; assembly: GCA_038257535.1. Taxonomy (GTDB): domain Bacteria; phylum Myxococcota_A; class Polyangia; order Fen-1088; family Fen-1088; genus JAGTJU01. Next base: position 2,196 of record JBBSJE010000053.1, read on the forward strand.
ACGTCGCTCACACGCCCTAGGTCGCTCGCTGAGAGTTGACCCCGCTCCATAGCGATAATGACGCTGGAATCCGTCAGCGCGTCCACGGATCCTCGGGAATCACGGGCGAATTTCCGAGTTGGCTGGCCTCCTCGATCGCGTCTGCGAATTCCGGATCGGCGCCGCGCGCCTCGATCCTTTGCGCCAAATCTTGGAGCGTAAGGAGCCCCTTCGGCTCCACGGGAACGATGCGACAAAAGGGCACTCCGGCCCTTTCAACCAAGAACTCCTCGCCGGCGTACTTGACGCGATTCAGCAAATCGGAAAAGGAGCGAGATGCCTCGGTCGCGCTGATTTTCTGAACGGTCATGGGGTTAATGATAGCAAACCTTCAAAAACTCTTAAACTCGTAATATCAGAAAGGCATAATATCAAAAACTCATAATACCAAAGAGGTACCGGTGTGGCTGCTCGCCCTCCGCCTCCAAAGCCCGCCCCAGGGTGGACGCTGCCCCGCCCCCCCGTGATAATGACGGGCATGACCATTTCGCTTTGCTTTCCCACGGCCGCGCAGCGGTGCGCGCTTGCCGCCGTGTTGTGCCTGGGTGCCCTGCAGCCCGCTTGCAAGAAGAACGTGACGACGCCGCCAGTGGCCACAACGCCATTTGTGTCGCCGCAAGACAATCAGCGCCAGCTCGTGGCCAATGTCAGTGTGCGGGGCATCGAAGGCAGCATTGCCACGCTCAGCGCCATGTCCAAGGATCTGCGGCTTCCGTTTGGCGCCGAGGATCTGCGCGCGATGTTGATGGCGCGCACCGGACTGCCGGAATCGTTGGTGCAGCACCTAGACCTTTCGGCCCCCATGGGCTTTGCGGTGGTGGGCCGGCAAAAGGGAACCTCGCCCTTCACCGCCGCCGCGATGGCGGCAAAATCGAAGAAAGACGCCAAGGCATTCGTAGCGGCGCTGGGAACAAAGCTGCGCGAAGAAAAAGGCGCTGTGGCGGTTCGATCGGCCAATGGCTCCGAAATGTGGATCTACGTCGACGACACCCTGCTTGTGGGCAGCGATTCGCTTGAAGGGCTGCGGGCCGCGGGCGGCCACGCCATGGCCAGCCGCCGCGCCCCCGCCGAAGACATCGTGGCCAGGTTTTTCCCTGAGGCTTACGCCCAAACCGAAGGCACAGACCTGAAAACGGCCTTGCGCGACCTGCGCATGGACATCATGGCTGAAGTCCGTCGCAACGCGGGCGCTTCCCCGTTGCCTCCCGAAGCGCTCGAGACGTTAATGGGCGCCGCCGTCGATGCGTTTGTCGATCCGTTGGTCGACACGCAAGCCATTGATGTGGCCTTGGCGTTCGACAGCACCTTGGGTGTGCGCTTGCTCAGCCACATGCTGCCTAAGCCGCAAACGGCGCTTGCCAAAAGCTTCGGTGTGGTGAAGCCCTATACGGTCGATGGCGCCTTGTTGTCAGCGCCGCTGCCCGCGGGGCTGTTTGCGGTGACTTACGGCCCAGACACCATCAGGCGCTATCAGCAGGCGTTGCAAAAATTGGCCGGCATCAATGTGCCTGGCGTCAAAGCGATGGTTGCGGGGCTGCAAACCCTGGCCGCGTCGCTCACGGGATCGCAATCGGGGCGCTTTGGTTTTGATAAGGGCTTAGAGCACACGCTCATTGCGCCTTTGAACGCGGGCGTGACGGGGGAAACCACCATGGGCGCCGTGGAGAATTTGCTGGGGCCTGCCGGGTTGGGAACGTTGGTGCGCGAAACGCACAGGCAAAACGCGATGGCCACGCCCCTGGGCACACCCGCCCCCCCGGAACCCAAGATGACGTGGCAGCGCCAGGGCCTCAAAGGCCGCCTGGACATCACCGCGCCCGCCACAAACTCGCGGCGGACTGACGCCGCTGTGTTCGAGATGCTGGGCGGAGATCATTTGGGCTACAGCGTGATGGTTAGCGGACAGCGGCTGTTGATGACGTCCAGCCCCCGGGGCGACGCGCATCTTGCCCAGTTTGCCAACGCCACCGCCACAAGCGCCAGCGATCCACAGATGCAACAGGTGCTCAAAGAAACCGCTGGGCGCGAGGGATTTGTGTACATGGATCTGTTCCAGCTTTTGCGGCCGGCGTTGGCCACAGCGGCCAAAAAAGAGCCCAGTTTGGCGCAGGCCAACGCCATGCTGGCCTTCATTCCGGGCGTGGACAAACTTCGCGTGCCGCTCATCGCGTCTTACGTAGGCGGTCCGCAGCTCACCATGGAATTGGCCGTTCCTTACCGCACGCTGAAGAACGTGTCGGCGTTGTTGGGCCCGCTTTTGGGTATGGGATTGGGCGGCGCGCTGATGGGACCGCAATAGATGCGAACAGGCCGCCAGCCCGAGCACCGCTGCCCCCACTGCCTGATGCACTTGAACGTGTGCATCTGCGCGCTTGAACCTCGCATTGAAACGCAAACCCACGTGGTGCTGATCCTGCACCAGCTTGAGGCCCGCAAGCCCACCAACACGGGCTGCTTGGCCACCCGCTGCCTGCCCAACAGCCGCGTGGTTCTACGTGGTCAGCACGAGCCTTTGCCAGAAGGCCCGCTATGGCCCGAAACCCATCAGCCGCTGCTGTTGTTTCCGACGGAGGAAGCGCGGCCTGTGTCTGATTTTGTGCCGTCCGATCGACCCTTTGCCCTGGTGGTTCCTGACGGCACGTGGACGCAAGCGGCGCGGGCGCGGCGGCGTGTGCCGTGTCTAACGCAGATTCCGGCGATCACGATCAACACTTCGGGACCCTCAATTTACCGTTTGCGGACAGCCAACGAAGAAGGTCAGGTGTGTACGATGGAGGCCATCGCGCTGGCGCTGCAAACGCTGGAAGGCGATCGGGGGCCGCAGGTGCGGGCACAGCTTGAGCGCATCTTGCGGGTGATGATCGAACGCACGCTGTGGACGCGTGGACGTTTAAGCGCCGCTGAAGTGACGGGGGGCATCCCCGCGGGCGCGCGGCCGGACGCGCCTTGGCTTGTGCCTTGAGCGAACAAAAAGTGGTGACCCCACCGGGAATCGAACCCGGGTCTACGCCGTGAGAGGGCGACGTCCTAACCGCTAGACTATGGGGCCTTATTCAGTTTTCAAAAGAGGCCTTTGTGAGGGGCCTCTGGTTCGGGGACAAGGATTCGAACCTTGATAGCCAGCTCCAAAGGCTGGCGTCCTGCCATTAGACGATCCCCGAATATATCTCAAGTTTGATTTTTGCGTTCGGGGACAAGGATTCGAACCTTGATAGCCAGATCCAGAGACTGGCGTCCTACCATTAGACGATCCCCGAGTGATTTCCTGGACCTGCAGGGCAAATTCAGGAGCGATGTTTGTACCAGCGCGATAACCCCTGTCAAGGGACTTGATACAGCGCGGAAACTCCCCCCAACGCCCGCCCCGGCTTTTCACCCACATTAACCTTCACGGGCTAGACCGTAGACACAAGAAGGTTAAGAGCGTACAACTGAGAACGTGAGTCGGGAGCAGGTACCGCGGGAGGGTCAGGCGGAGGCAGCCACAACGGCGTGGGCGCCAGGCGCCACGTCCTCGCCTGCAGGGGGTGACGGCAAGGGAGGCCTGCAGACGGCGCAAGCACCCATGGACCGTGCGTTCCTTGAAGCCGTAGTGGAAACCACCGCAGCCTATGTGGTGAAAACCACCCTCGAGGGCAAGTTCCTGTTCGTTAACCACATGCGGCCGGACAGCGGCATGCAGGTGATTGGCAAAGCCTACCTCACCGACTTCGTTGACGAAGCATCTCGGCCTGGCGTGGCGAGTTGCCTGCGCCAAGTGGCCACAACCGGCAAGGCTTCTTTTTTTGAGTGCACCACGTTCGGGTATGCGCGCGAAAACGAGCGCTACCACTGCACGGTGGGACCCGTTGTCGAAAACAATGAGGTCGTGGCGCTGGTGATCATCGCGCATGACGTTACGCAGGCCTGGCGCATGGCCGAGCATCAGCGGCAAACCCAGAAGATGGAAGCCGTGGGGCAATTGGCCGCCGGGGTGGCTCACAACTTTAACAACACGTTGCAAGGCATTGTTGGCAACGTGGAACTGGCGCGCATGCAGGCGCCCGACGCCATTCGCCTGTATCTGGAGAATGCGCTCTCCGCTTGTGCCGACGCTTCCCGCTTGGTCAAGGATCTGTTGCTGTTCGCAGGTCGGCACGCGCGGCCGGGTCGTGAGTTGGTGAGCCTTGAAGTTTGCATCGAACGCGTCATGTCGATGTGCCGTGTAACCTTCGATCGATTGATTACAATCAAGCTAGAGCGGCGAAGCGCCGTATTGCCCATCCTCATTCACACCAACGAAGTTGAACACGCGGTCTTCAATCTGCTGCTCAACGCGCGTGACGCCGTGGCCAATCAGCCGCGGCCTGAAATCACCGTTGAACTTGAATCGCTGCCCAGCGGATCGCCTGAAGTCGCCGCCCTGAGTGGTCCCAACGAATCGGGCCCTTACGTGGCCATCCGCGTGCGCGACAATGGCATCGGCATGCCAGAAGACGTGCGCACCCGCGCTTTTGAGCCGTTTTTCACCACAAAAACCGCGGGCCTTGGCACAGGATTGGGATTGGCCACCGTGTTGGCATGCGCCCGCCAACACAACGGCTGGGCCGCTTGTGAATCCGCACCTGGCAGAGGCGCTGTGGTGTCGCTGTACATTCCTTACACCGATCCCCGTAGCGCCCGCGAGCGAACCCCCTCCCCTGCTCCCCCCGTGGCCCCGGCCGGGCCGCCTGTGCTTGTGGTGGACGATGACGACATCGTTCGGGATTCGGTGGCGCGTGTGCTGCGCTTCGGCGGCTTTGTCTCCTTTACCGCACCCAATGGCGTCGCCGCCCTTCAGTTCGTTGAACGCAGCAACCCGCGCCCGGCTCTGGTGCTGTTGGATGAATCGATGCCCGGCCTTGACGGCGCCGCGGTTCGTAAACGCCTGACTGAGCTAGCCCCTGACGTCAAGGTTGTGATCATTTCCGGTTTGGGCGCCTCGGATTTTGATACCGAAGGTGCCGCTGCGGTGCTGGAAAAGCCGGTGCGGGCGGACGCCCTGTTGGAGACGGTGCGGCAGGTGCTGGGCATCGTTCGCACGCCTTCGTGAGCCAGGCTGGTCAAGCCGCGGTTGGCAGGGTAGATCTCGTCCCCGCCGCGCTTTCTTGCTCACGTTTTCGATTGGTGTTAACCCTGTGAGCCCGGCGTTGGTGCTAGGCAAAGGATACATGGAACTCAGTTTCTGGGCGGCTACGGACGTCGGTCGCAAACGAGATCACAACGAAGACAACTTCCTGGTCGACAAGAAGTTGTCTTTGTTTGTGGTGGCGGACGGCATGGGCGGCCACGCCTCGGGTGAAGTGGCCTCGCACCTGGCTGTTCATGAGCTTCGCCGCGTGGTGGAAGAAGATCGCCCTACCCTTGAGGCCTTCCAACAAGGCAAAGCCGCCACGCAGGACGTTTTGACCATTTTGGAAGAGGCCGTTCAAGCCGCCTGCCAAGCGGTGTTTCAACGCGGCCAACAGGAAACCGAAAAGCGCGGCATGGGCACCACCGCGTCAGTGTTTTTGGTGGTGGGTGAAAGGGGTTTCATCGCGCACGTGGGCGACAGCCGCATCTACCTTATTCGCCAAGGCCAGGTTGTGCAGCTCACCGAAGATCATTCTTTGGTCAACGAGCTCATCCGGCGCGGCAAAGTCACCAAAGAAACGCTGGCGCAATCCCCCTACGCTTCATTCAAGAATGCGGTCACACGCGCTGTGGGCGTGTATGAAACCGTTCAGGTCGACACCATCGATTTCGACATTCTTCCCGGTGATCAGTTCTTGCTGTGTTCGGACGGCTTGCATGGCTATCTTGACGATCGCCGCACGCTGGAATTGATGAACGAAGAGGATGTGACACAGGTTCCTCAAAAGCTCATCGATCACGCCAACCGATCGGGCGGCGTTGACAACATCACCGCGGTGGTGATTCGCATTCAAGAATCGGTTTCCGAAGCGCAAGAGGTGCGAAGCGAAGAGCTTACCCAGCGCATCGAAGTGCTGCGCCACATGCCGCTCTTCCGCTATCTCACCTATCGCGAGATTATGCGGGTGCTTAACGTCACCGATGTGCTCGACTGCGAAGAAAACCAAACCGTGCTTACCGAAGGTGAGCCGGGCGACGAGCTTTACATCATCTTGCGCGGCAAACTTCGGCTTCACAAAGAAGGCACCCTCATCACCCACTTGGAACCCGGCGCGCATTTGGGGGAAATGGCGTTGGTGGATCGCAGTCCGCGCTCAGTCAGCGCCACCGCCGAAGAACGCAGCCGCTTGTTGGTGCTGCGTCGGCGCGAATTTTACGAGATCATTCGCAAGCACCCTCCGCTCTCGGTGAAGCTGCTGTGGAGCTTCGTTCAGGTGCTTGCCGAACGCCTGCGCAAAACCACCGCCGATCTGTCCGGGGCGCGGCAAGAGGCCGCGGTGGCCGAAATGACGCCCGACGTGCTGTTTGACGAGTAGCCGCGCGGCCAGCGATCGGTCATAACTTGGCGCCCCATGCCCGACGCCAAAGACAAAATGTTGCCGTTTTCACGCTTTGCTGCGCGGCTTAGCCGCGGCAAGCGCATCCGGCGCGGCGACGCCCTGCTGGACACACCCGACCCCAAGGCCGCCGTGGCCGCCCTGCCCGTAGATGAATTCTACTATCTGGTGGCAGAACGAGGCCTACCCGAAGCGCAAGAGCTACTGCACTTGGCGGCGCCCGAACAACTGCAAATGCTGCTCGATATGGAGATCTGGGATCGCGACCGGCTTTTGCCTAGCAAGGCAGAGCCGTGGCTTGCGGCCTTGATCGAGGCGCCCGCCGAACAAATCTATCAATGGGTGCGCGGCCTCGATGTCGAGGTGACGGCGTTGTTGTTGCGGCGCCGCATGACGCTTTACGACCTCACCATGGGCGAAGAGCCCGACTCGGATCCCGAAGGCCAGTTTTTCAAAACCCCCGACGGCTTTTTCATGATCGACGCCCTGGGATCGCCTGATGAACAACGGGTGACCCAAAGCTTGCTCGAAGCGCTGTACAGCACGGATCTAAACTACGCCCGCCGTGTGCTTGTGGCCTTGAACCAAGAGCTGGAAAGCAACTTAGAGGAAGAAGCTTATCGCTGGCGTGCGGGGCGCTTGGCGGATCTGGGCTTTGTGGATTACTTCGAGGCGTTGGAGGTTTATGCGCCGCTTGACCCTGCCAGCGTACACATCGGTGACGCCCCGGTCCGCGCACACGCACAGTGGTTGACCAAGAAGCCCTGCGATCAGCCGCGGCAGACGCTTTGCGTATGCCCACTTCGCTCGTGGAAACCTTGTCATCGCAATCGTCAAGGTTTGCTCGGGCGGTGGCGCGGTTGACCAGTGACGAGGATCTGGGCGAAGTGCATGCGGCGCTGGTGGCTTTGTGCAACCGCGTGTTGGCCGCAGATCGCGTGAATCCGGCCGCGCAAGACGCCGTGGCTGTGGTTCTGGAGCGCATGCAAGGCACTTTGGATCTGGCGCTGGAATACTTGGCTCGGGGTGACGAGGATCAGGAGCGCGAGGCCGTGCGCTCGGTTCCGCTTGTCCGCTTGTTTCGCGTGGGCGTGTCCTTGGTGGCCAAGGTCGGCAAGCTTGCGCACGCGCTCAACAAAGAAAACCCGTTTGCGAATGTGGCCGCCGCGTTGTCGCTGTGGGAAACGCACGATGCCGACGTGCTTGAGCCCTTGCTAGCCCAGCGCCCGATGTTCCCTTGCTTGCTGGATGTGGATCCCAGCCACGGCGCCCGCCCGTTTGCCAGCTTGGCCGACATCGCGCGCGCCACCGCTCGCCTCGAGCAGATGGCCGCGCAGTTGGCCTTGCTTGTGGCTTTGGGGCTGCGCCCCGAGATGTTGTTGCCCGCCCAATGGTCATCGCTGGGCATTCGGGACGCGCACGCCGTAGACACAGCCGTTTTGGCCCGCACCTTCTTGGTTGGGCGGCTTTTGGGCCTTTCGCAGCCCGGGCTCGTGGCCTTAACCCCCACCCAAATTCAAACCTTTGCCCAGCTGACCTTCGATGTTTCGAGCCGCGCGCTCGACACCTTGCGGGCCGCGGTGTCGCAATCCGCTTGGCCCACAGCCGTTGACGTGGTGGCCCGCCGGTGGGTGGATTCGCTTCGCCCGCTGCAGCCGGTTTTGGTGTTGCGCGCCGCCCCGGATGCATAAGTCGTTTGACACCAGAGCCCCTCCCTCGCAAGACTTCAGGAATATATAAAGGGGCTAAAGCTTAATGACCATAGGATTCGGCCGCCATCGTTGCCAATTTGGTAGGCCCGCGCTTGTCGCCGTTTGTGCGCTGGCTGCGTGCCATGCAGGTCTTGTTTCGCAGGTTCAGGCGCAAACGATCCCAAGCGATGTGCCCAAGGCCTTGAGCCCGGCGGCCGAAGCTCACAGCAGCACCGGAACACGCCTCATGAACGAGGGCCGTTTCGATGAGGCCATCTCCGAATTTCGCCAAGCCTACGAATTGGAAGCGCGCCCCGCCTTCTTGTTCCACATTGGGCGGGGCTATGAGCGTCTGGGCCAAGACAACACCGCGCTGCACTTCTTCCGACGATATCTTGCCACCCAACCACCTGAATCGCCCGAACGCACAGAAGCTGAGGTGGCCGTGTCCAACGCGCCCCCTCCTGCCTCGCCCAGAGCCCGTGAACCTGTATTGATGCCCTCTCCTGAGCTCTACGACGACGCCGACACCCAGGAACCCAAGCTCGTGAACCGTTGGTGGTTTTGGGCTGGACTGGGCGTGGTCACGATCGCCGCGGCCGCGTTTGGTGTTGCCGTCTGGAGCTCTGGCGGCGACAACGTCCCCGCCAGCGATTTAGGGCACAAGAGGCTCAATTGAGAGCGGGCGCAGAAATTTTGTCCTGGCGACGTTTGGCCTTGGTTGGCAGCCTTTTGGCGTATTTGGCCTCGCAAGGGTGTCGCGACGATGATGACCCCAACGTTTATGTCACGCTCCGTTTGGCCGCCCCCGAGCTGCAAGGCCACGTTGTTGCTTTGCGCGTAACAGCCGTGACCCCCATGCAAAATTTGGCTGAGACGTATGCCAACGCCCCGTCGATGCCGCTCGGCTTCCCTGTGACGTTTTCGTTCTCGTTGCCTCGCAAGGCAGAGGGTCCGGTTGACTTAGAGATATTTGCGTTGGCATCTGATGGTCGCACCATAGGCAACGCCTCGCTCGCAAATCTAGCCGTGCGCCGCGGAAAAACCTTGCAGGTTGAGGCGTTTTTGCGCTGCTCAGGTGGCTGCCCTGGCAACCCGCCGGATGCCGGATTGACCCCTGACTCCGGGATCATTGCCGACGAGGCCAATTGCGGCAATGGCAAGGTGGACCCTGCTGAGACCTGTGACGTGGCCGTTTCTGCGGGCTTGCCCGGCGCGTGTCCGGCCAACGATTGCAGCGACGGATTGTCATGCACCCGCGACGTGAAACTGGGCTCTGGCTGCACCGTGGTGTGTGAACATATAGAGATCGGCGATTTTCGACCAGGTGATGGCTGCTGCCCGGCCAACGGCACACATGCGCTTGACGAGGATTGCTCCGCAACGTGTGGCGACGGCGTCGTCAATCCGATGGAGGCTTGCGACACCGCCATCGCGGTGAACACGCCTGGCGCGTGCCCTTCAGGGGCCTCCTGCGGCGATGCCAACGCTTGCACCCACGATCGCTTGATCTCGGCCAACACATGCTCCGCCCGCTGCGCGCATCAAGTCATCACCACCGCCACCACCGGTGACGGTTGCTGCCCATCCTTGGCGGCCGCAGGCATCGATGGCGACTGCGTCGCCGTTTGTGGCAACGGCATCAAAGAGCCTTCTGAGACTTGCGACGTCGGAATCCCGGCTGGTCGAAGCAACGCCTGTCCTCGGGACTGTGATGACGGAAATGCCTGCTCCAGCGATCGTTTGGAAGGAGCAGGTTGCCAGGCCCGCTGCGTGTTTGCGCCCGTCACCGATTTGGTTGCTGGTGATGGCTGTTGCCCCGCTGGCGCCACGGCACGCGTTGACCCTGACTGTCCCGCCACGTGTGGTGATGGCATTGTGGAACCCAACGAAACCTGCGACAAGAGTGTGCCTTCGGGACAGCCCGGGGCGTGTCCCGTTGCCTGCACGGCTTCGCTCGATGCCTGCTTGGTCAACAAGGCAAGCGGCCAGGCGGCTACATGCACCGCCGTATGTGAAACCAGCCCTGTCTCCGCGTGCGCGGCCTCGAGTGATGGCTGCTGCCCCAAAGGTTGCATGGCGAGCAACGATCCGGATTGCTCGAACACTTGTGGCAATGGCCAACTGGATGTGGGCGAAACGTGCGACACGCAAGCCCCCGCGGGCTCGCAGGCCGCGTGCCCCCTCGTTTGCGACGACCAAGATCCCTGCACCGACGACGTGCTGTTGTCGATGGGCACCTGCCACGCGCGCTGTGTGTCGGTGCCCATCTCAGCGTTTCGCTCGGGAGATATGTGCTGCCCTCCGGGCGCAAACCGCGCCGTCGATGCCGATTGCGAACCAGTTTGTGGCAATGGGGTCGTTGAATTGCCCCGCGAAAGCTGCGACAAGACCATTGCTCAGGGGCAGCCGGGGGCCTGCGTGGCCGCCTGTTTGCCGGGGCCCGTTTGCACCTTGGCGCGGGCCACGGGACGCGCGCAAGACTGTACGGCGCGTTGTGAGTTCGAGGCCACCACAGCGTGCGCCAACAACGATGGCTGTTGCCCCGCAGGTTGCACCGCAAATTCCGACTCGGATTGCGCCCCCCTCTGTGGCAACGCGCTTTTGGAGCCCGGGGAGGCCTGTGACCGAGGCATCACCGCTGGCAATCCTGGCGCTTGCGAATACGCCTGCGACGACGGCAAAAGCTGCACCACCAACTTAACGACGGGCAGCGTGGAAAATTGCACCCGCCAATGCAGCTTCAACCCCATTACGGCTTGCTCAGGGGGCGATGGGTGCTGCCCCGTTGGGTGCTCATTCGCAACCGATCCCGACTGTGCGCCCATTTGTGGCAACGGCACGTTGGAGGACGATGAGACCTGCGATCCGCCCGCCAGTTGCCCCACCTCTTGTCGCGATGAGGGCGACGCGTGCACCTCCGCCAAGCTTGTGGGGGATCCGGGTTTGTGCACAGCCCGTTGCACGCAGGTGCCCATCTTGGAATGCAGCGCCATGTCGGATCAATGCTGCGCATCCAGTTGCGCGGCGCCCGCCAGCGATCCCGACTGCCGCGCCACCTCGGGGGCCACGCAGCTGATGTCAATGCCCCTGTGAGCCTATTTCAGCCGGTGGGGCCCACGCGGGGCCACTTGCCCCTCAGCACTCTTGACACTCCGATGCTAGCGGTATAGCTGTGACGTTCCAAGCCGCTACGTCGCTCATGGCGCAGCGGGAATAACCGCCCGTCTGCGCAAGTTATACGGACCCAGGCGCGCCTACCGGCGCAACAACGTCACAAAAGACGAGGAAAATATGTCAGAGGTGATGATCCGCGTTGAAAATCTCACAAAGGACTACGGAGCGTTTCGTGCCGTAGACGGTGTGACCTTCGACGTCCATAAGGGCGAGGTCCTAGGCTTCTTGGGCCCCAACGGCGCTGGCAAGAGCACCACCATGAAGATGCTCACGTGCTTTTTGGCGCCCACGGGCGGCAAAGCCACGGTGGCAGGACACGACGTTTTCGACGAATCCTTGCAGGTGCGCAAGCGCATCGGTTACCTGCCCGAAGACACTCCCATCTACCGCGACATGACCGTTCGCGAGTACCTCACGTTCGTGGCCGATGTGCGCGGCATGGAAGCCAATCTGCGCGACAAGCGCATCAAGGAAATCGGTGGCCGCTGCGGGTTGGGCGACGCCGCTGGCAAACTTGTTGGCGAGTTGTCAAAAGGCTTCCGGCAACGCGTGGGGCTCGCACAAGCCATGCTTCACGACCCGGACATCCTGATTCTGGACGAGCCCACAAGCGGTCTGGATCCCAACCAGATTGTTGAGATCCGCGACCTCATTAAAGAGGTTGGCAAAGAGAAAACCGTGCTGCTGTCCACGCACATCCTTCCCGAAGTGCAGGCCACTTGTAGCCGCATTTTGATCATCAGCGGCGGCAAACTTGTGGCCGATGGCACCCCCGAAGAGCTGCGCGCCCGCGACCGTGGCGCCCGCTACCGCGTGGTGCTGGAAGCCAACGGTGTGGCGAAAGACGCCATTCGTGACCGTTTGATCAAGGTCGCGGGCGTTTCTCGCTGCGAAATTGTTGCGGCAGATGGCGGTGAGCACGCGTTCAAGATCGACGCCTCCACGGCGGACGACCTGCGCAAACCGCTGTTCCGTGCCGCTGTTGACAACCAATGGACGCTGCTTGAGCTGGTGCGCGAATCGGCCAGCTTGGAAGACGTGTTCCGCCACCTGACCACCGGCGACGACGCTTAAGTCGCGCCACCCAGTTTCTAAACGCAAGGAGTGATCATCATGACGGCTGCCTGGGCAATCACCAAGCGCGAGATGAGAACGTATTTTAACAGTCCGGTCGCGTACATCGTGGCCACGGTTTATATGTTGCTCGCCGGCTACTTCTTCTTCAGTGGTTTGTTTTTAGAAAAACAAGCCGAAATGCGAAGCTACTTCAACCTCACACCCATCTTCTTCTGCTTCATTGTGCCCGCCATCACCATGCGCTTGCTGGCGGAAGAAAAGGGTTCGGGAACCTTGGAGCTTCTCATCACCATGCCGGTGCGGGATTGGGAAGTTGTGGTTGGGAAATTCCTGGCCGCGTTTGGTCTCATCGCTGCGGTCGTGGGGGCCACGTCGGTTTACGCGTTCACCGTGGCGTCTGTGGGCGATCTGGACAGCGGGCCCACCATCGCCGGCTACTTGTCGCTGTTGTTGATGGGCGCTGCTTACGCCGCCATCGGCGTGATGGCTTCATCGTTCTCGCGCAATCAAATTGTGGCGTTCATCATCGCGTTTGGAATTTCCTTTGGCCTGTTCATTTTCGGCAGCATCGTGCCGCTGGTGCCGCAAGCGTTGCAGCCGCTGATCTCGTTCTTGGCCATTGGCGAGCACATGCAAAGCATGGCCCGCGGGGTCATCGACACGCGCGACGTGTTCTACTACTTGTCCATCATCGCCGTGTGCCTGGTTGTGGCCTCGGTAACCCTTGAATCTAGGAAGTGGAGGTAAGCCATGGCCGCCGATCAGAAGCAAAAGAAGCGCGCTTCGGCATCGAACGCCGTGTTGTACGCGGTGTTCGTGGTGGGCGCGGTTGTGTTGGTTAACCTCATCAGCACGCGTTTTTTCGCCCGCGCCGATCTCACCGAAGCCAAAACCTACACAATCTCAGACGAGTCGAAGCAACTCGTCAAAAATCTGCCCGATTATCTAAACGCCAAACTATTCATCTCCAAGGACCTACCGCCCGAGCTGCAGTCGGCGGGGCGCTATGTGCGCGACACGTTGTCGGAGTACGCCAACGCCTCGAACAAATTTCGTTGGGAGGCGATTGATCCCGGCGCCGATGAGAAGCTTCAGCAGGAAGCCACCGCATGCAAAGTTGAATCGCTGCAGATTCAGGTGCTTCGCGAGGGCAAGTTCGAGATGGGCAACTACTACCTGGGCCTGTGTTTGCAGTACAGCGATCAAACCGAATCGATTCCACAGGTGGCTCGGCCCGAAGGGATGGAATATCAGATCACGTCGCTCATCAAGCGCATGACGCAAAAGAAGCGCAAGATTGCGTTCACCACCGGACACGGCGAGGCTGACTCGAATCAGGGCTTTGCGGCGCTGAAGGAAGATCTCGAGAAGGAATATGAGCTGACCACGGTGAATCCTTCTTCGGCCAGCATTGATGCCGACGTGGATCTGTTGGTTGTGGGCGGTCCCAAGCAGGCCTTCGACGAAAAGGGTCTGCGCGAGATCGACGGTTTCCTCATGAAGGGCAAAGGCGTCATCTTTTTGGTTGACGGCATGGCCATGAGCTCTCCCAACGCGCAGGGCATGAACATGGGCGCCATGGCGCAGATGAAAATGGGCCAGCCCAATAACCACGGCATGGACAAACTGCTGGAAGCCTACGGATTCAAGGTGGGGCAGGATTTCATCTTCGAGCCTCAGTCCAACACCATTGGTGTGGTGAATGTCAACGGGCGCGCGATGCCCATGAACGCTCCCGTGTTCGTGGTTGCGGAGACAGAGGAGCACAAAGATCTTTCGGTTTTGGCCGGGCTGCGCGGCGTGGTGCTGCCCTACCCCAGCAGCCTCGAGCTGGTGGGCCCGCTCAAAGATGGCAAAGCGAGCGACGGCAAACTGTGGACTTTGGCGAAATCAACCAAGGAAGCTTGGCGCCACACAGAGTTCTTTATGCTCACGCCCACCACGAATTTCGAGCCGAAGGGCGATCGAGGTCCGTTCGGCTTTGGCTACGCCTATGAGGGCAATCTAAAAACCGCGTTCCCCGACGCCGCGGGCGCGCCCCCCGCCCCCCCAGCGGGCGATGCCGCCAAAGCGCCGCAAGCGGCGAAGGTCCGGATGGTGATGATCGCCGATTCGGATTTTGCGAACGATGAGTTCGTGGGCATGTCGCGCCATCCTCTGCTTCAAGCGTACGCCACGGGTGCGGCTTTGATGTTCAACGCCATTTCGTGGGCGGTGGAAGACGAAACCCTTACCCCGTTGCGAAACAAAACCCTCGCCCCCCGTCCCATCACGCTTGATTCGCCTGGCCAGGCTGCGGCTTTGACCTGGGCCAACGTGTTGGGCTTGCCCTTGGCTTTCTGCGCTTTCGGTTTTGTGCGCTGGCGGGTTCGCCGCGCGCGCCGAACGTCGATGAAGCTGTAATCACCTTCACCGAACACCGCTTTCGAGGACAATCATGAACAAAAAAACATTGTTGGCAGGCGCTGCCTTCGTTGTTCTGGGTTTGGTCGCGTTTTCTGTGTTGAAAGCTCCCGAGAAGGGGCAGCGCACGGGCGAAGGTCCGCGGCCAGCGGCCAAATTGAGCGCGGGCGACTTCGACACTTTGGTTGTTACAAAAGATGGCAAAGCCACCACCTTGAAACGCAAAGGCGATGGCTTCGAGGTTGTGGCCCCCGTGCAATACACGGCCGACAAAGAAGCCGCCAAGGACGCTTTCGAGGCGCTCGAAGGCTTGGAGTTTGCCCACATCGTGACGGATCAGAAAACCAAACACGCCGACTTTGAGGTGGGCGATGGCGCGCTTCGGGTCACCGCCCAGAAGGGCGACGCCAAAGTGCTGGACCTGCTGGTGGGCAAAAGCGTGGGTTCGCAAACGCTTGTGCGCCTTGATGGCAAGGACGAGGTGTGGCAGGCCCAAGGCTCGTTGAAGTACAAGTTCGACAAGGACGCCGCTGCTTGGCGCGACAAGGCGATCCTGACCTTCGAGGAGGCCGACGTGCGTGGGCTTGAGGTCAAAGCGGCCGACGGCTCCCATGTGGTGCTGGCAAAGGCCGAAAAGGCGGCTGCCAAAGACAACGCGGCGCCCGAAGAAGCGGCCACAGACGAAGGCGGCTGGAAGGTTTCTGAAAGCAGCCTGGCCATCGACCAGCTAGACAAGTCGATCCCAGAAGGCATCGTGAGCGCCCTATATAGCTTTCGCGCCAACGATTTTGCCGATGGCGCCGCGGCTGAAGAAACCGGCCTGTCGCCGGCCAAGCTGACGGTCAGTGTGAAGCTAAAAGACGACAAGAGCGCCACTGTGCTCGTGGGCAACAAAAAGGGCGACGACGAGTTCTACGTTCAGAAGCAAGGCGAGCCCCAAGTGTATCTGGTGAAGAAGTGGAACCTCGACCGGGTGAACAAACGCCCGATTGAATTTCGCGAGAAACTCGTTTGCAACGTGCCCGCAGGCGATGTGCAAGAAGTTGTGGTGGCGCGCAAAGACGATCCCTTCACGCTGGTGCGAGCCGGCGCAGGATCGGAGGAATGGAAGCTGACTCAGCTCAAGGGGCTTGAGTTGGACACCAGCAAGGCTTCATCGGTGGCCGGATCTTTTGGCGATTGGAAGGCGAGCGGCTTCGCGGAATCCACGGCGGCTGCGGCCACGGGGCTGGACAAACCCACGGCCACCATCACCGTGAAGTCGAAGGTCAAAGGCGCCGGATGCAGCTTGAAAGTGGGCAGCGCCACCCCGGACAAGAGCGGCTACCACGTTCAAGTGGTGGGCAAGCCCGACGTATTTGTGGTGCAACAATGGCAAGTGGATCGTGTGCTGCCCAAAAAAGACGAGCTGACGAAAAAATCGCAAGTCCCACCTGGCAGCATGTAAGGTTCGGCGCGGCCGCCTTCGGGTGTCCGCGCCGTTTGTGCGTTTAGAGGCAATCGGCTTGCGTTCGGCAGCAAGTTTCAAACATCCGCACGTCGCTGTTGCGCCGCTTGAGCTGCTCGCAGGCCTCGCCCCGAATGCGGAACCGAGTGCTGGAGCCCAACTCCATGTTGTAGGAGGAGGCGGCCGCTGGCTCCGACTGCGCGTTTGGAATCTCAACGCCATCAACAAACACGCGTAGCCCTTCAGGCCTTCGAAGGGAGAAGACAAACCGCCCTCGACAAAAGCCCTCTTCGGCCGCTGCCACCACGGCGGCCAGACTTTGCTCAAGCTCCGCAGCCGACAAGGCCGCATGCCAGGCCTCTCCCAGATTCCAGGTTTCTCCCGCCTCAGCCACCCGGCGTAGGCAGGTGCTGGCTTGCGCCTCGGCGCCCAGAGCGACCATATGGGTGGGCACGTTGGATTGGGACAACGCCGCGGTCTGGGCCACAGCGTTTTCGCATTCTTGTTCGGTGACGTCAGCGCAGTGAGGATCTCCGTCGGTCACGAGGAAAACGGATGGTCGATTGCCCGGAACCGCCAGCACCTGCAAAAATGTGCGCGTCTGAGCCAAGGCCGCCGCCGTGGGCGCGGCGTTGCTGGTTTCCGAGCACGAGGAGCCGAACCCTTCGCAGCGAAGCACTTTTGCGATGGTGCGCCCTTGGTCCGAGCGCGGGGCGGTCACGAGCGGGCTGGCACAGCACATATCAGTTCGCTCGCAGAAACCCGACGTGCCTGGAAATTGCACCAGCCCTACGGGCAATCGTCGATTTGCTAGGGCTTTGAGCGTGGCGGCGGCCACCGTTTCAAGCCGCGTGAGGGCGCCAAAGCTTTGCTGCATCGACAGCGAGCGCTCAACCACCATGATGGCGTGCGCTCGTTCCATGTCTAAAGACAGTTCCCGCACCTCAACGGACGAGCAGCCGGCGATCGTGAGGTCTATCCCCTTTGCGGGCGTTTGATCAACGCTTTCATGCGCATCAGCGGCGGCGTCCACCGCCTGGGGGCCGTGAGCCTCCGGATGCTCACCCAATTCCAACTGCGAGGTGCACGCCGGGGCCCAAACAAGGCTGGCCAGCGCGCCCGCCAAGCATAGTGTGTGGTGTCCGCGACCTTGCATTGCCCCGCCGAAGTTTAAGGTGTTGTTGCGTTCAGCTTGGCCTGCAGCGCGCTCACCAAAGCTTCAACGTCTCCGCGGCGCTCGCTGCGGGTGTGACGCCGCAAAAACGCTTGCCCCTCGGCCACCGCCCTGCGCACGTCGCCTAGCTTGGCCAAAGTCTCGACGACGGACAGATCGACTTCGGCCCGCAACACGCCCTGCGGATGTTGGCGTTGGTAGCGCTGCCACACCAAGAGCGCTTGTCGGGGCTGCAGCTTGTGCTGAAGCCACACGCGCCCCATCTCGTAGCTTGCATTTTCTCCCGCCAGGCCAGGCTGCTTGGACAGGGCCGCAAGCAGCGCCAACGCCTTGTCGGGATCGCCCGCTGCCAAGGCTTGTCGGGCTTGATTGGCAACATCAGGGGGCGGATGCGCACCCAGCGAGGTTGTTTGGCTTTGCGAAGACGCTTCGGCGCCGCGCCGAAGCGCAACCGGCATCCGCGCCGAGACGCCGCGGGTTGCGCTTGCAGCATGGCTCGGTTTTGCAGCGGGCGCGCCGTCGTCCGGCGCCAACCCCGGGGGCGGGGCCCCCAACCAGCCAGTCCAATTTTGCCCCGCTGCCAGTCGCAGTTTGCGTCCGTGGCGCGTCACTTCCACCACGCCTTCGACAACCTGGACAGCCACGCTGTCCGAATCAACATCAACCGAAAACCGCGTGCCCAATACGCTGACGTGATACGGGCCCGCTTTGACCGCAAAGGTGTGCCCCGGCGCCTGCTTGGGCACGTCCAAAACCACGCGGCCCAATTTCAACTCGGGCTCGAGGCGGTCATTGAGCACCAAATGCGTCCGCGTGCCCAAGGCCACGCGGGTTCCCCCTCGCAGCCGCACACGCATGGTTTCGTTGGCCCCTGTGTTCACCTCCGCCGGCCCCTGCAGGAACGGCTCCGCGCGCTCCGGTGCCACATCCGATGCTTCCTTGGCGCTGGCCTCGGTCATGTGGTTCGCCGGCGTTGAGGCGCCCAGTTGGAGCGCCCCAATGACGGCCACCACCAAAACCAAGCCCGCAAGCCCAACAACCGTGGGCCAACGCCAGGCTGTTCGGGCCTTGCTGGTGGCGCGAAGCCTGCCGCCAAGACCGCTCCACATTCTTCGTCGCGTGATCTCGTCACCGGTTCGGCCTTGCGCCGCTGCGATGCCACGGCCCAACGCTTGGCCTGCCGGTCCCAGACTGTTGAGCCAGGCTTCCTGGTCGCCGAAGTTCCTGGGGCCACCGCTGCCGGGTTGCTGGCTGTGCTTGTCGCTCATGCCTGCCCCTCCCGGCGAGGTGCGTGACCGCGCGCGTGGATTTTGGCGGCCAATTTCCCAAGTTCGGCACGCGCGTGGTGCAAGCGCGACCACACTGTGTTGATGGGGCAGCCCACAATTTGTGCGACTTCTTCCACGGGCAAGCCTTCGATCTCGAACAGCACCAGCGCCGTGCGCTTTTTGGAGCTGAGCTTCTGCAGCAACGTATCCAGAAGTTCAAGATCGCCTGCCCGCTCCACACTGTCGTGCGATTCCACCATGGCAGGTTGGTGCTTGAGCTCTCGCCACAACAGGTGGCTCAACAGGTCGCGCATGCGACGACGGCTGCTCAGACGATTCACGTGTCGCGCCGCGATTTTGTAGATCCACGTGGAAAGCTGCGCCTCGCCGCGAAAACTGGGCAGGCTTTTGTACACGGCCACGAACACGTCTTGGACCGCGTCTTCGCGGTCGTTGGCGCCCACGCCCAAAGCCGCCACAAAACGCATCACCTGGCCAACATGGCGGTTGTAAAGCGCACGCCAGCCCTGCGGATCCCCGGTCAAGCACCAGGCGACCAAATCCGGATCCGGAATGCGGGTAGATTGCTGAGACATGCCAACAAGCGCCATAGGTGACTTTCTGGTTAGTGGCGATTGGCGGTGCGCTTCATCATCTTAAAATGCCACGCCCCCACCAAGTGCCAAATCGGCAAAGATCCAGGGGGTTTGTTGCACCAGCTCATAACCCTGACCGTCGGGTCTAACCAGCACAAGCTGATGGCGAACAGCGGCGGCGCGCATCGCCAGGGCGACTTGTACGAACGCGCCGCGGAATGCCAGCGCGTTTGGCCCCGGAAACCATCGGTACACCCCCTCCGCCGCGAACCAGGGCTCGGCGCCCCATTGCGTGGTTTGTGGCAAGGGGGCAAGGCGGTCCGCCCTCACCGCCGCCATCGAAACTACGCCTCGCAGCAGGCCTTGCTGCGAGCCCCAAGCCCAGCGCCGCCCCAACGCCAGCGACGCCCACAGGTCAAGCCGTCGACCCTCGCCCTCGCCCGCTTGGCCCCAACGAAGCGCGTGCGGCAGCCCAGCGCCCATCGCGCCTTCGGCGTTCCAGCGCCCGCGCTTGTCGAGATCCCGGGCCAATCCCAATTCGGCCCCGAGCGCCGAGGCGCCGCCGCGGCCCGGCTTTCCGCGTGCTTGCAGCCACGCTTGCCACGCAGCCATTGGCGTTTGCAGTGAGGCACTGACTTGGGCGATCTGCTGCACGGGCGCGGGGGCAGTCCGTGTGGTCGGGATGTGCAATTGCAGCAAATGGCGTTCGACGATGATGGCCACCGCCTCGGCGAGCGCCGGGCAATTGGCATCTTCTCTCAGACGCGCCAAAGTTCGTTGCAGACGAAGTTCGTTCTTGTCGCCAAAAAG
This sequence comes from Polyangia bacterium, assembly GCA_038257535.1. Classification (GTDB taxonomy): domain Bacteria; phylum Myxococcota_A; class Polyangia; order Fen-1088; family Fen-1088; genus JAGTJU01. Next base: position 22,366 of record JBBSJE010000053.1, read on the forward strand.
CGCAAGAGTGGGCAAACCGTTGACGGTTTGTACACGCAGCCGCATCACACCGCTTTGCCCCAGCATCTGGGAACCCGCCACGATGCCGGGCACACGCGCGGCCAAGGCGGTCTCCACTTGCGCCGTCGTGGGGCATGTTTGCGCAACGTCGGTTTCGACGGCGATCAAAGCGCCCAACAGGGGCAACAAGCCAAACAGCGCCTGCACAGGGCCTCATCCTACCAGGATGTAAGCCACGACAAACCAGGGGGTTAGGGCGCGAAGATCTCCACCGACTCGTTGGCCCACGCGCGCGCCCGGATCCCGGCGGCTTGGTCGCGCAAGTCATCTGCGGCAATTCGACGCCCCATTCTCTGCTCGAATTCTGCGTACGCGCACAGCGTTCGGCCCAATTCCAATTCGGCCCCACGATCGGCCAATTCATCAACGGCGCGATCAAAGAGCTCTCGGGCGCCGCCGTTGTCGGGATCCCCGGGGGCGCCCGCCACCACCGCTTGCGCCATCACACGCAGGGCGGCGCCCACTAAGGTGGGAACTCCAATGCTCTCAGCCACCTTCAAGGCCACTTCGGCGTGGGCGCGCGCGGCCAAGGGATCCAGTAAAGCCAATTTCACCTCTGCCAAACCGCGTGCGGCTTGGGAGATCAAACGCTTGGTTCCAAACTTTTCGGCAAGCTTGCGAGCCCCCTCGAATTCCTGCTCGGCCTGCTTGGGCCACTTCACCTGCAAAAAGCATTCGGCGATCTGAATGCCCAAGTGCGCTTCGGTCAGCGGATCGGCAAGGTCGCGAACCAACGCGCGCGCCTGTTCAAGCAAACCGCGCGCGCGATCGGGGCGCCCCAATTCACGCTGCACGCTGGCCTGGTCCATAAGAGCAAACGCTTCGCCGCGCGCATCGCCTTGTTCGCGGGAGAGATCGAGTGACACTTTGAAGCAAGCTTCAGCCGCCACCAGATCGCCTTTTTGCACTTCGCAAAGGCCTAGCCACGACAAGGTCAATGCCTTGCCGCGAGGATCTTGCAAGGAATCTCGCAACTCAAGCGCCTTGAGATGGCATGAGATGGCCGCGGTCACGTCGCCGGTGAGCATATGCACACGCCCCACGTCGTCGTGGCAGGCGGCAATGCCGGCCTCGTCGCCGGCCAACTCGAACAACAAGCGCGCAAGCTCGAGGTGGCGAAGCGCAAGCCTGTAGTTGCCCAGCGTGCGGTGCAAACGCCCCACGCGGGCGTGCGCGGCACCCCCTTTGGCGGGCAGATCTAAACGCCACGCCAGGTGAAGCATTTCAGCAAAATGCGCCAGCGCCTCACGCGTGCGGCCCAAGCGTGCCGCCACATCCCCCAGCTGATGAAGCGCGTCCATCTTGAAAACAGAGTCAGACATGTTCAGCAACCGAACCCCACGCAGATACAAGGCCCGCGCGGGCTCAAGCCGCCCTTCTTCGCGCGCCCGATCGGCGGCGGCCACAAAGCATTCGCCCGCCCGCCGTTCATCGCCGCCGGTCTCGTACAGCGTGCCCAACCATTCGAAACGTTGTGCCTGCGCCTCGGTGCCGGTGCGCCCCTCGATCCATTGCGCCGCAAACAAACGCCGCCGGCGCATCAACTCAGGATCCACCGAGCCCACCAAGATCTCGCGATCGCTGACCACAGAGAATTGCCACTCAGTTTCCCCCGCGATCTGGACCTCACGCACGCGTTCCAAATGACCCCGGGCTTCAAGCATCACGAGCATCTGACGGGTTTGTTCGATGTTCGGATCGGGAGCGAACACCGTTGTGGGATCAGGGGGCGTGCCCCCCAACCGTCCCAGTGCAATCACACCTCCTGTGAAGAAGGTGGCGCCAAACGCAGCGCCTCGAGCCAACAAATCGCGCTCTGCTGGCGACAACCCCGCCACGCGCGAAAACGCCGCCTGCTCGGGCGAAAGATCAATCGGCCCCAAAGTGTCTGCGGTCACTTCGGCTTCAAGTTTCCACGCGCCTTGCGCTGACGATCGCGTCATCCAACCTCGCCGCCAATATCCGTCAACCAAGCGAAGTGCCGATCGGGGATTGCCGCCCGATTCGTCCTCAATGCGTTCCAACAAACGCGGCTCAACGGTGCCGCCCAAACTGCCCTCGACCAAAGCCGCCACCTGCGCGCTCTCGAATGGCGGCACGTTCACGCGCACATGACTGCCACCACTGCGCCCCCAGTTGGGATGACGTACGTAAAGATCGGGGCGCGCGGTGCAAACAATCATCAGCGGCGCCTCGCCCAATTCGTTGCTGAGCTGAGACAGCAGCTCCAAAGAGGCTTCGTCGGCCACGTCCAGATCTTCCAGAACAAGCACCAAAGGTGTAACCCGGGCATCTTCTTCCAAGAACCGGCACAAAACAGCCCGCGCGACATCGGCATAAGATTCGGGCTTGCCGGCCAACGCGTGCAACAATGGGCTTTCGGGAAGTTCAAAGCCCAAAAACGGCCCCAAAAACGCTGCCACTTCCGCCACCCGGCGATCGCCGAACACGGACTGCAGTTCACCGCGGAACAGCTCCATCGCGGTCTGGCGCCCCATCGAGGCGGTTAAGCCCAGCCGCTCCCGCAAGAACGATCCCAGCCACGCGAACCGCATCGGGGTGGACTTCGGTGCCACCGTGGCCTCGCGCTTGCCCGCTTTCACCACCCTGTAAACGCTGCGGCTGCGAACTTCATCCAACCAAGCGTTCACCAGGCGGGTCTTGCCGATGCCCAAGGGTCCACAAATGGTCACCATCTGCGGCGCTTCAAAGCGCACGGCGCGTTCAAGCGCACTGTTGAGCGCCTGCCATTCAGCCATGCGAGGAACGAAGGGCCCGTCGGCCGACATCAGCGGCAAAGGCTCTATCCGCGTGATGTCGTCAAAATCCATCGTCATGCCCTGATGACACGACGATTTGCCGACGAGGGCAAAAAACTCACCACGCGAGAGCGATGCACGGACCTCAAACGTGAGCGTCCGCTTGATGCGGCGGGAACTCACGCTGAGGTTCCGTAGCCCGTCACATGCCTATGATGGCCACCCCACGCTCACTCGCGGGTTCCGCTGGTGGCCACTCTGCCGGACGTTCGTACTCGTCGGGACCGGGCTCGGGCAGGGGTAACTCGAGCATGGGCTGTTCTCGGCGTCGCCGTTCTTCACTTTCGCGCCGCCGTATTTGTTCAATGATCCACGGGTCGAGCATTACGAACCCCCTTTGTATGGCTTGCAGGATCGCCGCCACTTAGTCAAGAAGCGGCGGCTCAGAGAACTTTCTAAAGCACCTCCCAAAGATAAGATGTCGCTGCGACATAATGGATTCTTAGGGACGTTGGAGAAGTTCATAAAAATTCAATGCATTCGAACGCTTATGAGATTTTTCTCGAATCTGAATGAAGTTGCAGACGGCCCCAGATTCGGGGGGCAACAGGAGGGCGCCAGGAGCATCATACGTTTGTTGAGAAATCACCTTCCCGCCAACCTCGATGACACTGACCTCAAGCGAAAGCTTCTTGGGAGGTCGTATCTGCCATGACCCGACCTGGGGGCCGCACACCTTGAATGTGTCTTCGTCGCCCGCGGGATGAATGGTGCCCCGGACCGAAGCGCTTGTGAGCGCTTGGGCTTGCGTGAGCAGATTGTTGGGCTCCTGTTCCACCCCGGGGTCTGCGGGCGTAGCGATCACCGAGAGCCGGTAGCGCGGCTCGAAAACGGCCGGCCCGGCGTTGTGAACGCGCACGTACGCCACATTGCCGACGGCGGGCGGTTTTACATGGCGCAAGGTCAAAACGCCCCCGCTGGCCCGGGTATATCCGTGCTGCAACACCCCTTGGGCGTCGGCAAATCCCACTTCAGCCACCCCACCCTCGGGCACCTGAAGTTCCAGGCTCAGGCTGTTTTCTTTGAGGCCCGAAGGGAAAGTGACGGCGAACCAATCGGTGTCTTGCCGCCAGCCCAAATGCCCCACCAATTCTGTGGTGGCTGTGAGAGCGCCCACGGGGGTGGCCTGTTCAATGGTACCGTTGGGCTCTGCTTCCTCTGCCGCCGACAAGGGCCGCGCTTGAGCCCGCAAGAGGTAGCCGAGTGGCAGCTCTCCCTTGGGTTTGACCCGCGCCACGCGCACGATGAGATCGACCTGCGGCGCCAAGGGAAGATTCGGCACCCGTAAGGCCTCCTCTTGAACGCTGGCGCGAAGCAGACTGGCGTCACCTTGCAGCACCTCGATGCGAAGCGCCTCTGGCGACTGGGCGGCTGGCGCGACTTGCAGCGACAGGGCGAAGCGTAGCTGGCCTGCGTCCGCGATGGGCACCTGACCAGGATCCAGCACCAGCCGAAACACATCCACATCTGTGGGCGCGCTCAGGCTGCCAGAAATGGAAACCTCAAGGCGTGGATCGGCGTTGTCGAACGCCGCTGGGGAGAAGCTAAGCGTTTGTGGGGCGCCAGGGCTGTTGTTGGGCTCAGCCTCGGCCAAGGCCCCGCTCGACGGATCTGCGGCAGCCGCTTCGTCGTTGCTGGAAACCACAACAACGGCAGCGCCCTCCCCCCTTGGCAACAAAGCACGCTTCGAGCGACACCCAGGGAACATTGCCAAGGCGCTAAGCAGCGCAACCCAGGAGGCTTTGCCCGCCCCATGGCGAAACAGGCTCATTCCGGGGCTGCGGCGTCGCGGGGCTTGCGCGGCACGATGCTGGCGATGAATTCGGCTTCAGCGGCAAGCTCACCGCCCACACGCGCCTGGCCTTTGAGCTTCCAGACTGAGGCGCCTTTTCGCAGCGGCGTCACCTCGATGGTCAGTTGGTCTCCCGGCACCACAGCCCGACGGAAACGCACCTTGTCCACGCCCATCAAGTAAATCACCGTTTTGCTGGGGTCGATCTTCAACACGTGGCTGGCCATCAGGGCTCCGGCTTGTGCCATGGCCTCCACCTGCAACACGCCAGGCATCACGGGAAACCCTGGGTAATGGCCGTCGAAGTACGGCTCGTTGCGGGTCACCATCTTGCGCGCCACAACCCGATCCTCGGTCAGCAGTTCCACCCTGTCGATCATCAAAAATGGGTAACGGTGAGGAATCAGGGCTTCGATGGCTTGTACGTCTAGTTCCATAGCTTTGGTCTTTTCCTTGCGCGGCGGGCGAGCTTTGGGGCGTCACAGCGAAAAGGGCGCACCAGGCGCCCTTTCCATTGCCAATGTCTTGGTGGAATTACTTCTTTTTGGCGGCTGCGGGTGCAGGCGCTTTGGCGTCTTTGCCGGAGTTGTAGCGGCGGATGATCTCGTTGGTGAGGTCCAGGTGGGGTTTGGCGAAGATGATGCCCGCCTGGTTGCGATCCATCACCAAGGTGATGTCTTCTGCGGAGGCGATCTGGCCAACGATGCGCTGCATGCGCTCCACGATGGGTTGCAACACTTCTTGCTCCCGCTGATTCAGCTCTTGCTGATGGCGCATCAAGGCCTGCTGCAACTTGCCCAAACCTTCCTGCAATTCAGCTTCCTTCTGCATGCGGGTTTCTTCAGGCAGGAGGGTACGCTTCTTTTTTAGATCCTCGCCGGCCTTCATCAGCTCCTGCTGACGCTCGTCGAGCTCCTTTTGCTTCTTGTCCAGCGCCTTCTTCAACTCCTCGCGGGCGCGACGGCCATCTTCCACTTCCAGCAAAGCGCGCTGCATATCCACGTAGGCGATCTTGAGCGTCTCTTGTGCGGCGGCCGCGGTTTGGCTGCCCAGCAGCAAGGTGAGCGCGAAAACCGGCAGTTTTACTGAACGAATCATTGGCAGATGTCTCCCGAGTCACTTTTTGTTGGCAGGGTCCCCTCGCATAGCACGAACGGCTGCCCAGGGGGAAGCTTAGGGCGCGCGGGGTGTTTAATATAAAGACGGCTGAGCATCAGAAGAAATTCCCAATGGTGAACTCGAAGACCACGGGGCGCTCCTGGGCGCTGATGCGGTAAAACGGTATGCCCCACTCGAACCGCAAGGGCCCAATGGGTGAAAACCAGCGGAATCCGAAGCCCCAGCTGCTACGCAAGCTGCTAAGGGGAAAGATGACGTTGCAGGGATCTGCCGACGCGTGAACGCCTGGCGGACGCAATGCGCAATACTGACTCTCTGTGTTATAGGCATTGCCGACATCGATAAACGCCACGCCTTTGATGCCGACCTTGGGAACGATAGGAAATTCGATTTCCAAATTGCCGATCAGCTGCAAGTTGCCACCCACGCGGAAGCTGGCCAGTGGCGCGTCGGGGGCCTGAGTGTTGGGCGCACGAATGCGCGGGCCCAGCGATCGCGGCGAATAGCCACGGATGTCGAAGATGCCGCCCACGAAGTAGCGTTCAGTGATCGGAACCCCCTGCGGGTTGCGGCTGGTGATCATGCCCGCTTCCAGTTTGCTGCGCAGAATGAATGGTCCCCATATCGGGTAGAAGAACCTCGTGGCCGCTTCATAACGGGTGAAGGTGTTTTCTGAAAAGAACGCGGGTTCGGCAAACTCGGCCGAGATGGTGTTGAACCAGCCGCTGGTGGTGAACAAGCGGTTGTCGCGTGTGTCGTGGTTCAAAGTGATGCGCCACGACGATGTGAGGCCCGAACGCAGCAGGTTGGCCAGCGATCCCGAAGGGATGGCGTCACGAAGGTTTGTGGGTGCAAACAAAGCGCTACGGGCGGACGTGCGGACGCCCACTTGTTCAAGCGTGTACGTCAGCAGCATGCGCACATCGTCGTGCAGCAAATAACCCCAGGTCAAACTGCCGCCTGTGGACTCGCGGAAAAACGAAAAGAAGAACCGCTGTTGATTGAAGAGGTTGAAGCCGAAGGTCCAGCGCGTGTCGAGGAAGTAAGGATCTTGGTACTGGAGCAAAAACAGCTGCCGAATCGACGACATTTGCGCCTGCACCGTCAGCAGCTGGCCGCGCCCGAACAAGTTGTTTTGTGAAATCTGCGCCTGCGCGATGAAGTTTTCCACCGACGAAAAGCCGGCGCCAATTTGGAACGCACCGGTTTGCCGCTCGGCCACTTCCACGTTCACCAGCATGCCGTCGTCGCCGCTGCCCCGCTGGGTGGACATATCTGCGCGCTCGAAGAAGCCCAATGCGGTCACACGGCGCTTTGAGGTTTCGAAGCCGCTTTGGCTAAACTCTTCTCCCTCGACGATGCGCATTTCGCGGCGGATGACTTTGTCGCGGGTTTTGGTGTTGCCACGAATGTTGATGCGTTCAACGAACACTTTCTCGCCCCGCTGCACATCAAACGTCAGGCTGACCTCAAGCTTTTCGTCGTTTTTGTCGGTTAAGGGGGTTACGTTCACGTAGGCGTAGCCTTGGTCCTTGAAGGAATCCATAAGCACCTGCATGTCCTGCGTGAGCATCGAACGATTGAAGATCTGCCCCGGCTTCACCGAAACGCGATCCAAATACGCTTGTTTGGGCTCAAGCAATTCGCCCACAATGTTCACGCTGCCCAGTCGGTAGCGCTTGCCCTCTTCAATGGGAACCGTGATGAAAAGCGCCTTTTTGTCCTGCGACAGCTCCATCAAGGGCTCGCCTATTTTCACGTCAATATGCCCGCGGTCCCAATACCAGGACTGAATCAGCAAAAGGTCGCGCTGAAACGCATCTTCTCGGTAGGTGCCCGAAGAGGTCAGCATCGAGAACATGTCGCCCTCACGGGTCAACATCACACCGCGCAGGTCGCGATCGCTCGCTTGTTGGTTGCCTACGAAACTGATGCGGCGAACCTCCACCTTGGTGTTTTCCCGCACCCGGAAGTACACATCGACCTGCCCGTTGTCTTGCCGCTTAACCTCGTGCGACACTTCGGCCATGTAGTATCCGCGCTCGACGTAAAGATCTCGAATCTTTTCCGCGTTCTTTTTCACTTTGGCCAAATCGAGGATCTGCTCGCGCTTGATGTCGAGCACCTCGTTGATCTTGGTAAGACCAATCTCGTCGTGGCCTGAAATGTAGATTTTGCGGATGGAAGGCTTCTCTTTAATGACGAAAGTCACCACCAAGCCGCGCGGGCCCGACGTTGTTTCCACCTGAACGTCATCGAAAAAGCCCATGGCCCAGATGGCGCGCACGTCCTCGCGCAATAGGTCTTGGGTTAAGACCACGCCTTGGGTGGTGCGCATGTTGACGCGAATGGCGTCGTCTTCCACCTTGCGGTTGCCGCGGAAACGCACCTGCCCCACTTGCAAAGCGGCGTCCTCTTCATCGTCTTGGTCTTGGGCTTGGTCCGGGGGTTGCGCCCACGCCAAAGTGGGCAAAGCGCCGCCCGCACCAAGCAGCAGCGCGCAGCCCAGCAAGAAGCGTATGACCATCGAGAGGCGGCCGTGGCCTCTAGAGATTCGATGCATTTAATCGACCGCCTCTTGGATCACGCCGTCGACCATGCGCAGACGGCGCGGCACCTGGGCCGCCAATTCGTCGTTGTGGGTCACCAGCAAAATGGTCATGCCGAGCTCCCGGTTCAGCTCGAAGAACATCTGGTGCATTTCACGGCTGGTGCGCGTGTCAAGGTTGCCGGTGGGCTCATCAGCCAGCAGCAGCCGCGGCTTTAAAAACAGCGCGCGCGCCAACGCCACCCGCTGTTGTTCGCCGCCCGACAGTTCTCCGGGTTTGTGGGTCATGCGCTGGCCCAGGCCCACCCGGTTCAAAATCTCCTTGGATCGCGCTTCACAATCTTTGCGGGGCAGGCGGCGAATGAGGCCCGGCATCATCGCATTTTCCAGCGCCGTAAATTCCGGCAGCAGGTGATGAAACTGAAACACAAACCCCACCTGTTGATTGCGAAAGTCGGCCAGCTTGGTGGCTGACAACGTGGTCACGTCCACTTGGTCGAAGAGCAACTGTCCCGAGGTGGGTAGGTCCAAGGTGCCCAGCAGGTGAAGCAAAGTGGATTTGCCCACCCCTGATGCGCCCACCACCGCCGCCACTTCACCGGCGCGCAGTTCAAGGTTGATGCCGCGCAAAACCTCCAAGGCGCGATCGCCGTGCTGAAACGTCTTGCGCAAGTTTACGGTGCGCACGTGCACGCCCCCCGGGCGAGCGGAGAGGCTAGCAATGGCGTTGGGCGCAGGCGCAGGGGAAACCGAGGAGGTCACGGGCTGCGCCAACGTATCGACCTGCCCCCCAGGTGTCAAACCCCCAGAAAGGTTTGATGTTTCTTTGGGGTTCATTCGTAGCGCAAACCTTCCACGGGACGAAGCCGCGACGCCAGCTGCGCTGGGTAAACGGCGGCCAAAATGGCCAAAGACAAAGCCACCCCCGAAATCCCCAAAACCTCCCAAGGCCGCATCACCACGGGCAATTGGTCGATGTAATAGATGTCACTGGGCAACGGCAGCCCATAGGTCTCCATCAATAGGCAGGCGGCCACGCCCACGGCTGCCCCCACCACCGAGCCCAGAAGGCCAATGTAGACGCCCTCGAGCAAAAATACCCGCCGAATGCCCCCGTTGGTGGCGCCCATGCCCTTCAAAATGGCCACTTCCCTGCCCTTTTCGGTGACCAGCATGAACAAATTCGAGACAATCGAGAACGAGGCCACCAGCGCGATGAACGCCAGCGCAATGAACATGGCGATCTTTTCGAGGCGCAACGCCAAGAAGAGTGCTTTGTTAAGGTCTTCCCAAGTGCGCACCCGAAACTTGGGCCCGAGCTTGGCGGAAATGGCATTGGCCACGCCGCGCGCGTCTTCGGCGGTGAGCGTGCGAACGTCGATACCGGTGATCTCGCCGGGCATCTGCAAAAACCGCTGGGCTTCGGCCAGGTGCACGTAGGCCAGCTTTGAGTCGTATTCGTACATGCCGCTTTTGAAATGCCCGGCCACCCGAAACGGGCGGCTTTTGGCTTGGGGACCCATGGGCCCCACGCCACACAGCGGGCAAACGAGGTCCACAGCATCGCCCACGAACAACCGCATTGTGCGGGCAAACATTTCCTCACCCAGCAAAACAGCGGGCGATTCTGGACCCAAAGCTGCGCGCGGGATCACACGACCGAGATCGTCGTCCTCCGCTGCGGGGTCCTCGCCCTCGTCGTGCTCGCCTGGGGGCTTCAAATCTTCGGGAAGTGGGAGGGGTTCAACCAGTTCGGCGCCCTCTGGGGGCTTTTGCACCGGCCGCAGATCGCTCAACTTGCCCTCTTTGAGATGATCCGCCAACTGCATCACGCGGGCCGCGGACTCGGGTTCAATGCCACGCAACATGATCCCGGCGGGGGTGTTGCCCGAATGAATCATCAGTTCGGCTTCTAGATAAGGCGCGGCGCCCACAACGTTGGGCAACGATTCGATTTGGCCCAACAAGGGCCGCCAA
>JBBSJE010000054.1:0-32499 GCA_038257535.1 Polyangia bacterium
CCCCCCTCTCCCTCATAGCCGTCACCCTCGTCACCGCCCTCCTCGTCAGCCGCGAACTCATGGAGGTCTTCTTCGTCCTCACCGCCCGCGCCATCGGCGGCCAAGCCCAATCCATGGTCATAGGCTCCGTCATCGGCCTCCTCCTAGCCGCCTCCTACGCCGCCCTATGGAGCCACTACGGCCACCGCCTCAACATAGGCATCGTCCTAAAAGTGACCTCCATCTTCCTAGCCCTCTTCCTCGTCCAACTCATCATCTGGGGCATCCACGAACTCGCCGAAAGCGGCGCCATCGCCGGCAGCCAAACCTTCCACGACGCCACCGAACGCCTAGGCCCCGAAGGCGACATAGGCAGCATCTTCGCCTTCATCGTCGCCGCCATCCCCCTACTCGTCGTCGCCTACACCCTCCTCCAAATCTACCTAACCCGCCCCAATCAATCCCCCGCCCATCCCTAACTTCCCCCCCCGCGCCTCTGCTCGCAAAGCGAGCAGACAGCCCGAGTCTCCCCCCCCACCCATCCACCAAGGCGCCGCGGTTGGGGGAAGGGTTCGCCTTGCGGGGCCGTCGGAGGACGCATCTGCTCGCCCCGCGAGCAGATTGCCAGTCCGAGGCCGAGTCGCCCCAGCCGCGTGCGCGCAGGGGGGCCCCGCCCCCCGAGCACACCCGGCCTTAGGCGACGTGCCCCGCAAGTCGAACCCTTCCCCCAACCAATAGGCGCCGGCCCCACAATGAAAAAAGCCCCACCATTTCGGCAGGGCCCCTTTCTTCACAACAAGAACACTCGCGCAGGTCTAGGCGCGGTCGCCGTCAGTGGTGCTCCACCTCAGTCGACTCAACCACCCCCTGCCAAGGCCCCCCATTGGGCAGCGTCGCCTTATTCCGAAACATCAGGTCCCCAAACGTAAACGCCATCATCACCCCCACAAACACCAACGACACCACAAAGATCAGCCGATTCACCGGCCCCTCATCCCAAAGGTGCATAAAGAACAGCACCACCAGCGACGCCTTCACGGTGGCGATTATCATCGCGATGACGATGTTGAAGTCCCCGAAGTCCATGTTACCGGTCCAAACGGTAACCCCAGTTAGGACCAGCAGCGCCACAAACACCGCCACATAGCGGCCGATACCGTGATCTTCGTGTTTAGAATGATGTGCGTTGTTTGCGGACACGTTATGTCTCTCCGCCTTTAGATGAGGTACATGAGCGGGAAAAGGAAAATCCACACCAAGTCAACCACGTGCCAGTAAAGAACGCCCAGTTCCACACCAACATTGTTGCCCGAGTGATAGCGGCCCTTGAGCGTGCGGTAGGTGATGATGCCCAACACCGTCATGCCAATGAGCACGTGCAAACCGTGAAGCCCCGTTGCCAGGAAGTACACGGCGAAAAACATGTTCGCCCCGGGCGCTTGAAGACCCTCGTACGAGTACCATCGCCCCGGCAGCTGCCCTACGTGGAACTTGTGTGAGTACTCGAAGTACTTGATCACAAGGAACGCGCAAGCAAACACGATGGTGATCAACATCAGCCCAACGCCGCGCTTGATCTGATCAACCTTGATGGCGTGATATCCCCAAGCCGCCGTGAAGCTGCTGGTGATCAGAACCACCGTGTTGGTGGCCCCCATCGGGATGCTCAGCAGATCGGCGCAGGCCTGATACGTGCCGGGGTAAAGCCAACGGTAAACCGTGTACCCAAGAAAGAGCCCCGCAAACAACAGCACTTCCGTGGCCAAGAACAGCCACATGCCAAGGCGTGCAGCGTAGTCCTGTTGTTCAATGGTGTCGAAGTGATGGGCGAGGTAAGGATTGTGAGGGTGCGATTCAGACGATGACATGTTCGACCTCCTCGCCTTTCTTGCGATAAGTGTAGGGATCTTCATCAACCACAGGCGTGTGGTCGAAGTTGTGCTTGGGCGGTGGCGACGTGGTGGTCCATTCCAAACCAGCGGCCCCCCACGGGTTCTTTCCCGCCACCTTGCCGTACTTGATGGCGTACAGAAGGTAAAGCAAGACAATCAAGAAACCGAAGGCCAGCAGCGAAGAGCCCGCCGTTGAAGCCACGTTCAAAGCCTGAGCATCAGGCGTGTACATGTAGTAGCGCCGAGGCTGTCCCATATTCCCCAACAAAAATTGCGGAATAAACGAAGCGTTGAAGCCCAGGACGATAAGGCCAGCCGCCATCATGGCCCAGCCTTCGTGGTACATGCGGCCGAACATCTTCGGGAACCAGTAGTGCAGCCCCGAGAGGAACCCCATGATGGTGGCTCCCACCATGATGAAGTGAAAGTGCGCCACAACGAAGTAGGTGTCGTGCCAGTGAACGTCCAAGGACACCGACGAAATCGCCACGCCTGTCATGCCGCCAAACACGATGAAGAACAGAAATCCGCACACATAAACAAGCGGCGTCTTGATGGCAATCGAGCCCTTGTACATGGTGCCCACCCAGTTGAACACCTTGATGGCAGTAAACACACCCACCAACATCGAGATGATGGCGAAGGCGCCCGCGTCGAACTTCGACTGGCCGGTCACGAACATGTGGTGGCCCCAGGCGAAGAAGCCCACGAAGGCAATGCCCAAGGATGAGTAAGCCACCATGTTGTAGCCGAACACATTCTTGCGCGAGAACACCGAAACCGTTTCGCTGATCACACCCATCGCCGGCAGCACCATGATGTACACAGCCGGATGTGAATAAAACCAGAACAGGTGCTGGAACAAAATGGGGTCGCCACCGCGAGCCGGATCGAAGAAGCCAAAGCCCCAGATGCGCTCAATTGCTGTCAGAACCGCAGTTAAACCGATGACCGGCGTAGCCAACACCTGGATGATGCTGGTGGCGTACGTGGCCCACACAAACAGTGGCATACGCATCCAGGTCATGCCCTTGGGTCGCATGGTGTGGATGGTGACGATGAAGTTTAGACCGGTCAAAATCGACGAAAAGCCGATGATGAATACACCAAACAGCGCCGGCGCCAAGTCCGATGGGGTTGTGAGGCTGTAAGGGGCGTAGAAGGTCCAACCCGCGTCAACGCCGCCGGCAGCCATACTCCAAACCATCAGCAGTGCACCCGCGCCGTACACGTAAATCGAGAGCAAGTTCAGCCGCGGGAACGCCACGTCTTTCGCCCCCAGCATCAAGGGCAAGAAGAAGTTGCCGAACACGGCAGGAATCGCGGGAATCATGAACAAGAAGATCATGACCACACCGTGCAAGGTGAACACCCGGTTGTAGGTGTTGGCGCCCATGATGGTTTCATCGGGCGTTAGGTGCTCAATGCGCAACGCCATCGCCAAGATGCCGCCCAAGAGGAAGCCGCTGAGCGTGAGCACCATGTACATGATGCCGATGCGTTTGTGATCAAGGCTCAAAAGCCACGACTTGATGCCGAGATCGGCATTCCAAAACGAAACCTCAGGAAGTTGCGGATCCCCACCTTCGGGGGGCGAGGACATAGCGAGATTAGCGTCCGAGTGGGCCATAAGCCGGCTCCTTAGTATTCAAATTCTCCAGACGATCCGACCGGAGCGACTTTATATATTCAACGAGGGCTGCCGCGTCGGGCGCAGCCAGCTTGCCACGATACGACGGCATCACTTGAGCGTAGCCCTTCACCATTTTCCGGTAAGGCTCCATCATCGATTCGGTCAGATAACCTTCGTCGGCGATGATCGTTTCACCAGACTCCAACTCGGTGGACCGTTTGTAAAGGTCAACCCAGGTAGGCCCAATGTGCGCGGTGCCATCGGTGGTGTGGCATTTGAAGCAGCCTTGCGCCGCAGCCACACGCCGACCGTAGGAAAGCAGGTCGCCACGGAACTCGGTGCTTGACCCTTCAGAACTGCTGGCGTCGGTTCGGTCCGTTTGGCCCAAGCGCTGGCGCTCAAGCCACCTGTCGAAGTCTTTGCCTTCCAACACCACCACTTCGCCCAACATTTGGGAGTGCCAGGTGCCGCAGAACTCGGTGCAGAAGATGTTGTAGCGTCCAGGCCTCTTGGCCTCAAACCAGGTTTCGCTGTAACGGCCCGGAACCACGTCTTGTTTGATGCGGAACTCGGGAATGAAGAAAGAGTGAATCACGTCACGGCTGGTCATCAGCAAACGCACGGGGCGACCTGCGGGAACGTGCAGCACAGCGTTTTCGTTCGGGCCATCGGGATGCGCAAAGTGCCACATCCACTTCTTGCCCGTGACATAGACATCCATGGTGTTGGCCGGCATCGTGTTGGCCCACACGAAGTCTTTGAAGCCAACAAACGCCCACACCAAGAAAATCATCAACGGCACTATGATGACCGTGGCTTCAAAGCGAAGGCTGGGATTCACCACCGGCGTTGAAGCAAACGGCACCCGCTCGCGGTACCTGAAGAAGAAGTAAACCGCCGCGCCACCAATTCCCAACGACGCCAAGATCGTGGTGATGATGACCCCGTAGTGGAGCACATCCACCTTCAAGGCGAAGGTTGATGCTTGTTCTGGCAGCCACAGCAGCCGCCGCATTAGCTGATTGGCAAACTCGATCATGCGGTCCTCCGCTGCCTGCGCATCTGGAGCTCTTTGCGCCACAGAAGGGCCAGCAAGCTTGCTAAAGCGGCAAAGCTTAAGAAGGCGCCAATCCGGACGAATCCGAAGGCAAAAGGTGTGTATTTGTGGGTCATTGGGTCATACTTGAAGCAGGAAAGCAGCACCCGGTCGAGCGTCGTCCCCACCCGGCCTCCGCCAGCCTCAACCAGGGCCAACTTCAGATCCCGCGGATCGAAGTCAACGCCATAGAGGTAGCGAGAGATTTTTCCCTCCGGCGTGAGCACGAACGCCACGGCCGCATGCGCATACTGCTTGGATTGATCGTCGTAAACGTAGCGGAAGCCCAAGCTCTTCGAGAGCTCTTTGGCTGGTCCTGTTTCGCCGCCGGGCGCCGCTTCACCAGGAGGAATCATCACGAACGGCCACAAGGCCGCATCCCGCTTGCCCAGGTGACGCAACAAGCGCCCCTGGTTGGTGTTGGCCGATTTGGAATCTTCGTCAGGGTTAATGCTGACCGAGAAGCCCAGGAAGTCCTTGCCCAAGCTCAAACCCGATTTGTTGAGCCCTTTGGCTAGGCCTTCGTGCACCAGATTGCAGAGCATGGGGCACTTGTAATACCCAATCGTGACAAGCACGGGCTTGCCCTGCCCCAACACCTGAGATAGCGACGAGGTTTTGCCGTGGCCATCAACGAAGGAAAGCTCAGCAGGAACTTTCTCCCCCAGATTTTCGATGGGCTCAATGTCCTGCGACTTCACGTTGCCTTCGCCGCCACCAATGACGGGAACCGAACGATGGCGCCCGTTGTAAGCGCTGGCCAGCGCAGATGATGCGCCCGTCAACATGGCGAAGCTGCAAAGTGCAGACGCAAGAAAGATGTGAGAACGGGTGTTCACTTGGTGCCCCCGCCAGGTGGCTTGGGATCCTTGTCACCACCCACGGCTGCGCCAGGCGCCACGAGAGGTGTGGCCGGAGATCCACCAATGGGTCCTACCCCTGGAGGCTTGCCCGCTGGATTCGCGATGAGCTCTTTAAGTTTGAGCCGCGGCACATCGGGCTCACTGGCTACCACAGCGTTGTCGGCGCCAATGGCCGTTCCAGCTGCGGCTTCAGCCATTGCCTTTTTCATGCCCTCTTCGATGGGCAAACGCACGCGTCCTGCGGCTTTGTCCGCCCAAGAGTAGCCGTTCAGCTTCTCTTTGATCTGGGCGCGCCAGGTTGGCAACCGCGTGTCTTCGTCGTAATGAACAAAATCGACGATGCCGATTTCGTTGTTGCCCAACAGAGGCGTGGCATTGGGCACGCCCTCGGCGGCGATGTCGTGCTCGAAGACCACAAGGATCTTGTAGGCCACAAGCGCGGAGAACAGAAAAACGATGAGGGAGATCGCGCCCACCGACACGATCATACGAATGTTGACGCCTTTGCCAGGCTCCTCGGTGGTGAGCTCAGCAACGTGATATTGACGGGACTCGCTCATGGCTGCCGGTACCTCAGCGAAACGTTCAAGAAGGGATCCTTGATGGGCACGGTATAGTGGCCCCGAATGCGCCAGATGGCGTAGGCCATCGCCAAACCGCCAATGCCGAAGTAGGCGGTGAACAACGACCAGTGAATGGTTGCCGCCTTTTCATTCAGAGTTGGAAACACAAGCCAGTAGATGTCCACGAAGTGAACGATCAAGGCCCAAACCGCCATGGGTGCCAAGCGGGCTGCGCTGCGCTTGCGCGCCCGGGACAGCAAGATGAAGAAGGGCAACAAGAAGTGGCCCAAAATCAAGAACAGGCCAATGCCCAGCCAAGGGCTTTGCATACGAACAATGAAGAACGGCGTTTCCTCAGGCAAACCCGCCATCCAGATCAGCATCATCTGCGAAAACGCGATGTAGGCCCAAAACGCCGTAAACGCGAACAGAAGTTTGCCTAAGTTGTGCAGATGCTCGGGGCTAACATAGTCGCCAAATTGGTCTTTGCCGCGAGCTTTCGCACACACCAAGATCAGCACGGCGAAGGTGCACAGCATGCTGCCACCGAAGTAGTACACGCCGAACATGGTCGAGAACCAAATCGGGTTCAGGCTCATCAGCCAATCGAAGGACGCAAAAGTAAGCACAAGCGCCAGCACGGGCAGCGCGCCCGTCCCCAGCTTGCGGGCCTTGGCCGTTAGTTTGACATCGCCCGTCTCATCCTGCTTGGTTGACCAGCCGAACAACAAGGTTGAGATTAACGCCGCAATGACGAAGTAACCGACGCTACGAACGATAAAGAAGGTCGTATTCAGGTAGCTGTGCTTGTGATGCAACAGGTGCATCTCGTGTTCGGTGAAGCGGGCTGGATCTGGCTCAACCCAAGGAAACACGGTTTTCATCACCAACGCCAAGGGGATGAACAGCACCAAAAACACAATCACCGTGGTGCCCATGGTTTCCAAAGGCCGACGCAACACCGTCATCCACTTGGCGCGGAAGGTGTGGAAGATGAGCAGCAGCAGCAGCGAAGTTAGCGAGATGCCCGCCCAGTAGGCGAAGGCAAACAGGTAACTAAACTGTGCGGGGACCGAGCCCGTGAACATGGCCGCCAAAGTGGCACCCACGCAGGCAACGCCCACCACTGCGGAGGCGTTCATCCAGGTTTTGCCGCCTTGGAACTTGTTTACGCTCACTGTTATGTCGTGCGAGACGCTCACTGGTGTGCCTCCTGTGAAAGCGACGCGCGCTTGTCGTTGGGTACTTCGTCCATGGAGCCAAGGTTTGCCAGCTGCAGAGCCCGCACGTACGCAACCACCGCCCAGCGCTCACGCACACTTAACTCAGCCTTGTAGGCCGCCATCAATCCGTGTCCTTCGCTAGCCACCTCGAAGATGTAGCCAGGCGGACGGTCTGCGAAATCGTGCAATGAAGGCGGCGGCTTGAGCGCCATCTGGTGCGCCACGGGGCTGTCGCCGTCACCCAAAGGCCCATGACAGGTGCCGCAGGTGATGTTGTAGCGCTTCTGCCCCAGCTTCATCAGGGTGTCGTCAACCGTAACCGGCACCGCCGTGACGTAGCGTTCACCTTGTGCGGTTTTCACGCGCCCAGTGGTGACGTCAGGCTTCAGCGTCAAACGCTGGCGCGGCACGGTGCCCTCAGGCGGCTTGCGCATGGTCAGGCCGTCTTTGTACTGAGTCGTTGCTTTGTAAGGCGCAAACTTGGGCTGCTTGTCCGCCATGGGATTCAGCAGGTCTTCGTTGATGCAGGCACCCAGCAAGCCCAGGCCGGCGGCGCCCAAGAGGATAAAACGAATCATCGTTCAACCTCCTCAATCAGCTCTACGTGTGTGGCGCCAAACTCCTTCATAGCGTTTTGAGCCACCTGAGGGTCGCCTGTCAGCTCAAGCTCCATCGACAAAAAGAAGCCGTCGATGCTGGCTTTTTCCGTAAAGCGTTCGGACTGAAACACAGGGTGATAAGGCTTGGGCAGCTTCATAAGCGCCAAAACGCCGAAGAATGAAGAGCAGCCGCCGAGCAAGATCGCCAATTCAAAGGTAATCGGCACAAAGGCAGGCGGTGAATGGGGCGGCCTGTTGGCAACGTTAATCACCCAGCCCGTGGCGCCTGGAATCGACCAACTCGAAGCGTTCATGAAATACATCATGGAATACGCCAAGCACATGCCGGTTATGGCCGCACAAAGCACGATTGTGGGGATCTTGGGTCGACCCAACCCCAAAGCCTCCTCGATGCCATGCACGGGATAGGGCGTATGGGTGTCAAGCTTCTTGAAACCCTTTTCGCGCATCTTGGTTGTGCCCTCAAGCATCGCGTCGACGGTGGCAAACTCGCCCAAGACGAAACGACGAGGAAGAAAATCGCTATGACTCATCAGTGTGCCCCCTTCCCGGCGGCATCAAGGTGCGCTTCATGCTCCAACTCGTGGCGAAGCTCTTTCACTTCAGTCAAAGCCACCGCAGGGATGAACTTCATGAACAAAAGGAAGAGGGTTGAGAACAAGCCGATGGTGCCCACATAAAGACCAATGTCTGTAATGGTCGGCATGAAATCGCCCCATGAACCCGGCAAGAAATCTTGATGAAGCGAGGTGACAACGATGATGAAGCGCTCGCACCACATGCCAATGTTCACAAACAGCGAGATGACCCACATCAACATCAAGTTGGTGCGAATGCTCTTGAACCAGTAAAGTTGCGGCGCCACACAGTTGCAGAACACCATCAGCCAATACACACCGCTCATGGGCCCCCGCTGGCGGGTGTTGAAGAAGATGGAGTACTCGTAGAGGCTGCCCGAGTACCACGCCACGAAGTGCTCCATGAGGTAGCCGTATGACACCATCATGCCGGTGGCCAAAACCACCTTGTTCATGTTCTCAAGGTGGCGAATGGTCACCACGTGCTTGAGGCCCAAGTAATGCCGTGCGGGCACCAGCCACGTAACCACCATGGCAAAGCCGGAAAAGATGGCGCCGGCAACGAAGTAAGGCGGGAATATTGTGGTGTGCCAGCCGGGAATCACGGAAACCGCGAAGTCGAAAGACACGATGCTGTGCACCGAAAGCACCAGCGGCGTGGAAAGGCCGGCCAGCAGCAGGTACGCCCATTTGTACTCGGCCCAGTGACGGCCCGAGCCACGCCAGCCCAAGGCGAACAGGCCGTAGACGAATTTCTTTGTTTTGGATTTGGCTGTGTCTCGCAACGACGCCAAGTCAGGAATCAGACCCAGGAACCAGAACAGCAGCGAAATGGTGCCGTAGGTGGAAACGGCGAACACGTCCCACATCAAGGGGCTTTTGAATTGCGGCCAAATGCCATTGACGCTGGGGTACGGCATGAGGAAGTAGGCCGCGTACCAAGGACGACCGGTGTGGAAGATGGGGAAGATCAACGCACAAAGCACCGCGAACAACGTCATCGCCTCGGCAAATCGGTTGATTGAGGTGCGCCAGCGTTGCTGGAACAGCAACAAGATTGCCGAAATCAAAGTGCCTGCGTGGCCGATGCCGATCCACCACACGAAGTTGATGATGCCGAAGCCCCAACCCACGGGGTTGTTGTTGCCCCAGGCGCCGATGCCTTTGTAAAGCGTCCAGCCCAGCGACAGGCCAAGAATGCCCAACAGGCTTAGGGCGATTGTGAACAACGTCCACCAACCCTTGCCAGCGCCGCGCAACACGTGTTGCAGCAAGCTGTCATTGAGCGAGCGATCCGTTTGCTCCCCTTCAATGAAGGGGCGCGGGTCTAAGGGGTCCTTGTAGCCGGACAACACGGTCACACCAGCTCCGGGTTGGGGTTGCGCACGCGGGCCAGATAAACTGTACGCGGCCGCGTGTTAAGCTCATGAAGCAAGTCGTAGCGGCGTTCGCTGGCGTGGGCCTTTGAAACCGCGGAATTTGGGTCATTGAGCGATCCGAACTCAATCGCGCCCGTGGGGCAGGTTTGCTGACAAGCGCTTTGAATCTCGCCATCGGCAATCATGCGGCCTTCGATCCGGGAATCGATGCGCGCGCGTTCGATTCGTTGCACGCAGTAGGTGCACTTTTCCATCACACCGCGGCTGCGCACGGTGACGTCCGGGTTGTGCGCCATCTTGCGCACTTCGGGGGGATCGCCGTGGTAGTCAAGGTAATTGAAGCGGCGCACCTTGTAGGGACAGTTGTTGTTGCAATACCGGGTGCCAATGCAGCGGTTGTAGACCATCTCGTTGAGGCCCTCGTCGCTGTGTACGGTGGCGTTCACGGGGCAGACGTACTCGCAAGGAGCGGTCTCGCAGTGCATGCAGGTCACAGGCTGCGTAATGACCTGTGGCTCTTCCATGCCTTTGTACATGCTGTCGGTGTACTGCACGCTGTCGTCCGTTTCGTAGTAACGGTCGATGCGGATCCAGTGCATCTCACGGCCTTTGCGAACGTTGGCGCGCCCCACCACCGGAATGTTGTTTTCCGACTGACAAGCCGTGATGCAAGCGCTGCACCCTGTGCACTTGGCGAGATCAATGGACATGCCCCACTTGTAGGCCTGATTGCTGTAATCCACTGGCTCGTGAATTTGCGGCAAAGCGCCCCGGCTGTTGTGCAGATTTTCGCTGAACGCCGAGTGGTGGTCTTCCGCCTCCTTCAGCGTGCCCGCCTTCGCCGGATCGCGGCCTTCCATGCGCCAATGCTGTTGGGTGATGCCAAACTCGTAGCCTTTGCCCACCTTGGTGAGGCCCACCGCGCCCATGACAAACCAGCCCACGTTGCTGTCGCGAAGCGCGTAAGCGTTGATGCCCACGTTGTTGCCCACGCTGCCGGCGGCGGTGCGGCCGTAGCCCAAGGCCAGGGTGATGGAATCGTCGGCTTGGCCAGGTTGGATGTAGACCGGACCGCGCACGCTGCGCTCTCCCACCTTCAATTCAACGATGTCTTCGGTCTTCAAAGACAGCCGTGACGCTGTGGCGTACGACAACAGAACTGCGTTGTCCCACGTGATCTTGGTGATCGGGTGCGGCAGCTCTTGCAGCCACGCATTGTTCGCGAAGCGGCCGTCCGCCACCTTGGCATCGAGGGTAAACGCCAGTTCAAGCCCGGCTTCTTTCGGCCAAGTCGCCACGGACGTGCGTAGCGATGCTGCCAGCGCACCTGATTCAAGGGCGACAGCAGAAGTTGCAGGTGCGCGCGTGCCTTCAACGATGCCCTGCCCCAACCAGTGCTCCCACTGCAGGTCAAACCCGAAGCTGCCCAACAAATTGTCGGCAGCGGCGCGGCGGCGCCAATACGCCTTGAGCAGTTCGTATGAGCCCAGCTCGCCTTCAGACAACACCGCAGCCAGGAAATCAGCCGGGGTGACGCTGCTCCAAAGCGGGGCAATCAAGGGCTGCACAAGCGAAACCGTGCCATCAAGTGCACGCACATCGCCCCAGCTTTCAAAAGCGTGAGCTTGGGGAATGAAGGTTTTGCAAACCCGCGCTGTTTCGTCGAGGTATGTCCCCAGGTAAAAGGTGTGGGGCACACGCTCAAGCAGACGGTCAAGCTTGAAATCGGCGGGGGTCGCGTATGCAGGGTTGAACGCAGAGATGAACAAAGTGTCCACCTTGCCCGCCGCAATCTCCCCCACCAGCTCTTGCAAACCAGCGGCGCCCACCATGGCGTCTTGTCGCAAAGGCTCTTTGTAGGTCACTGTGGTGCCCACATTGCCCAGCGCAAAGTTCATCGCGTTGACAAGCGCATGCACCAGCGGTGGTTGACGGTAGCCCGCCATCACAACCGAACGACCACGGTTGCGAGCCAAATCCTTGGCCAAGGCAGCAACCCACTTCGCATCGACAGTGACACCAGCGCGCGCCAGTGGCAAATCCGCAAGAGACCCCAAGGCGTCGCGGCCCAAGGTCTTTGCCAATTCCGCCACCAAGGCCTGCGCCAGGGCCACAACATCCGAGCCACGCAGCCGCAGCCTGTGGTCAGCCATGGTGCCCGTGACGGTTAGACTGGGCTCAGCCACATAAAGCCGGTTCATGCCCTCGCCCGGCTCGCGCCCTTTGGCGAACTGCCGGTTGAGGAGAATGCTTTCGGGACCATCTTCAAGGAAATCGGCGTCCAACGACGCAATCACCTTTGCCGTGCTGAGGTCGTGGCGGGTGTCTAGCTCACGACCGAAGGCCAGGCGCGCGCCCTCAACAGCGGCGTCGGCATTGAGCGCGCTGTACGAGACGAACTTGGCCTTGGGCAGCTTGTCGAGAATGCGTGAACGCAAATCGCCCAGCAGGGGCGACGTTGTGGGATCCACCAGGAAGCGGATGCCCGCTCCGCCGTCGCGCTCGCCCGCCTCCACGCGGGTTTTGACGAAAGCGCAGATTTGGCTCCACGACGCAAAGCCCCCATTGTGGCGGGCGGCTTTCGCGCGGTCGTTGTCGTAAAGGTCAAGCAAGCGCGCTTGGTCGATGGCGGTGGCCGTGCCCAAGCTGTCAGGATGAAGCGGGTTGCCTTCCAGCTTGGTGGGGCGTCCTTCGTGGCTTTCCACCAACACGCCAAAGCCATAGCCTTGATGGTCGACGGCGGTGGCGAAGTGCAAGGGATTGCCCGGGGTGACCTCGGGCGGGCGATTCACATACGGAATCACCTTTTGCGATGGCCGGTAGCAAGCCGTGGCCGTAAGCGCGAGGCTGCTGCCCAGCAGCTGCACGAACCCGCGGCGAGACACGTCATCGAGGAGCGTGTCGGTGCCATCGGGGAACTCCTGGCGGGCTTGCGCCGTCGCCGATTCCTCATCGAGAAGCTCAGCTTCGCCCCGCCACAATTTCTTGCGCGGGGGTTCGGCCTGGCCAACGATAGGCAAAGACGGCGTACGGCGGGCGCCAACGCCCTCCAGGTCGATTACTTCAGGGTGACGGGTGTTGACGGTCATCGGTGGCACGTGGTGCAGCTGGTCCGGGTGTGAACATCGTTGCGCTCAGCCAGCGCTTCGCCGGTCATTGAGGGATCTCCCTCGGGCCGTGTCCACTCCATGTTCGTAACCTCTTCAACAGGCCGCAGATGCGGCGTGGGGTCGCGGTGGCAATCAAGGCACCAGCTCATGGTGAGCGGCTGGTCTTTTTGCACGGCGGCCATCTGGTCAACGCGACCGTGACAGGTCACGCAGCCCACGCCCTTGGCGACGTGGATGGAGTGGTTGAAGTAAACGAAGTCAGGAACATCGTTCACCTTTGTCCATTCAATGGGCCGGTTCTCCATGAAGCTCTCGCGGACCTTGAGCAACATGGGGCTGCCATTCCAAATCTGGGAGTGGCAGTTCAGGCAAAGCTGGGTTGGAGGAATGCTGGCGTGAGCCGATGTCTCCACCGTTTGGTGGCAAAATCGGCAATCAATCCCTACGTCACGGACGTGGTGTCTGTGATCGAATTGAATTGGCTGTTCCACGGGGTCTTGCATGCCACGTGCAACAGGGGTGCGAACGTATATCAGCACAGAGCCAATACCGCCCACAGCCGCTGATGCAACGAGGATCAGACTGAGCCGCGCCAGGTGATTGTGTCTCGGCCGGAATAAGAGGGCCATTTCCAGGCCGGGATATAGTCCTTCCCGCAGCGCAACGTCAAGGATTATCGGCTACGAAATTTCTGCGCGTTTTTGGCTACATGCCGAGAACTCGAAAGGAATTTCCCGATCAGCCCGTCTGGCCTCACCATTCCGCGTGCAGACCCAGGGAGGGAAGCGCAATTCGGAACCCGATTTGATCAATGGTTCCGTCCTGCCGGCGCTTCAGATCGAACACCTGCCGGCTGGCGGTGGTGTTGATGAGCTCGATGTAAAAGTCTAGCGTGTACTTTTCCAGCACCCAGCGCTTGTCGAAGCGCAGGTCCCACTGGAAGAAGTTGGGCAGCTTGCTGTAAAAGATCGGCGGACGGCTTTGCCCTGCCCCCGTGGAGATGGTGGCTTCGTCAAACACGGGATAGGGCCGCCCGGTGTTGTAATGAATGCGCGTGCCTATCTGGTAGCCCCGGCCCAGACGGTAGCTGGTGACAAAGTTCAAGATGTGCCGTTGGTCCCAATCGGAAGCCGCCACGATGTTCAAGGGCGGGTACACACGTTCGCTCTTCGACAGCGTGTAGCTTAACCATCCATACAGGCGTTCAGTGATGGCACGCCGGATCATGGTTTCCACGCCATAGCTACGGCCATCTCGCATTTCCAAAAGCTGCGTTTGCACTTCGTAGGTGAAGATGCTGGCCAGATCGCTAACGCGCAGACGCTGATAAAACCCGGTCATATCAAGGGTTAACTGGCCAGGCAGTTGGGTCTCAAAGCCTAATGACCCTTGAATTGAGCTTTGTACACCAATGGATTGCAGGCCGAAATTTTCAAAGCCCGGCACGCTCACAGGCAAGCTGGGCAGCTGAACAAATCGGCCCGCGGTGGCTTTGACCCAAGTTTGGCCACCCACCTTTGCCCTTAGATTAAGCCGCGGACCTGGCTGCCAGGTGGTCACGCCCTCCTGCATGAGGAGGTCCGTGCGAAAGCCGGGCGCCAACACAAGCCAATCGGTGGGGCGATAGGTGAGCGTCAGATGAGCGCCCGAAAGCACGGCCGTACGTGCAGACAGCAAGTCTTGCTCAGGCAAACCCACCGACTGCGATTGCGGGGCGAAACGCTGAATCTCGGTGTCGCCCCCCAGTTCCAAGCTCAAGGTGGGCGCCAAAGACAGCTCGTAACCCACCCGGCTGGCGCTGGTAAGCGAGCGCACCGACACTGGCAAGTTGTTCAGTTCAGGAATGAAAGTAGAGGCATAGTCACGGCCCACAAGCGTGGAGGCCTCAAGCCGACCCGGCCCCACCGCCCCCAACCATCTGACCTGCAAGCGATGGGTGTTGATGTCCGCGAAAATGGCCTGTTGGGTTTTGTCCTTGCGGCCCAAATGGTCGCCCGACCCAAACACAAACACGCTGATCCGGCCTGGGCCCAGCCGATGATCGAGCCGCGCCTGATAGTCCCAGTAGTTGAACGTGAAGTCAGGCGAGAACAACGACAGCAGCAGACCGGTGTAAGAAACCCGCCCCGCAACCGCCACCGTGCCCTGATTGTTGTTGATGGGCGTCACCACGATGCCACCCGCATCCAACAACCGCAGATCGAAGGAGCCGTGCGGGCGATCCACTTTGGGTTGCTTGGTCTTCGCGTGCACCATGCCCGACACATAGCGGCCGTAGCGAGCCGGGTAGCCCCCGGGATAAAAATCCACTTGCTCGATGAAGTAGGGGTGAATCACCGAGGGCCCCAAAGCGAAGTGGAACAAACCTGGCATCCTCACGCCATCAAGGAAGAAGCCCGTGTTGCCTGGGTTGGCGCCGCGCACATTGTAAATGGCGGCAGGCCACACCACCTGCGAGACGCCCGGCAGCGATTCAATCGCGCGCAGCGGATCCCCAAGCGAGCCCGGCGTGCGGGTCAGCTCTTCTTGCCGCAAGGTGGTTCGCGCGGCCTGCGGGTCAGGTGGTGCGATCACCGTTTCGTAGCGCTGCCCGCTGAGGTTGGGGCTTAGCCGAATGACCGACTCGCCCTTCATGGGGCGGCCCGGCACGGCCAAAACGTCCACGTCCAGCGGCACATATCCGGGTTGCTGAATCTGCAAGCGATGCGTCCCAGGGTCGAGGTGCACCTCGAAGCGCCCGGCTTCATCGGTTTCCGCAATCACCTCCAGCCCCAGGGTCACGGCAGCGGCCACCAGCGGATCGCGCCCCCCCTTGCCCAACACGCGCCCCCGAATCAGCACCTGCGCGGGCTCCATGGCGTCGGCGGGCGCAGGGGTCTTGGCATTGAAGGGCTGGGCGGCATTGATGCCCGCATCGTCAAGACCGACGTCTGCGGGCGTGGCGAGGTCCGCGTCCGCGGCCGCATCAGCAACGCCGGCATCAACAACCTGGACCTGCGCCTGGGCCAGCGTTGCGCTTAAAGCCAAGCCCACCAATTGCGCCATGGTGGCAAGCGCGCGCGGCCCGATCACAACGCCGGTAGCTCCGTAACCCAAATGCCCTCAACGTCGGCCGATTTGCGCGTGCGCAGCGAATACACAACTTTTGTCACGCTGGTCTGCGCGTCATCAACCAGCCGATAGTTATCTACGCTTTTGCCCAAAATAACCTCTTGCTCTTCAGGCAGGGTTTTGATCACCAAATCGCCCACCAGATCTTGCAACGACGTACGCACAATTCCAATCAACCTCGACCGCGTGACATCCACATTGCGAATGCCATTGGCCACGCGTTGCAGGCCCGGTTCGTCAAGCGGCGCAAAATAAAGATCGCTGGCGGCACGCCCGAACCGCGCCCAGAACACCGCGATGGGCGGCATTGGATTCTCAATCGTGAAGAAGCTGTTCAAGAGCAAGGCAGTGCCCGGCGGTGAAAGCTGGCGTTCGGGCGCGCTAAACGCCACATCTTGAATCATCAGCGGCCCCTCGGGCCACGGCACCAAGGTTTCAGGCCTTACATAAAGAAAATACCGACCATCGTTGGAAAACCTCGGACTGGGCACCTTCAGCGGCAGAATCTTGATGGGCTCGGCTGCCGTCGCGTCCTGCAACGCCAAGGTGTTTTGGCTGTCGAAATAGAGTTTATTGTCGCTTCCCGGACGTCGCTCGATGCGGATCAGATCGGCCATGATGGCCGGCAGATCCTTCACAACATCTGCGCCCGTTCGAACGTGATACTCATGATACCGTGCAGGCGCTTCCGCCGTTCTTGCCTCGGCGTACCTCCACACGTCATTGTCTTCCGGCGCAAAATCCAACCAACAACAGATGTTGCTGCCTGGGATCTGCCGCTCGGTGCGCCGAAACAAATCGAACACAACGTCCGCCGGTCGACCGTTCAAAGGAACGGTGAGGATCCCGTAGTTGTCCCGCGGACGCAAACGCATGCGCGTAACACCGGAACGAAGTGGCTCGGCAGGCGCCAGCAGATCGGGCACCCAATACAAAGTCAACGCGGGACCGCCCACGTAGAAAAAACCCGCGTCGTGAAACTGAATGGGTCCGGTCACATCGTCCAATCGACGTTCGTTGCCATCCGCATCCCGGATGTGATGTGCCATCGCGCTGCCATCTGGTAGCGGGCGCTGGAAGGTTTTCCATCCATCGCCCAAAAGCGAAAATTGCGACACCTCCCGCACCTGCTCCAGAACCTGCCCCGTTACGTCAACCCGCACGCGATCGGCGATGCGAACATCCCTTCGGCCCACAACCACTTGGCGCTCATTCACCGCAACCCAGTATTGTGGAGGATCGCCGCCCGCATTGATTGCGGGCCATGCGTCCGTGCGCCCGGAAAAAAACTTGAACGCGGGGGCCAAGCCGTCGAGGGGCACGATCCACATATCGGTGCTGCCCCCGCGTTCGGGCGTGGGCAGCGACTGCCGCGTTTCAAAAAACAAAAATGTGCGCCCTTGTACTTCCAAGGAAGAGATGTTTTCAATGCCGCGACCTTGAAACAACTGCTGCCCTTCAATCGCAACGGGCTCCGGCAGACAGCCTTGCAGCAGGCCCCATAACATACCCAGCGCAATCAATAAGTGTTTGGGGTATGAACGAACCTCCGCCATAAAAACACCAGTTACGCAACGGCGGCGCGCGCGTCCGCGTCGGCCAATTCGGGAAACCGCCGCTCCATCAATTCGTGTACCACGCCTTCAACTTCTTGTGCCGTGGGTAGCTTTTCGATCGACCGCACCAGGCTTTCGGCGTCGGAAAGCCGCGTGCTGCGCACCAGCGACTTCAGCAGCGGGATCTGTTGCGGCGCCATCGACAAATCTCGAAACCCCATGCCCATCAAGACCCACGAGAACATGGGATCGCCGGCCATGTCTCCACACATCGCCACCGGTTTGTTGGCCAGGCGGGCGCCATCCACAACCAGGCGAATCGCCCGCAGAATGCCAGGGTGCAAGGGTCGGTAGAGATACGCCACGTGTTCGTCCTGCCGATCGGCCGCAAGCGAGTACTGGATCAAATCGTTGGTGCCGATGGTGAGGAAGTCGCACTCGTGCGCCAGCATGTCTGCAACCCAAGCGGCGCTCGGCGTTTCAATCATCACCCCCAGCGGGATGCTGGGATTGTGATCAATGCCCTCGCGGGCCAAGTCGTAACACACTTCTTGGCAGATGGCTTTGACTTCGCGTAGCTCCCCCACGCCCGAGATCAGCGGAAACAGGATGCGAACCGGCCCCACGGCTCCTGCGCGATAAAGCGCTCGTAGCTGGTGGCGAAACACACCGCGCTGCCACAGCGAGAACCGCACCGAGCGCAGCCCCAAGGCGGGATTTGCCCCGGCGGGGATGCGAACCGAAGGGCTTAGTTTGTCGCCGCCCAGGTCCAACGTGCGGAACGTGGCTTGACGGCCCTGCAGCAGATTCAACGCTGTGACGGCGTGTTCGAATTGCTCTTGTTCCGACGGAAGATCGGGACGTTCGATGTACAAAAACTCCGTTCGGAAAAGGCCAATCGACTCAGCACCGTTGAGCACCGCCGCGGGCACCTCTTCGAGAAGTTCAACGTTGGCAGCCAAATGCACACCTGTACCGCAGGCGGTGACGGAAGGTTCGCCCCGCAGCGTGTTCAAATACGCCGTGCGTGCGCGCTCACGGGCGGCGCGCTCTTCGTAATGTTGCAACGTGGCGCCGTCGGGCTCAAGAATCACCTCGCCGCGGGTGCCATCCACCACAACGCTGGAACCTGGGCGCAGATTCACGCCGATGTCGTGCACGCCCACCACCAAGGGCAAACCCAGAGCCCTCGAGACAACGGCTGAGTGCGAGGTTTTTCCCCCGGCTTCGGTAAAAAAGCCCCCTGCCCCTTTGCGCCCCAGTTGCGTCACGTCGGCGGGCGACAGGTCGTGCCCGTACACCACAGCCCCGGGGGGATATTCTTTTTGTCCTGGATCTAGAAGTTCCAGCAGGTTGCGCAGCAACCGTTCACCCACGGCGTCGATGTCGCTGCGGCGCTCGCGAAAGTAAGGATCTTCGATGCGGTCGAAAACCGCGCGAATGCGGTCCAGCGCCACACGCACGGCCCATTCAGCGCCGCTGGCTTCTTCCCGGATCAGCTTTTGCGCTTCACCCACCAAGTGGGCGTCTTTGAGCATGAGGCGATGCGCTTCGAGAATTTGGTAGTCCTGGTGATCGTCGCCTTCTTCCTGCGCAATCTGCGTCTGAATGCGCGCCAACTGAGCGTCAGATGCGGCCAAGGCTTGTTCGAGCCGCGCCAACTCGCTGGTGATTTCGCTCTCATGCACGCGACGCTCGTGCACGTCGATGCGCCATCCAAACAGATGTGCAGGACCCATCGCTACGCCGGGTGCGGCGCCCACTCCCACCAACCGACGCATTTAGTCTGCCACTCCCTCGTCGAAGCCCCCGTTAACAAGCACGGCCAACTGCTCAACCGCAAGGGCCGCATCGGCCCCTTCAGCCAAAACGTCAATGTCGGTGCCGAACGCAGCCACAAGCGTCAGCAGTCCCATGATGCTCTTGCCATTGACTTGTTCACCGTCTTTTTCAACAAACACCTCGCACTCGAAGCGGCTTGCAAGCTGAACGAATTTCACGGCCGCTCGCGCGTGCATGCCCAGCTTGTTGCGAATTTTCAAACTGCGACGAACGATGTTTTGGTTGGCGGTGTTCATGGCAACTTTTCGGAGAGGGCAATGCGGCCTGTGAGTTCCGTGCCCAATCTGATGGCACGGCGACCCGTGTCGCGCAAAATTTCCGCGATGGACGCCGGACCTTGGCGAAAGCGATCCACCGTGCCCACCTTCAACAACATGGGCAGGCTAACGCCACACAAAACCTCGGCGTCGCGTGTGCCATCCATCAGCGACATCGACGCGTGAAAGGGCGACGAGCCATGCAGGTCCACCAAGATCACCACACCCGCGCCTTCATCGACGAGCTGACAACCGCGCGAAATCTTTTCAACCAGCAGAGGAAACGGATCCACTATGGCACAGGACACGGCCACCACCCCCTGAAGGTTCCCTAACAGCGCCCGCGCCGCGGTCACCAAGGCATCGGCGGCGCCTTCGTGGGTGACCACCACGACCCCAACGGCGGGCTTATGTAGGGGAGTTGGCATGAGCTGTATTCTACACCATTGCCTGCGCCTCAGACGCGAGTTCCCGTGCGTCTGATCCACCCGGCCGCTGGGCCTTAACTTTTGCTCATGTCGCGATGCCGCACGCTGACAGTGCCCAGTCCCTCAAGCGCCCCCTCACGAGCGGCGTCCGTTGCGCCCGAGGTGGCGGTGGGCAGGGAGAATCGCCGCAACAGCTCCTCAACCAACGCCACCGATCGGTGCCGTCCTCCGGTGCACCCGATTGCCACCGTTGCGTACGATTTGCCCTCACGGATGAAACCCTGCAAACACACGCGGAGCAAAGCCTCGGCCGCGGTCAGAAACGACTGCGCTTCATCGCGCTCAAGTACAAACCGCTTTACATCCTCTTCTTGCCCCGTGCGGGCCGATAGGCTTTCCACAAAGAAGGGGTTGGGCAAAAATCGTACGTCCAAAACGATGTCGGCTTCCGCGGGCAAACCGTGCTTGAATCCAAACGACAAAAACGCAAGCGACAATCGACCGTCGCTTTGGCTGTAATGCTCCAAAACCAGTGCGCGCAGCATGTGCACGGTCAGAGTTCCGGTATCGATCACCGATGTGGCGTCTTGGCGCAGTTGTTCCAACAGGCGCCGTTCTTCTTGAAGGCCCGCCCTGATGTCCACACCCGACAGCGGGTGGCGCCGTCGCGTCTCGGAGAACCGCCGCAGCAAAACCAGATCCGGCGCATCGAGAAACAGCACTTCCACGTCGTGTCCGGCCTTGCGCAGGTCCGCCATCACATCCGAAGCGCCCACAAGGAACTCGCCGCTGCGGGCGTCGGTAACCAGCGCGGCTCTAGAGATGTCGGGGCGTCCCGACAGAAGTTCAACAAAGCGATGCACGAGGGGCATGGGCAAGTTGTCGACGCAATAAAAATCGAGATCCTCAAGCGCATGGACGGCGGTGGTTTTTCCCGCGCCGGACACGCCAGTAACCAAGACAACTTTCATCGCGTTAGCCTCACTCGACCTTGTCGCGGAAATGGTGTTTGCCGGCCACCGCCATGGCCTTGTCCAAACGCTCTTGGAAATCCCGCGCCGAGTGGTGCCCCTGCACCTGCAGCAGGCGGTTGCGCGCGGCCACTTCCACCAACGCGCTGACGTTGCGCCCGGGACTTACCGGCAGCCGAAGCAACGGCACAGGCACGTCGAGCACCGGGAACACCATTTCGTCAAGGCCCAGCCGGTCGGGCGCATCGGCTTCTTTCCAATCCAAAAGCTCGATCACAAGCTCCAGCTTCTTTTCGTCGCGCACGGCCGCCACACCAAACAGATCTTTAATATTGATGATGCCGAGACCCCGGATCTCCATATGATGTTTGATGAGTTCGGAGGCCCAGCCAATGAGGTTGTCCTGCCCGGTGCGCCGAATTTCCACCAAGTCGTCGGCCACCAAGCGGTGACCTTTCATCAACAACTCGAGCGCCGTTTCGCTTTTGCCCACGGAGCTTTTCCCCAACAGCAAAACCCCCACCCCCAAAACGTCAAGTAGAACCCCATGAAGGCTTACGGTGGGTGCCAGCTGCGTTTCCAAAAACGCGTGCAGGGTTTCGATCGCCACCGACGACACCAAGGGCGTTCGCAGCACGGGAATGCTGCGGTCTTCCGCGCAACGAAGCAAATCGTGGGGCACATCCAAACCCTTGGTCACCACGCAGGCCGCAGGATCCAGTGCCATCAAGGTTTCAATGCCGTGGCGGGCCTCAAGGTCGGGAAGGCTGGCCAAATAAGAGATCTCGGTGCCGCCCAAAACCTGGACGCGCTCGGGATGCACCTGGCGCACAAAACCTGCGAGCGCCAAGCCTGGCTTTTGAATGCGGGGGACCGTGACGGGGCGATTCAATCCACTTTCACCCGCCAGCAAAACCATGCGCAGCCCAGCCGCTTCACTTAAAAGGGCACGAACCGTTAGTTGCGGGGTACGACCTAGCGGGATCTTCACGCGTCAGCGAGCTCCGGAAGCGCTTCTTGCGGGTAACTCTAACACGTGGCGTAGCCTACACCAGAGGCAGGCTTTGGGGCGAACGGTTGGCTAATACTTCGCGTCTTCTTCGCAGATCACGTCGTACATGGCCGCGGCGTCACTGGCCTCGATCAGCTTCTGCCGAAACATCGCGTCCCGAAACAACCGTGACAACCTGGCCAGGGCCTTAAGGTGCGCGCCCGCGGAATTGGTGGGCGCCACCAACATAAATACCAAGTGCGTGGGCTTCCCGTCGATGGAGTCAAACTCAAGCCCGCCTGAAGACCGGCCCAAAACACCCATCAATTGCGGAACGGATTCCAGCTTCCCGTGCGGAATGGCGATGCCGTCACCGATAGCGGTTGAGGCCAAGAGCTCGCGATCTTCCAAAACCTTCTTCAGACGCCCGGCATCGATGCCGGTTTGCGTTTTTGCAACGTGGTTGGCCATCTCTCCCAACACTTGTGACTTTGACGTCGCCCCAAGGTTGGCGATGACAAGTTCCGGGCGGAGGAAGTCGGTAACCTTCATGCAACTTTTCTTGTGCTGGATTGGTGAAGACGTGGGGTCGGTCTGAACTTCACTCATGGTGTACCGATGGCGTTACGACTTTTCGGCAGACCTGGAGGAAACTTTCGCCCCCGTGTCTATCAAACCGTAGTGACCGTCTTTACGACGGTAGACGATGGAAATCAAACCTGTATCAACGTCGCTGAAAACCAGAAATTCTGTCTCTAGTAAGCTTAGCTGCATAACGGCGTCGTCAACCCTTAGAGAACGTGCCGTGAACGTTTCTTCGCGCACCACGTTAATTGGAGGCGCGGCGGGCGGCGCCGGTGGGGTGGATTTTGTACCCTTGCGCGCCTTTGTGGGTTTCGCTCCCTTGGCCTTGGCACCCTTGGATGCCTTGGCCTCGGCCGCCTGCGAACCCGCGTCGTCCATATTGTCCGCGGAGAAGATGCGATTCTTCACGGCGAAGCTGGGGCCTGCGTGGGGTTTATGGTCGCGAATCTTGTCTTTCCAACGTCGAACTTGGCGCTCTAACCGCGCTCCTGCCAAATCGATGGAGGAGTACATGTCTTCGGTGGTCTCGCGCGCCTGCACCACCAAGCCGTTGGGCAAAGTCAGCTGCAGTTCGGCGCTGTATTGGTGGTTGCTTTCCACCGTAAACACCGCGTGGCCTGAAATGGGCTCTCGATTGAAGTACTTGCGCACCTTGCTCAGCCGTTCCAGGGCGTACTGACGCACCGGTTGGGACGATTCCATATGGCGGAAGGTGGTGGTTACCTGCATTTAAGCTCCGATGGGCACCCAGCTCTTAATAAGGTCTACATGAGCACGACGCGCGTCGGTGTTTACCCCCGTCACACCTTTTTTTCCACAAGAATTGTGAGGCCTAACGCCACTTTCTCTTCGGCAGAGGCCGGCGAGGTTCGTGAGGCGCTTGCGGCCGGGGCTAGAACAACACCTTTCGACGGCTGCTGGGGAAGATCCGAAGCTGCTCGCGGTATTTGGCCACCGTGCGGCGGGCGATCTCAATTCCCTGATCGCACAATATTTCGACAATCTTCTGATCGGAGTAAGGAGATTTCGGATCCTCGGCGCCCACGATTTGCTTGATCTTGAGCTTAACGGCTTCTGAGGCCAAATCGTCGCCATCAGAGCGGGCAATCCCGGAATTGAAGAAATACTTCAGCTCGAAAATCCCTTGGGGCGTGTGAATGTATTTGTTTGTGGTCACACGTGACACCGTGGATTCGTGCATGCCAATGTCTTCGGCCACATCTCGCAGAATCAGGGGCCGCAAAAATCCAGCGCCCTTCTCGAAGAACTCGCGTTGGAACTTCAATATTGATTCGGCCACCTTCACAATGGTGCGCTGCCGCTGCTGGATCGAACGAATCAGCCATTGAGCGCTGCGCAGCCGCTCCTGGATGTATTCTTTGGCCTTGTTGCCGTCTTGCAGAGCGGACCGGTAATAGTCGGAGATTTTGAGTTTTGGCAAGCCATCGTCATTGGCCACCACGAAATACTGGTCGCCCACTTTGTGCACATAAACATCTGGGGTGATGTACGTGGACTCATCGGCGCTGTAGCCCCGGCCGGGCTTGGGATCGAGGCCTTTGACGACCTTGGCCGCCTCGTAAATCTCGTCGAGCGGCTCGTTGAGATCTTTGGCTATTGCCGCGTAGTTTTGCTTCTCGAGATTTCCCAGATGCTTGGTGATGATGCCCACCACCACGTCGTCGTCGGCGCCAATGTGCCGGGCCTGAATCAGCAAACACTCACGGAGGTCGCGGGCGGCCACGCCGTGGGGATCAAACTCTTGAACCTTGGCCAAGATGGATTCGGCGCGTTCCATGGTGATGCCAGCCTCTTCGGCGATTTCATCAAGGTCGGCATCCAGGTAACCATCGGCGGTCAGGTTGCCCAAGATCAGCAGCGCCACCGCTTCTTCTTCCGGATCGAAATGCCGCGAAAGTTTCAGCTGCCATTCAAGGTGATCAAAAAGGCTGGTGCCGCGGGTGAGGTTGGCCTCAAGTGAGGGCATGTCCTCGGAATTGACGGGGCGGTTGCCCGGCATCGGCGCGTTGGCCGCTTCGCTGGCCAAGTAGCCTTCCCAGTCGAAGTCGTTAACGGCGTCCTTTGAGGTTCCGTCAGGCGCCACCTCGGTGGTTTCTTGGCGGTCCAGCATGAGCTGCGGCAGCTCGGTTTCGCCCACCCGCTCGGCCGCCATGTCGGACGCCTGCTCGGCCGGCATCAGCTCGTCTGACGCGTTGGCCTTGGCATGTTCAGCCGAGGTGTCCACCTGGTCTTCCAAGACCGGGTTTTCCAGCAGTTCCTCGCGAACCATGTCCACCAGTTCGGCCCGGGACAGCTGCAGCAGCTTGATGGCTTGCTGCAACTGAGGCGTCATCACCAACTGTTGGGACAGCTTTAGCTGTTGCTTTATCTCCATCGACATCGCGTTTCACTCCGTTGCGCGCTTGACCTACCCTACCTTTTTCAAACCCTTCATTCCCCGTGCGCCTGGCCACTGGCCAGCCTATTGTCGAAACCGCAGGCTAACATCGCGCCAGCACTAGGGTAAAGGATTCAAATCCACACTGGTACATGTATTGCTAGGATGGAAAAAAGCAAGGTGCACCGCGCCGCAAAAGTAGCTTTTTCCACCCCCGCCGTGGCGGCCTAGAAACGCAAAACCGCCGCGCAGGCAAGATCTGCTGCGCGCCGGTCGTCCTCAGAGAATTTTACGATTTTCTTAGGCGCTGGGGCGAGCGCCCGCGCGTGGGTCGGGCACAGATTCCCCGCCCACGACGGCTTCGTCTTTCGGCAAATTCTCCGATGTGCGCTTTAGGCTCAGCACCGCTGCCACGAAAGAACTGAACAGGGGGTGCGGCGATTGGGGCCGGGATTTGAATTCCGGATGAAATTGACAGCCCACGAAGTAGGGATGATCAGCCAATTCGATCATTTCCACCAAACGCCCATCGGGCGACGTGCCTGAGACCACCAAGCCCTTGGCTTCCAAAGCGTCACGGTAGTCGTTGTTCACCTCGTAGCGATGGCGGTGACGTTCTGAGATCTCGTTGGTTTGGTACGCTTCCGCCGCGCGTGTGTCTGGTTTCAGCACACAAGGGTACGAACCCAGGCGCATGGTGGCGCCCTTGGCCACAACCGCTTTTTGGTCTGGAAGGAAGTCAATCACGGGGTGCTTGGGCTTGGGATCAAACTCAGTGGAATTGGCTCCGGTAAGGCCTGCCACATGGCGCGCAAATTCGATCACGGCGATCTGCATGCCCAAGCAAATGCCGAAATACGGCACGCCTTTTTCCCGCGCGTATTGCGCCGCTTGCACTTTGCCTTCAGTGCCCCGGGTGCCAAAGCCCGGCGCCACCAAAATGCCGTGAGACGAGCCCAGGTGTACGGCCGCGCCTTGCGTTTCGACCTCCTCGGCGTCCACGTAGCGCAGTTTCACCTTGCAGCCGTTCTCGATGCCCGCATGGGTGAACGCTTCGTTTAGGCTTTTGTACGATTCAACCAGCTCAACGTACTTGCCCACAAAAGCGATCTCAACCTCTTCGCGCAGGTTCTTCATGCGCGAAACCACGTGTTCCCAACCCGTCAGTTGGGGCGCGCGGGACCAGATGTTCAGCAGCTCGGCAATTTTGTCATCCACGCCCTCTTCGTGCAGACGAATCGGCACCTCATAGATGCAAGACACGTCGTTGGCTGAGAAGACGGCGTCGGGGGCCACGTTGGTGAACAGCGCAATCTTACGCTTCATGGCCACATCAATCGCGCGGTCGGACCGGCAGAGCAAGATGTCGGGCTGAATGCCAATCTCCCGCATTTTCATCACCGAGTGTTGCGTGGGCTTGGTTTTCAGCTCCCCAGCGGCGCCGATGTAAGGCACCAGCGTGACGTGCACCGAAATGGCGTTTTGCGATCCCAACTCGAATTTCAGCTGACGAATCGCTTCGAGAAAGGGAAGTGATTCGATGTCACCTACTGTTCCACCCACCTCGACGATGAGAACGTCATTGCCCTCGGCGCAGGCCAGGATGCGCGCCTTGATCTCGTCGGTCACGTGCGGAATCACTTGCACGGTGCCGCCCAGGTACTCGCCGTTGCGCTCTTTCTGGATAACCGTTTGATAGATTTGGCCGGACGTCACGCTGTTGAGCCGTGACATGCGGTGATTGATAAAGCGCTCGTAATGGCCCAGATCGAGATCGGTTTCCGCGCCATCGTCGGTTACGAAAACCTCACCATGTTGGATGGGGTTCATCGTGCCCGGATCCACGTTGAGATAGGGATCAAGCTTCTGGATGGTTAGCTTCAGGCCTCGCGTTTCCAACAAAGACCCGATGGACGCCGCCGCCAAGCCTTTGCCCAGGGATGAAACCACGCCCCCGGTGACAAAGATAAACTTGGTTTTGCGCGGCTGCCCGCGCCGACCGGCGTTGGGAGGGGTCATGACTGGGCTCCAGATGTCGCTTTCGCAACCGCTCCAGAGGCGAAGCTGACGTCAGAGGTGCCAGCGACGGCACAAATACCAAGGGCCCGAGTGTTGTTCGTGTTGGTCATCAACTCGGGAGGCCATTCTTGGGGGCCAGGGGCACCGAAGTCAATGGGCAAGCGTGGCAAAGTTGAAGTTACGCTGCATCCGCGCGCCACATTCATGGCGCAGCGGGCATGCTTGACTTAACCGCAGGCCTCGCCTAAAAGTTGTGTTGGCTCAAGGTTTTACATGTACCGTTCCCCTTACGTTTGCGCCTTTGGGGAGCCGCTAGGAGACTCAATATGTACCGTGGACTCCGGACTCTGAACGGCATCTTTGCAACGGCCCCTTTGGTTATGGCCCTTGTCGCCGTGGGACATTCTTCTATTGCTGTGGCGGCTGACGCAAAAGTCGTGGTGGAACAGTTTAGTGGCGCTGGCGCCACCAAGTATCGCGAACAGGTGAAAAAGGCCCTCCGCGAGCTGAAGGTTGACGTCGTGAGCGACAAAAAGCTTGCCGCCACCGAGGCCGATCTGGGGCTGATGCAGGCTTCCGACTCGTATGCCGCTGTGGCGGCTCAATTGGGCGCCACCCACTTCATCAGCGGCTCAGGTGGGGGCAAAAAACCCACCGCGACGTTGGTGGCCAAGGACAGCGCTGGCAAGCGCGTGGGCCAAAAAACGTTCAAAGCGAAGAACGCCAAACTGCTTGACGCGTCCATCAGC
Source organism: Polyangia bacterium (assembly GCA_038257535.1). GTDB lineage: Bacteria > Myxococcota_A > Polyangia > Fen-1088 > Fen-1088 > JAGTJU01. Next base: position 27,844 of record JBBSJE010000054.1, read on the forward strand.
AAACAGCTGTCGGGCGCCTTGTCCGAGTTGCTAGGCACCTCGGGTGGGGGCGCCGTTGCAGCGGCCGCACCTGCCGCACCTGCTCCCGAAGAAAAGCGCGCCACCCGCGAGGAAAAGCGGGAAGAAAAACGAGAAGAAAAGCGGGAAGAAAAACGGGCGGCTGCGGAAGAGAAATCAGCGCAAAAGCCCAAGCAGCCCGCCAAGCCCGCCAAGGACGAGGAGGATGACGAGGAGGATGACGAAGAGGATGACGAAGACGTTGCCGACGCTAGCGTCAAGGCCTCGGCTTCAACCCCCGGATCGGCTTCTTGGAAGGGCCTAGACGCCTCGGTGGGCGCTTACATCTACTCGCGACAGTTTTCGTACAATCAAAACCGGGCGGGCGGCCAAGAGGCGTACAAGACCGACCCTGTGGCCCCAGCCATTGCGGCCAACATCGACTATTTCTTCTTGCCGTATCTTGGCTTGTCAGCGGGCGGCGATTTCACTGTGGGCCTTTCATCGGCCAAAGGAAATACCACCTTCGGCACCACCGCGATGACCTACTACGTGGGTCCCAAAGGAAAGATGAACTTTGGGCCGCTTGAGGTAAACCTGCTCGCCGCGTTTGCCAAGCAAACCTTCCAGCTGGAAGAACAAGTGGGCGACGTGCAGTCGAATGTTCCGAACGCCGACTACACCATGGTACGCGCCGTGCTGGGCGCCCGGTACGACTTGGGCGTGGTGGGTCTATTCGGAAGCTTCGGGTACAATCACGTGCTGAGTATGGGCGCGTTCACCGACGCGTTTCCTCGCGCCACCGCAGCCGCCACCGAGGGCTCGCTGGGCGTCAGCGTCCCACTAGGGTTCTTGATGTCAGGATTGGATTTCCGTGCGGCTTTCTTCGCACGCAGCTTCGGCATCGCCATGAATTCACGCGGCGACGACGACAACATCGCCGGCGGTGCCACCGACCGCTACATGGGCGGCATCTTGAGCGTTGGGTATCGAACCAACTAAGCCCAGGCCATCAAAAGGCGCCGAAGACCGCGCCCAATTGCAAGAGGAACGTTTGGCGGCGGTACTGAGCGGTGCCCCCGCCAACTTCATTTGTGTAGGCGATCCAGCGCGCTGACACCTCGAAGCGATCTGAAAGCGAACGCATCACTTCAACCCGCAAGGTGCTTCGGCTCTCGTCTTCAATGCTTGCCACCGGCAACCCAGACACGGGATCGCGGCGCAAAGGAACTTCATCGTCGTACCGCGTCCACACCAGCTCCGCGCGCGCGGAGATCGAAAGCTGCCACGGCAGCAAAACGCTGCCTTCCACGTGCGCCAAGGCGCGCCACAATCCATCGCCAAAGCTGTTGCTGTTGTTCAACTGCAAAGCGCCGCCAACGCCCACAAGAAAGTCCGAGGTGCGCGTAAGGTCCAAACCCACCGCGGTGAAATCGTCCACGCGCGCGCCCTGAAACATCTGCGGGGGGCACAAATCTCCTTCGATGCAGCGCCCTGAGACAAAGGTTCGCCGCTCAACCGACGTGGTGGCAACCAGATCCCAATCGGGATCATCGTCGTTCTCGGGCTCTTCCTGCATCGCGGGGCCCCAACTCAGGCGGTAAGAAAGCGCGGCGGTGGGGCCAGAGAAATCGAGCTGTGGGTTTGGCTTGAAGCGAAAGTCTCGGTACCCGCCCCCCAGACTGATGCGCCCTTGCCCCACATCCTGGGCAAAATTAAGTGAGGGCGCAAGCGAGCGAAAGTCCCGTGCCCCGAAGCTTTTGTCATCTTGGAAAGCCTCGTAGTAGCTGGTGGCCAACACCAAGCGATTGCTGCGGCTTAAACCCTGAGCTAGGGCGAAAGCGCCTTGCAATATGAGCAAACTTTCATTCTGCGCTTCGCCTTCCGCGTAGCGCCGCAGGGCCGCTTTGCTGGAAAGCGAAAACACCGTGCGGGGAGCAAGCCGAGCGCTGCCATCAAGCCCCAGCAAACCGCGAAGGGCGGCAGACGGCAGCTTCCGCTCATTTTCTCGATTGGACACGGTCTCCACGCGCGAGGGGTTGGAATCGTGTTCTGCGCCCACTTCGGCGCGCGCTTCCCACGCTCCAGCCAAGGCACGGCGACAAGGCATTCCGGTCCCCCAAACCATCACCAACAACACCACCACCGGAATGTTTGATCCGTGCCTGGCGCGGAAGCGAAAGCTGCGACGGCAAGCCAAAAGAGCAAACAAACTGGCGCTGATACTACCATCAACACGCCCGCGCCCAGGCCCACAACAACGTGCCAAAACACGCAAAAAACCGCGAAACGGCCTTGGTGGTGGGTTCGCCTGGTGCTGTTGCTTAAGGCTGTGCGCGCAGTGCCTTGGCCTGAGCTTGGAGCTCTGCGGCCCGCTTGCGCAAAGCTGACACCGCCGCCTCAAGCGCGTGGGCCCGCGCACGAGGATCCCCCGAGCGTTCGATGCGCTCGATCTGCGCCAACGTGCCCGCATCCAGCAAAGCTCGGAACCCCAAGGACACTGAACCCGTTGAAGTGTCACCCGGCAGAGCCACCGGCTCGGGAGAATTGCGCCCCCCACTCAAAGTTCCCCCGCCCTGGCTTGCGCCCTCCGCCTCCGGCGCACTCGCTGGACCAACGGTTGGCGGTGGCGCGGCGAAGTCGTCCGCGGTCGTTGAGCTGGCCTCGGCGTCGTCGCGCAGAGGCACGGGGTTGTTCGTTTTGGTGACACTCGATCGCGAGAACGCAATGTTGCGCTTTGAGCTCTCAAGCCCAACAAAAGGATCTTGTTCGAGGTGACGCGCACGCGCCCGCAAGGTGCTGCGCGTGCGTTCGCGCGTGCCCCGATGCTCCAGGCGGTCTGCTTGCGCGACCAGTTTTTGCGCTTGGTCCAGGAGAATGTCCGCCTTTGCGGCAAGCTCCACCGGCCCATCGGTGGCGTTGGCTTGAGGTGAAGGTGCCGCCGCGGTAAACCCGCGTGGCCGCCCACCCTGGCGGGCGCGCAATCGCGCCTCTGCGTCGGTGAGCTTGCGGCCCAGCGATTCAGCATCGGCAAGCTTTTGTCGAAGGCGGTAATCGCTTGAAAGATTCCGCGGGCCTTGCTTGAGCGCTTTGACCTCAATGTTGATGGCTTCGAGCTTTTGCTGAAGCTGAATCACGTCGCGCTCGAGTTTTTGTGTTTCCGCCGTCGAGCTGCCATCAGATGGCGAAACGATGGCGGGCCGAGACTGAGCCAGCGCAACGGGACTTCCGACAGTAAGCGTCATCGCGCCCATCGCCAGCCCCAAAAAAGCGCCGGCGCTCCGAATCCGGCCCAGAGGACCAAGATAGGCGCGCTTCGTTTTGTGGGGGTGCATGGAGAGAACCAAACCGACAACCTTCACACTAGCAAGGACCGGACCAAGGGCAAAACCGGCCGCTGGAGCCAGGGAAGGCGCCTGGCAGGCTCAGAAATTCGAGATCTGGGGGTCGCGCACAAGAGTTTTTTGTCGCATTGGCTGCAGTCCCGCCCCTTGGGTTTACACTAACGCCGTGGACATGAGTCGAAGCGCATTTCTGGTGGGTTGTTTGGTGTCTCTTGGGGCCTGCGCAACCGCAGCCCCCCCCGGGCCGCAAAAGGCAGCCGAGCCTCCGCGCGACGCTTCTGCCTACTACCCGCTAGAGCCGGGCTGGAAATGGGCTTACGACGTGGAACAAGATGGTGAGGCCATTTTGGCAACCTACGCCGTGGTGTCCCGCGAGGGCGATCGCGTGACAGTGACCGGCGGTCAACAGGTGGTGGACTACGTGGTGAAGCCCGACGGCATCTTGCGTCCGCAGATGGATGGCAAAGACGGCGACTACGTGCTGCGGGCGCCCCTGTCAGCGCAGGCGAAATGGCCCGTGCGTGGGGGGCAAGCCAAAGTTGTAGGGTGGAACCAACCGATTGAAACACCGGCTGGCCGGTTTGATGGCTGCCTGACGGTAGAGGAAGTGCGCGACAATCCCGATCGGCGCACGCGAACCACCTACGCACCCGGCGTGGGGCCCATTCGCATTGAGTTTGAGGCGATGGACGTTGGTGGGCTTCACAGCACAAAAGCCGTTTTGCGCGGATACACGCGACCTGGGCAAGATCCTCTGGCTTCGCTTTCGCGCTGATGGTTTAGAATGCCATGCGGCCGCCCAGGGAGAGCCCTGCGCGCAGCTTGTACGTTAGCGCCTTGTCGTAATTGAAAACGTCAGCACCCCCAAACACCGTAGCGGTGAGCGCATAGCGATGAGCCAAGGGGATAGACGCGTTCACCAGGGCGCCGTAGGTGAAGCCAAAGCTTGAGCTTCGCCGTGCACCCTCATCATTTTGCCGCGCCACCTCACCGATCGAGAGATCGCCTTGTTGGGTTTCCAGGGTCATGCCAACGCTGGGGCCAGCTCGCAGCGCCAGATGACGGAACCGCGCCAGGTTCCAAAGCAAGTTAACTGAAGGCACCGCGCGAAAATGCGAAGCGCTAGTGCTGTCCTCACCGTAGGCGGTGAAGCTCAGCAGATCCACACGCCCCTCAAGCGCCAAGCGTCCGAGGTCGTAGGCGTATGCCAACCCCACGGCGGGCAACACGCTGTTTGTGCCATCCACGTGGGGGGTGTGACCACCCATATAAGCACTCACCTCTTGGCGCATCCATGGCGTGACGGCGGCCACCA
>JBBSJE010000055.1:0-32171 GCA_038257535.1 Polyangia bacterium
CAAAGAAGAGCCTAGGACCAAAAATGAAAACGGCCTGTTCTGAGACATGAACACCTCGGGAGGGAAGTCAGGAAAATGGGGTGAATGAAGCCAAATCAGGCCCCAGGTAGGCGCTCGTGTCAAGTCACGGGTGGGTGGCGGCGGGTGGGGTGGCGGCGTGCGTGGCCTCAAGCCACTTTAATTGACCGGCTCCCCCTTCAGGGGCCAAGATCGCGCGCCGTGCAAGATTCGCAGGACGAGGCACCCGTTTCAGAAATTGTCGCCGTTTCACCGCGCGGCTCAGCTGCGGAAACCAAATGGTGGATGGCGCCGCAACTTTGGTTACTGGGCATGCTGAGCGTGGCATACGCACCCATGTTCTGGGGGCAAATCATTTTCTTTAGGGACCCTGCGCATTGGAACTATCCCGCCCGCGCGTTCGTGCGCAAAGCGCTCCTGAACGGCGAGTTTCCCCACTGGAACCCGTTCACAGGTTTGGGTCTGCCTGTGTGGGGAAACCCGCTTTACGGGGTTTTCTACCCGCCCAACTGGCTTTTGCTTTTGGTGCCTGAATCCCTGCTTGCCAACGCGTTGACTTGGCAAAGCTTTGGCCACACGTTTTTCGGAGGCTGGGGCGCCATTGTTCTTGCACGACAGTTTGGCTGCGGTCGCATGGCCTGCTTGGTCGCAGGACTTGCCTGGAGCATGGGCGGCTACACAACGTCCATGTGGTCGGCGGGATTGCTGCTGATCCCGGGCGCCTGGGTTCCCTGGGTGGCGGTGGGCGCCATCGCTGCAATCAAGTCTGTTTTGGCAGGCAACCCATGGAGTGCTGTGGGAAAGCTGGGCATACCGCTGGCGTTTGCGATGTTGACAGGCGAGCCCTTCGTCGCCTTCATGGCGCTAGGTTTCGGCTTGCTTACAGCGCTAGCGTGGCGGGTTCATGGCGTGGAAGGTTTGAGCATTGCACCTTCGGCGAGAAAAACCGTCTTGCTTACCCTTGCAGCCGCCTGCTCCATCGGGCTTATGGTTTCGGCCATTGTTGTGCTTCCTGCGCGGGCGGTGCTTTCAAATTCGCCCAGAGCCAATGGCGTAAGCAAAGCAGAAGCTGAGCGCTATTCCCTCCATCCGCTTCGTCTCATCGAATTCGTGGCGCCCGAGAGTTTTGGTCTGCCAGTGCTCGACTATCCCGGAGGCAAGTACGTGGGAGAAAAGTCGATCGATGGAATGCCTCTGGCGTTTAGCGTCTACTTCGGAGCTGCCGCGGTCGCACTCGCCCTCATGGCCTTCGGCGCGAGAAGAACCAGCGCGTTTCTCCTTATGGCGTTTTGGCTACTCGTTTTGCTACTAGCATTTGGCCGCCATACGCCCTTGCACGGTCTTTGGAGAACGGTGGCCCTGCCGTTTGCGTACATGCGTTACCCGGAAAAGTACGCGGTGCTCCTGGTTGGCTGGGCAGCCTTGCTGGCCGGACTGGGAACACAACGCCTGCTGGAAGGATTTAGTCCCTGGAAACGCACATTCGGATTGCTCGCAGTGGTTGCCGGCTTGGCGGTTGGTTGCAGCTTTGTGCTTGAGCCACACATCGCGCACTACGTTCGCGAGGGTGCCGCTCGCGGTGCAACGGCATTGGTGCTTTTGCTGGGGCTTTTTTGGTTAGGCCGCAAGCGGCCGGCATACTTGGGCCCCGCGTTGTGCGCCCTCGTTTTCGTGGACCTGGCCCCAGTTGTATGGAGCCTGCAACCCTTCGGCCCTGGCCGTATGGTGCTTGGTATGCCCCCGATGGCCGAGGCGATCGCAGCCAACACGAAGCAAGCGAAGACGCCGCGGCTATACCGCAGCAACGCAACCTCGGACGAAATTGCGAGGCTAGCGCCAGCCGATTCGATGGCTTCATCTGAAAGCCGATGGTTGCGAACACTGGTGCCGAACTTCGGCAGCTCGTTTGGAATCGGCACCCTTCCGGGATACGACGCGGCGACCTCTAAACATTTCGATGCGCTGTGGGAGGAAGGCACTCAATTCGGGGTCACATTGCTTCGGCTGTTGGCAGTGGACTTTGCGCTTTTGGCCGTACGCGATCCCACTGCCCCCGACAAGCGGGGCGATGAGCACTACCAAGCCCTCATGGATCCGCTGCCAGGGGCGCGGCTTTACAAGACCAAAACGGCCTTGCCGCGCGCCTACGTCGTTGGAGCCGCCGCAGTTCTAAGCGAGAAAAGAGCGCTTCACCTGCTATTTACCCCCGAAGTCGTTGAGGGGAAGATTGCGCTGATCGCCGAAGGTCAAGGCGGCAAACCCATTCGCACAACGCCCAGACGTGTGGGCAACTGCGAGATTCTGTCCTCGCCATGGTCGCAACTCAAAGCCGTGTGCGAGGCAACGGAAGCAGGTCTCGCTGTTTTCGTGGAGCAATTTGATCCTGCCTGGCACGCAACCGTCGATGGAAGGCCTCAACAAGTGCTGCGCGTGAATGTAGCGCTTCGTGGCATTGAGCTTCCACCAGGCCGACACACCATTTCGATGCACTACAAACCGCGCGGCTTGGTGTCGGCGACGATCATCTCGCTGCTTGGTTTGTTCTTGCTGGCTGCGGCTGAGATTCAGGCTTATCGGAAGCGTGAAGCGATGGTTCACTAAACCTTGCTTCGAAACGCGAAAAGGGCCCCGAAAGGCCCCTTCACGTTTCTGAGTGGGTGGTCTGCGAACTACTCCGTCTCAATACCCACAACGTCTTGCGCGAAGAAGGCATCGCCTGATGCCTGGTTGACTTGACCAACCCGGCGGAACAAAGCCAACACACCGTCGCAATCAAGGTCGCCTTCGGCAACGGCCGTAAACTTGGCGTTAGTTCCAATGCTGCCGTCACCGGTGAACATCGGACGATAGTAGTGCGCATCAGCTAGGCTGAAGTTCAAGGCTGCCCATGTTAGATCGGTATTGTAGATAGCGTTGTTGGGAGGACACTTCATACCCGCCTGCCCGCAGCATTTGGCTTCTGGCGTAGCGTTGCCCGGAAACTGTTTGGCCAGAGGCACGCCGGTGGTGAGGAACTTGTCGGCCTCATAGTAGGCCACGGCGCCCTGCCAGATCTTATTCAAGGTGCCGACGGCTTCCGTCGTGCGGCTCTTCTTGATGTACTTGCTGAAGGCTGGGATAGCCACAGCTGCCAAGATGCCGATGATGGCAACAACGATCATCAACTCAACCAGCGTGAAACCTGCGTTCTGCTTGCGCCCTTTGCGAATCATTGGAAAACTCCTTCTGCGGTTTTGAGGGCGCTTGCGTTTGGCCCTCCCGAAGCGAGTTCATTGCACCGGCTGTGCCAAGGCCATTTTTTAGGCCATTTTGCGGTCTTTTGACCCTGCAAGGGCATGATTTGGATAGCTTCACCGTCAGAGTTTTGGCGAATTTGGCTGATTTTCGCGCGAAACCGTTTTCGTGCGCGCAAAACGTCAGGTCCTAGTGACCAATTCCGTCAGACGCCTTCAACTCTGACAATCTTGGGCACTCGTTCGCGGGACGCAAATGCACGCGAAGGACCACATGTGGCCTGATCGTCTACAACGGGTGTCGGATCCTTGTGCGTTTGCTTCCCGTGCAGTCGGCATCTCTCATTGCTACCCACCATTTGAGAGCTTCATGGCCAGCGCCCAGCAAAACGGTTCAGAAGAAACGACAAAAGCTCAGTTTTTGCCGGGCTCTGCCGACATTTGAGTCGGAACCGCATTTTATCGGCTTCCGTTTTCAACGAAGCAAGCTTTCGCACAAACATGGAGCGTACAAGGCCATGAAGCCATATCAGGTCCGGCTTTCAATCCTGGGGCTGTTGATTTCCGTAGCCGCCTGCGGCGGTGATGAATCGAAGGGTGAGCCTCCCCTCACCGGTGACGGCGATGGTGGCCCATCAGGCCGCGTGGTCCTTGATGGTGCTTCGGACACCCTCAAGGTTGACGCTGCTACGGGCTCCAGCGACGGGCCGGTGGTTGCGTTGCCAGATGGAGTTGAGATCGTTGTTTCTTTCGAAAGTCCACTGGCCGACGGCATTGTAAAGACCAGTGACATTTTTAGGCCCAGAGTGAAGGTTGAGGTTTCCGCCGCATCGATGGCGAAGCTGGAAACGATTGCGTCGCTTCAGGTTGAAGTTGTGGTGCCCAACGCAGTCATGCCTCGTCCGGCGGTAACGCTACCGCAAACTGGCATGCCTATTTTTGCTGGTGATGCGGGGGCTACGGCCACGTTCTGGTTTGGCGATTTTCCGCTGCCCCTTTCCGACCTGAGTAGCGGGCAGGTGCACCTAAAGGCCCTCGCGACCACCACCAGCGGCGCGATAGAGGAATCTGCTTTGCTGCCGATTCGCATCGATTCGGGTCCCAGCATAACTTTCGTAAGACCCCAAGAGGAGAACCAGCCCTTCAAAGGCTCGGCGCGCATTGAGGTGCGGGTTAATGACGACGAGTTCAAACCCGTAAAGGATGTAACCATGGCTTTGGGAACCAGCAGCCTGGCGCTTGAGAACCCCGAGACAGGGCTCTATGTCACCACCATCAACTTCGCTAGCTTCAATCCACGATTAAGCGGTGACCAATTGATCACGGTTCGGGCCAGTAACAGCAACGGCACGCAGGTTGTGGCGTCGCGCAAATTCGTGGCAGATGATCAGGGGCCCACCTTCACCATGCTAAAGCCCGCACAGGGCCAGATGGTTGGAGGAATCATTGAGGTGTCGGCCGTGGTGACGGATCCGGCCGGCGTGGAACCCAATTCTGTTGTGGCCGTCATTGGCAATGGTAGCGATGTGGAGTTTGAAGTGCGGCTCAATGCGCCTCCGGCCGGCAGCGTGGAACAGAAATACTCGAAGCTATTTGACGCCAAGCTTTTGGGCATCAACATCATTTTCCCCAGTGTGTCGTTCCGCGCTTCAGACAGGTTGGGCAACGAAAGTTCGGTAGGCTTTTTGGTCTCATTGGACAGCATGCCTCCACTTTTGGATCTGGATCCGCCAGAGAACTTTCGCTTCGACGTCGAGTTCAATAGGGACTTGCGCTGTTCATGGCCGTTTGATCCTGTGGGTCCTGATGCCGTTGACGATGGACAATTGGTCAACCAGGTTTTTGACGTACGCGTGCGAGCAGAGGATCAGGGCAATGACATTTTGAGCGGCAACATAGACTTCCTGCCCATCTCCGGCGTTCGTAAGGTTGAGTTGCTTGCGCTCAGCGACACCCAACGTGCCCTTGTGGTTGACACGGACAACGACGGCTATTGTGATGCAATTAACCCCTTGTTGGTACCCAGCACCATTCCAATGACCGGAAACGAAGTTTTGCTTTTGAACATGGAAGCGCTGGCGCCAACGGGAACCCCTGACAATTTTCCAGAATCTCCCGAGCCCAGTTGCCTAACCGGGGGGTTGAGCGAGCCCGTTAAAGAGGTATGCGGGGAAACTGGGGTGACGTGGAATCGCTGGAAGGCCAAGTATCCAACCCAGGGATCATCACGCCATGGACACTTCATGTCCGTTTTTGCCCACTATGCAAGTGCCAAGCTGCCGGCGATTTGGTCTGTGGGGCCCGTTCAGGCTGGCCTCGAGTGCGCCGGGCGTCAGCTAGATTCGTTGGGCAGCAATCTTCAGGAGGGCTGGCTTTGTTTGGCGGCCGTGGCTGAAGACAATTTGGGGCAAAAGCAGGTGAGCCGCCCCATTCGAGTGTTTGTTGACCGGGGGGGCAACAAGCCGCGCACGCATCGCAAGATTGTGTCGGTAAGCTCAGGCAGCCCGGTTGCGGTGGAAACGGAGTTTGATCATGGGTTCGTTACGGGCGACGAGGTTTATATGCAGGGCGAGTTTTGCCAGACTCAGGCCAACGGCAAGCACAAGGTGACCGTGACAGGTGCAAAGACCTTTACGCTTCAGGGTGTGGCTGGGCGACCTGACGTGGAAGCGCTGAACTTTGCTTGCGAGCGGCCCGCGTATCCGCGGCTTGCGGTGGCGTTCAAGAGCATGCCCGACTGCACGGGCAAGCAAATAGTGAAAGAACCCACGCCCATGGTTGACGAAGCGGCAACGTGCGCGCCATGGCGGAAGTTTGAAGACAAAGAGCTGCGGCCGTTTAAGTGAGTGACTCGCAGGCACGGTTGACCCGCGGGAACTCGCGGATGCGCCACAACATGTTTCTCGCGGATGCCAGATCGCGCACAACAAACCACCCCTCAAGCAGCCCAGCGGCTCTTCAATTTGAGAAAAGGGCGCTCAACGAGCACATGCAAAACCCAAGCGGCAGCAGCGGACAACAGTGCGAATAGAACCAAGGCAAAGCAAAGGTTTAAGAGCGTGGGCTGCCGGTTGGTCGCAAAGAACAGCACCCTGCCCAGGTCGATCATGGGAAAGTGAATCAGATACATCGCGTACGACCATTTGCCGATGAGTTGCAGGGGGCGGGCTTCAAGAACCGCAACAAGCCGCGACAGAGGATGCAGCGTGACCTCGACGATCAGCGCAGAGCTCGCAATCGCCAGCGCCGAGAATCCGAGCGCCGAACCCAAAGCGGAGCCTGGCGGTAACACCGAGATGTCGCCCAGCGCGACCAGCAAAACGACCACCCCTCCACTAAACGCCCCGGCCCATCGATACACGCTCGGATGTGCCCGAATCCATGGCAGGCACACAGCACCCACTGCGCCCCACAACAGAGAATCAAAGCGGTAGTGCGAAATGGAATGCACCGCACCCCGCGAATCGAAATTGAAGTGCTCTACGAAGAACCTGAGCGCCGGCAAAAGCAAGCAGATCCCCAAGGCCAATCTCCACCGCACGTTTGGATCACGACATGCAAACAGGAGAAGCGGCCACAAAAGGTAAAAGTGCTCCTCTACGCACAATGACCAGAAAACGGTATAAGCCTCTCCTGGATCGAGAACGGGCCCGGAGAAAAGGCCTTGCATATAGCTGACGAAGTAGTTGCCCCAGAAGGTGGCATAAGGCAAAAGCCCCAAAGCAGACTTCTCGAGCCAACGCCCCCGCGCTTGAACCGTAACGAATATGGGAAACCTCGCCGCGACGAAGGTGATCAAGCCAAACGCCACATAGAACACGGGCAGGATTCGCAGCGCTCGCCGAATGTAGAACTTGCGCAGCGAAAACCGGGGTGCTCTTCCTGCCTCATGCTCTGCCTGCTCTTCGCGAAGCAGCATGGTGGTAATCAAAAACCCGCTGAGCGCGAAAAACAAGTCCACCCCTGCCCAACCCGTCATCACGAAATGGCGCAAAGGTCCCATCAGCTCCGCCGGAAACCGCAGCGACAAGGCCCCGTGCCATGCAATCACCGCCAAGATTGCAATGGCGCGCAACCCATCAAGACCCGCGATCCGTCCCTGGATAACCCCCGGTGTGGCTGGCATTTGGCGCTCGCATCGTAACACGATGCCCTCCAAAGTTTAGGCACGCCGACGCCAAACCCATGCAGTAATATCCCCCCACAAGTGACCTCACCTGCCCTACCCCGCCCCATTGATGGCCCCACCGCCGGCATCCTGCTGATCGGCGAAGAGCTGCTCTCCGGCAAGGTCGACGACGAAAACGCGCGCTTCTTGGTGAAGGCCCTACGCGCCCTAGGCGTGGTAACCCGGCGAATTGAAGTGGTACCGGACGAGCCCGATGAGATCGTCGCCGCCGTGCGCACGCTGTCGGCGCGTTTCACACATGTGTTCACTTCGGGGGGCGTGGGCGCCACGCATGACGATGTGACCATGCCGGCCGTTGCCCGCGCCTTCGGCGTGCCACTCGAGCGCAACGATGAGTTGGCCGAGCTCATTCGGCGCAGCTTGGGCGCCAACTTTAGCGAACGGGACCTGCGCATGGCCGACTTGCCCGTAGGCGCGCGCCTGCATCACGGCCAAGCCGATCTCGCCTCCACGTGGCCGGTGGTGGCCATGAACAACGTGTTCGTGCTGCCGGGCGTGCCCGCCATCTTGCAGCGCAAGTTTGCGTTGATTGCCGACAGCTTGCGCACCAGCCCCATTTTCGCCCGTGCCCTCTACATCAATGAGACCGAGGGACAAATTGCGCACCACCTGGACGCCGTTGTGGAGCAGTTTCCCGATGTCTCCATCGGCTCGTACCCGCACATCCACGCAACGGACTACAAGGTCAAGGTCACCCTGGACAGCCGAAGCCGGCAAAACCTCGACAACGCCACCCACGCCTTGGCCAGCCTATTGGGCCCTGCCGTCGTGCGCCGCGACTAACAGCCACCCTGCCCGGCCGCCTGCGAACCTGCTAGAACGGGCCCGCTATGGCTGACACGCCCGCGACCGTAAAAGGAATGAACGACATTTCGGCCCCCGACGTGGCCAAGTGGCAGTTCGTGGAAGAGCGCGCCCGCATGGTGCTTGATGCCTTCGCGTATCGCGAATTGCGCACGCCCATTTTGGAGTACACGAACTTGTTTCTGCGCGGCGTGGGAGAGACCACCGACGTCGTAGAAAAGCAGATGTACACCTTCGACGATCGCGACGGCCGCTCGGTCACCATGCGCCCCGAAGGCACCGCCAGCGCCGTGCGCGCCTACATCGCCCAGTCGCAATGGCACAAAGAGCCCGTGACCCGCTGGTTCTACATGGGCCCCATGTTTCGGCACGAACGCGCCCAACGCGGCCGTTTGCGCCAGTTTCATCAAATTGGCGCCGAAGTGATGGGCTTGCCTGGCCCCGGCATCGACGCCGAAGTGGTGGCGATGCTCGCGAACCTATTGGCCGAGGTGGGGCTTCCCGCCAGCAGCCTACAGGTGGTGGTGAACACTTTGGGTGAACCCGATGAACGCGCCGCCTATCGCGACGCCCTGCAAACCTACTTTCGCCAGCACGAAAGCAAACTGGATGAAGACAGCCGCCGACGCTTGGAAACCAACCCCTTGCGCATTTTGGACTCGAAGGACGAAGCCACGCAGGCGCTTTGTGCCTCTGCGCCTTACTTGATCGATCACTTGGGCGAAGAATCGAAAACCGGCTTTTCTAAGTTTCAAAAGCTGCTGGGAAGTTTGGGCGTGCAAGCCCAAGTGGATCCGCGCTTGGTGCGCGGGCTTGATTACTACACCGGCGTGATCTTCGAGATCAAAGCCACGCTGGGCGATCTGGGCGCGCAAAACACGCTGGCCGGCGGTGGCCGCTACGATCACTTGATCGAAACCCTGGGCGGCCCCAAAACCCCCGCCTTGGGCTTCGGCATGGGTGTGGAGCGGGTTTTGTTGGCCATTCCCGATCCCGCGGAAAGTTTTGAAGCCCCCGTGTCGTTGTTTATCGCGCCGCTGGGTGAGCAGGCCTATGAATGGGCGCTGCCCGTCGCTCAAAGCCTGCGGCTTAAGGGCATCCGCGTGGAAGTTGAACACCGGCCCACCGGCCTGAAAAACCAATTGAAGCGCGCCAACAAGATGAAAGCGCGGCTCGCCTTGATCGTTGGCGACAGCGAACTGCAAAGCGGACAACTGGCGCTCAAAGACCTCACCGCCGAGAAACAGTTTGAGGTCGATGTGGCCGGGCTGGAATCAAAAATTCAGCAACTGCTCGATTAGCAACCGCTGCGGCGCGGCAGGTTCCGCGGCAAAAAGCATTTGCCACATTGACAGTTTGGCTGTTTCGGATTAATTCCTTCGCCTGCCCTCGGGCAGCAGTCTGGGCGATTAACTCAGTGGCAGAGTGCCACCTTCACACGGTGGAAGTCGCAAGTTCGACCCTTGCATCGCCCACAACCACAGCGGCAAACCACTAACGCCCGCGTGGCCGCAACACAATCACCAGCGCGGCCAACACCGCCACCGTGCGAAACGGATGCCTGGTGATGCGGCTTTCCCAGAATGACGCCAGACAGCCCTTTGGGCGGCACCGTGTCTCCGAACACGGGCGTGACGTCGGCCCCCACGTTGATACGTGCCTCAACGCCCATCAGAACCTCATCACCTGGGGCCTGCTGGTTGATTGGCTTGCCCGCCACATCCTTGTAGGCTTCCACGTGCTGGGGCAGCATCGGCACCCCCGGCCTACGGGCGGGATCGCGATCCACCGGCGAGGGGCGGCCCCCCATGGAGTTTGCTGTGATTCGTTCCATGAAGACAGACCTTTCTTCTAGTTGCCGTTGGGCATCAGCACGGGCTTGATGCAGTTGTCGCGTTTGCGATTGAAGATGTCGTAAGCGTCATCCACTTCTTCTAGCGGCGCTCGATGGGTAATCATCGCCTTGGGATTGATGTGCCCCTCACGAATGAGATTCAGAAGGTGGGGCATGTAGCGCTTCACGTGGCATTGGTTCATGTTTTGGCAGCGAACAAACCCACAGGTCCCGCGCCAAAACACACCACCGTGTCGCCCTCTTAGATCGAGCCCATCTCGGCGGCCATGTAGCCAGTGGGAAACGCATCCGTAAGGAACAGAACGTCCTCGTCATCCATATCATCGGGGATCTTCATGGCAGTTGTTCGGAAACTGCGAGCTGACAAGAAATGTTAAACGTCACCATGATCCGATCGCCGCGCTTGAGCGATTCAACCGAAGATCCCAGCTCTTCGATAACCCCGGTGAACTCGTGTCCAAACGTGGTTCCCACACGCGTGTCAGGAACCATGCCGTGGTAAAGATGCAAGTCAGAGCCGCAAATCGCGCTGCGGGTGACTTTCAAGATCACATCGTTTGGGTGAAGAATCTTGGGTTCTGGCTAAGCGAAACGCGCGTTGGTACCTGCGCGAAACGAACATCACATCACTCTTCGGCGGTTGCTTCGGGTGCGGGCGTGTCCTCGGACGGCTCTTCGATCGTGATGCGCACGCGTTCTGCGCGGTTGTTAAGAACTTCGATGATCTCGAAATGCGCGTTTTGAAACACCACTTCATCGCCCACGCGAGGCAAGCATCCCAACTCTGCCACCAACCAGCCCGACAATGTGTCAACGTCGCCACGGCCTGGCAACCGTAGTTCCAAGCGTTGGCTCAATCTGCGCAAGGGAATCAGCCCCGCAACAATGAAGCAGCCCTCTTCCTCTTTCACCACGTCAGGCGATTCCGCGTCGAATTCGTCTTGCACGGGCCCTACGATTTGCTCCAACACATTCTCCAACGTCACGATGCCCACGGTGTTGCCGTACTCATCCACCACCACCGACATTTGGCGCCTTAGCGTTTGCATCTCGCGCATCAAGCGCGCCACGGGCATAGAATCGGGCACACTTCGAACGGGCCGCGCCAACGCCTTGAGATCAAGCGGCTGACTTGGATCAACGCCCACCAAATCAGTGACGTGCACAACCCCGATCACTTCGTTTCTCGGTCCCACGCGCAAAGGATAACGTGTGTGGCGATGCCGCTTCACGGTGTCCAAGCACTGCTGCACGCCCCAATGTTCATCGAACCAAGTGACGCCTTCCCAAGGCACCATGATTTGCCCACACAACACTTGGTCGAAATGAAACACCGCCGTCAGCAGCTCCATTTCAGTGCGGGTGAGTTCCCCGGCTTGGGCGCCCATGCGAATCATGGCAACGATTTCTTCTTCGGTGGCCATGGTGGGCTTCTGCCCTTTGGGGATCACCAAAGCAGCCGCCCTTTGCGTCAGCCACACCGCAGGCCGCAGCGCCCGCTCCAGCGCGGCCAACGGCCAAACCACCGCAGGCCAAAGTCGTCGCCATTGCACGGCGCCGTAGGTCTTGGGCAGGATCTCGGACAAGAACAAAATCGCGAGGGTCAAAACCACCGAGAAGATGGGCACCATGGAGGTACCAAACACCTGCGCCGCCAACATGCCGGCCAACGTGGCGCCCGCGGTGTTGGCCACCGTGTTCAGGATCAAGATGGCGGACGTGGGGGCGGCAATGTTGGCCTTCATCTTCAGGAACGTTTCGGCGCCGGCCACGTGTTGCCCCTCGGCCCGCGAGGCTTCAAGCGCCGCGATTCGGGTGGAAAACAAGATGGCCTCGAACAGCGAGCAAAAGCAGGAAACGAGCAGTGTGGTGAAAACGACCAGAACCAGGGCAGCGGTCATGCGATGGGTATCATCCGGGTTTCGACGGGCTCCCGCAATGGGATCCGACGCGCCGCTCGTAGGCCCTGCATTGACGGGGGGTTAGAAGCCATCGGGCAACACTGTGGAGACTTCCACCGACGAAAAGGTGACAGGATCGCCAATAAGAGATACAAAAACAAGGATGCCGATGCCCAAGGCATCTGGGCCAAATGGGACACTTGAGGTGAAACAGGATGAGCTCTCCCGCTGACCCACCCCTCAAGGACAAAAACGCGCCGCACGACCAGCCCGAGCCGCAGGGCCAGCCCGGAACGGGTACAGGCGAAGCGGAGAGGGTTGTGCTGCCCATTGCCGTCGAAGAGCTAGAAACCCCCGAAGGCAGACTGCGGGGGTTCGGCGGCCCGCGGTCTCGTGTGGATCTGGAGGTGTTGGCGCAACCCACCAACACCACCTGCGGCGCCACCTGTTTGCACGCCGTGTACCGCTACTACGGTGACAATCAAGATTTGCAGGACCTCATCAACGGCATCGAACACCTGGACACAGGCGGCACGTTGGCGGTGAACTTGGCTTGCCACGCGCTGCAACGGGGGTACCGCGCCACAATCGTAACCTACAATCTGCAATTGTTTGACCCAACCTGGTTTAACGATGGCCGTGGACGGGACATCGTTCAGCGCTTGCACGATCAAATGGCCGCCAAGGGGGATCCACGACTATCGACAGCCACACGGGCCTACCTTAGTTTTTTCGCCCTCGGCGGGCGACTTGAGTACCGTGAACTTACGGGGGGCTTGATTCGGCGCCATTTGAACCGCGGCGTGCCGATTCTAACTGGCCTGTCCGCCACGTATCTTTACGGCTGCGCGCGGGAGCGGGACGACGAGTACGACGACGTTCTGGGCGAGCCCACCGGACACTTCGTGGTTTTGGCCGGCTACGATGCGGCTCAAAGAACTGTGCGAGTTGCCGATCCTCTTGCGGACAACCCCGGATACTCGTCCTCTTACTACGATGTGCATATGGACCGCCTGAAATCGGCAATCTTGTTGGGCATCGTCACGTACGACGCCAATTTATTGATAATTGAACCCAAACCGAAGCATTAACGCATATGTCACGCACCCTCGTGGTGGTTGAGAACCGCAAACGCTGGAACCTGCACATTCCTGGAACCGAGGTCATCGGCGCCCGCGACTACCTGACCAACCCCCAATACGCAGAGCTCAAACGCGCCAAGGTGTTCAATCTATGCCGCACCTATCGTTACCAAAGCTTGGGCTATTACGTTTCGCTTTTGGCAGCGGCTCGCGGCCACCGCGCCCTGCCCTCGGTGAACACGATTCAGGATCTCCGTGAAACCAGCCTTGTGAAACTCACCTCACAAGAGCTTGATGGGGTGATTCAAAGAAGTTTGGAGACACTTCGGTCGGACAAATTTGATCTCAGCATCTACTTCGGCCGCAATCTGGCAGCCCGCTACGACAAGCTATGCCAGGCGCTCTTCAATCACTTCCCTTCTCCATTGCTGCGCGCGGAATTCGTCAAACACAAACATTGGCGGCTGCACAAGCTGCGGCCGATCGCAACCAACGACATTCCCGACGTTCATCGGGACTTTGTTGTTGAGCAAGCAGAAAACTACTTTTCTCGCAAAAAGCCTGCGGCCTCCTTTCGGCCACGGTACGAGCTTGCCATTCTTGTCGACCCTGACGCGCAAGACACCCCCAGCGATGCCAAAGCCATCTCGCGCTTTGTGGCCGCCGCACGAGACTTGCAAATCGACGCTCAGGTGATCACGAAGGATGATTTTGGCCAACTGGGTGAATACGATGCGCTGTTTATCCGCGTGACCACGGCGGTTAACCATTACACCTATCGCTTTGCCACGCGCGCCGAAGCGGAAGGCTTGGTGGTGATCGACGATCCCAAATCGATCATTCGCTGCTCGAACAAAGTTTATCTGGCCGATTTGTTTGGGCGCCATGGTTTGCCGATTCCGAAAACCTTCATCGTGCACAAGGACAACCGCGACCAAGTGGTGCAGACCTTGGGTTTGCCTTGCGTGCTTAAACGTCCGGACAGTTCGTTTTCGGTGGGGGTTGAGCGGGCGCAAACCGCCGAGCACCTGCAGAAATTTTTGGACGACTTTCTGGAAGATTCGGACCTTGTGGTGGCGCAAAGCTTTGTTCCCACGGGTTACGATTGGCGCATAGGCGTGCTGGATGGCAAACCGCTTTATGCGTGCAAGTATCATATGGCGTCAGGGCATTGGCAGATTCGCAAAACCGGACACACGGGCCCACGTTATGGAAAAGTGGAAACGCTGCCCATTGGCGCCGCACCTCCGCGCGCCATAGAGCTGGCCGTGCGCGCTTCAACGCTCATTGGTCGAGGGCTTTACGGCGTTGATCTAAAGGAAGTCGACGGGCAATTTTTGATCATTGAAGTCAACGACAACCCCAACATCGACGCTGGCGTTGAGGACTGTGTGTTGAAAGACGAACTCTATCGCGAAATCATGCGGACCTTTTATGATCGGTTAGAAGACCGAGGCCGCACGCCCCTGCCTTGAGATCAACCATGTCAGAAGCTGAGCAAAGTGCGTTTCATCTCTTCGACGTCACCGGCGTTGAAGTTGAATATATGATCGTTGACAAGCACACCCTGCAGGTCAAGCCCATTGCCGATCAGCTGATTGAGGCGGTTCATGGCAAGATCACAGGCGAGTTTGAGCGTGAGGCGATGGCGTGGTCCAACGAACTCACGCTGCATCTCATCGAATTTAAGACCAACGGACCCAGGCCAAGCCTCAACGGTTTGGCGCAGGACCTCGCCGCGCAGGTAATAACCGCGAACAAGGCGCTGGAGGCGTTCCATGCGTGTTTGTTGCCCACGGCCATGCACCCTTTGATGGATCCCGCCACCCAGATGAAGCTGTGGCCCCATGATTACGACGTGGTGTACGCCGCTTTCGATCGAATCTTCGATTGCCGTGGGCACGGTTGGGCGAACCTACAATCGGTGCACATCAACCTTCCTTTTGTGGGCGATGAAGAGTTCGGTCGCTTGCACGCCGCGATCCGGGTTGTGCTGCCCTTGCTACCGGCGCTGGCCGCCAGCTCTCCCTTGGTGGAATCGCGCTGGGCAGGCTATGCGGACGCGCGCCTTCACCACTATCGCGGCAACGCCCACCGCGTGCCGTCAGTGAGCGGCCTGGTGATTCCTGAGCGGGTGTTCACACACGCGGCTTACGAAAGCCAACTGTTGGGCGGCATTTACCGAGATTTGGCGGCGCTCGATCCCGAAGGAATTCTGCGGCACGAGTGGGTTAACTCCCGGGGCGCCATCGCACGTTTCGATCGTGGCGCCATCGAGATTCGTTTGCTGGATGTCCAAGAATCGCCCCTGGCCGACACCGCGGTGGTGGCTTTGGTCACGGCGGTTGTCAAAGCGCTTGTGCAAGAGCGCTGGACCCCTTGGGCCGAACAGCAAACGCTGGATGAATCGGCTTTGGCCGCCGTTCTTGATGCCACGATTCGCGATGGCGATGCAGCGTTGATTGCCCTGCCCGCGTTGCTACAAAGTTTTGGGCTGCCCCCGGCGCCCGTCAGCGCTCGGGAGGTCTGGCTTCACCTGATGAGCAGCCTCGCCCCGCAAGACACGGACGCGCCGCAATGGCAGCGTTGGTATGATCTTTACGCACGCCAGGGCTGTTTGAGTGCAAGAATTGCCCGCGCCGTTGGCTCTGAAGCTCAGCCCGAACGCCTGCTTGATGTCTATGGCCAGCTGGCCCAGCGCTTGGCCAGCAATGAACTGTTTTCCGCCACCGACCTTTGAACCGGCAGCGGTCGTCACCACCACATGTCGAAGCGTTTTCAGCTTGTGCTCACGTGCGAACATGCGCTGGACCACATTCCAACTCGGCATCGCGCCATCGCCACAAGAGTGGCCAAGCAGCGCGGCACACACTGGGCCTACGATTTAGGGGCCTTGAAAGTAGCGAAGGCGCTCGCACGCAAGCTCGGTGCACCGTTGTTTTCTGGATCCATAAGCCGGCTGTTGTTGGATCTCAACCGTTCTGAGCACCATCCCAAATTGCTGTCCGCGCAAGCCAAAGGCCTTTCGGACGCAGAGCAAATCGAGCTCATCGATAGATTTTATAGGCCACATTGGCACCGCGTGCACACCGCGATCGCCGCCGCGCTGGCCGTAAAATCTGCGCGAGTGCTTCACATTGCTGTGCACAGCTTCACGCCCGTGTGGCGACACGTCGATGGCCGCACCACCCATCGCAAAGCTGACGTGGGGCTTTTGTACGACCCCAGGCGGAAAGCGGAGCGAATATTTGCTGGCCATTGGCAAGAAGCTCTCGCGCGTCAGGCGCCCGAATGGTCGGTGCGCAAGAACTATCCCTATCTGGGACGCGCGGATGGCTTACCCACCGCCACCCGGCGCTTGTGGCCGGAAGATCGCTACATGGGTTTTGAATTGGAATTGAACCAGCGGTGCCTGGCAAAACCAAAAAAGCTTATCGACGATCTGACCCTTAGCTTGCAAGCGCTTCTGTTCGTTGGCAGATAGTTTCACCCGCTGGACAGGTACGCACTTTGCCGTAAGCTCCCATGCCATGGATAGGAGGGCGGATGAGCATACGGGGGCTACAGAACGAACGGGGGATGGCGATCGTGTAGAGCCCTTGCCCCGCATTCCCTGCGCCACCTACCGGCTGCAGCTGAACAAGGAATTTCCTCTAACGGCTGCACAAGAGGTTATCCCCTACCTTCGCGAACTTGGCGTCAGCGACGTGTACGCCTCCCCCATTTTGGCAGCCCGACCGGGTAGCGTTCACGGCTACGACGTTGTGGACCACGCGCATGTGAACGCCGAACTCGGAGGCGATGAAGCGTTCGAGGCGTTCGGACAAGCCACGCAGCGTGAGGGCCTGGGCATCGTGGTGGATGTGGTTCCCAATCATATGTGCGTGCAGGGGCATCTAAACGCGTGGTGGATGGACGTGCTTGAGCACGGACCGAGTTCGCCCTACGCCAACCACTTCGACATCGATTGGCGACCGCCAAAGGCGGCGTTGGCGGGACGGGTCTTGCTGCCGATTCTAGGCGATCAATATGGCCGCGTGCTTGAAAACGACCTTCGCATCGAGTTCCACGATGGGGCGTTTCGCGCCGTCTTGCCCTACGCGTGGTTTCCCTTAGCCCCACGCTCTTGGATGGAAATTCTGAGCATCGCGATTGAGCACCTGCGCAGCAAGGTCGAGCCCGACGCCACCGCGCTTTTGGAGATGGAAAGCATCGCCACAGCGTTGTCACATTTGCCCCATCGCAGCGAGGTGGATCCCGATCGCGTGCGCGAGCGACGACGAGAAGCCCACATCGTGGGGCAAAGGCTGTTGCAACTTATTCAAAACGAGGCGCCAGCCGCTGCGCTTTCGGCCGCGTTGACCGTGGTCAATGGTCACAAGGGTGATCCTCGCAGCTTTGACACGATGGAACGACTTTTGGCTGATCAGGCGTATCGGCTTTCGTTCTGGCGTGTGGCCTCTGATGAGATCAATTATCGCCGTTTCTTCGACATCAATGAACTGGCGGCCATTCGGGTGGAAAATCCTGAGGTATTCGAGGCCGTGCATGGCAGCACGCTGCGGTTTGCGGCGGCGGGTTGGCTTACGGGCCTGCGCATCGACCACGTTGATGGTTTGTACGATCCTCACAAGTACCTGCACGATCTTCAGTCGGCGTGGAAAGCCGCCACAGGACAATCGGGCTATGTTGTGGTCGAAAAAATCCTGGGGCCTGGCGAAACGCTTCCCGAGGACTGGCCCGTGGCGGGCACAACGGGGTACGATTTTCTCAACCTGGTTTTGGGTCTGTTCGTTGATCCCAACGCTGCACGGCCTTTGCGTGCTTTGGCGTCAGGCCTTGCCGAGGGGCCTACGCGCTACGATGACGTCGTTTTGCACAGCAAACGGCTGGTGATCGAGGCGTCCATGTCAAGCGAGCTGACGGTTTTGGCCCGCCGCCTTGACCGCATCTCCGAGCAACACCGGTATTCGCGCGACTTCACTTTAAACAATTTGCAGAACGCTCTGGCTCAGGTAATCGCGGGGTTTGGCGTTTATCGCACCTACATTCGCGACGCGGACACCACGCCAAGCCAACGCGACGAATTGGCTGTGGAGCGCGCCATTCGCTATGCGCGGCGGCACAACCCAGCCACCAGCGCGGCCGTGTTCGACTTCATTCGGGACGTGTTGTTGCTAAGGGATCCTGAAGGTTTGTCGTTCGAGCAGGCCGCTGAGCGCCGTGAGTTCGTGCTGAAGCTTCAGCAGGTCACCGGTCCCATCATGGCCAAAGGCCTCGAAGACACCGCGTTTTACAGATACCACCCTTTGGCAGCGCTCAACGAAGTGGGTGGAGAGCCCGATCATTTCGGCACCACGATTCAGGCGTTCCATCAGACGCAAAAAGAACGGTGGGAACAAACCCCTTATACAATGTGCGCCACCGCCACCCACGACACCAAGCGTGGCGAAGACACCCGCTTGCGCATCGCCACCCTGTCGGAAATGCCAGCGGCTTGGCGACGATCTGTAGAGCGGTGGTTTGCGCTAAACGATCGGCTGGCCACCTCCTTGCCGAACGGTCGAGGTCCCACGCGCTCGGAAGAACACTTCATTTACCAAACCCTTGTGGGCACGTGGCCAATCGAAGGGTTGTCGGCGGCGCCCAACTATCTTGATCGGCTTTTGGCCTATATTGAAAAGGCACTTAAAGAAGCCAAGCAAAACACCAGCTGGATCGCGCCCAACGAGCCGCATGACCAAGCGGTAAAGGACTTTATTTCACAGCTGCTTGATTCCGGCAAAAGCCCCGAATTTCTTGCCGACTTCGAGCGGTTTGTTCGCAAGGCTCAGTGGGCAGGTTACTGGAACGGGTTGTCCCAGGTTATTCTCAAGCTCACGTCACCGGGCGTGCCCGACATTTACCAAGGCACGGAGTTTTGGGATCTTAGTTTGGTTGATCCAGACAACCGCCGCGGCGTGGATTACGCGCGTCGCAGGAGCATGCTAGCGGACCTGCAGAGCGAGTTCGCTGCCAACCCAAAGACGTTAATAGAGAGCTTGTTGGCAAGCCCTCACGACGCACGCATCAAGTTATGGATCTTGCATCGAGGGCTGCTGGCCCGCCGTCAACATTCCCAAGCTCTGGTGCATGGGCAATACGTGCCCCTGGAAGTGGCGGGCGACCGCAACGAGCAGGCGGTGGCGTTTGCCCGTGTGCAAGAGCAGCACGCCATCATCGTGGTGGTTGGGCGCTTCTTCACACGATTTGCAAACCAATTGAAGCGACCTGTGGGGGAGGTGTGGGGACAAACCTCAGTGCAGCTGCCGAAGCACCTCGAGGGTTGTTCGCTTACCAACCTGCTTACAAATGAGAATCTGCAGCCAACGGCTGAGGGCACTTTGATGCTTGGTGAAGTTTTTGCCCATTTTCCCGTCGCGTTGCTGGTCACGCAAGCCACTGCCGCCCGCCCCTGAACGCACACCGTAGGCTTGACCGTTTCGGCGGCTTACCGGGCGCTGGGCGGCGGCACAGCCACGGTTTCTTTGCGCATGAGATAAAGCGCCTGGCGTTTGTCGTAGTACGCCGCCTCATTCACAAACCCTGCCATCACCGTTTCGGGGCCGTCGAAGGGAATGATTTGGCCCTCAAAGGTAACCAGCAGCGGGGCGCCAGGGTGAATCGTGGGATACGGAGTGTCCAACAATGAGGGATGAACCATCGCCGTGATGCGGCCATCGGCGTCGGTGGGCAAATACACGGCTTTTGTGTAGTGAAAGACCTCCAGCGTGCTGGGCAATGCAGACCCAATGCTGGGGTCCGCCACGAAGTCCAAAATCGCATGCACCACGCGTTCGGTTCGGTCGAGAAAGTCAGCCCTCAAACACCCCTGGGGGATGGGCCCCATCTCCACCAGAACATTGTGTTTGGCGATGGAGTTCAGAAAGTATTGGTCGGCCACCAACTCGTCTTCAGAGGTCACAACCGTTTCGGGGTAAAGCTGTTTGATGTAGGCCGCCAACCGGCAGGCGAAGGCATCTAGCCGTGTGAACACCAAGTTGGTGCCCATGGGGCTGGTGGCCGTGTGCATGTCGATGATGAAATCAACGCGCGGATTGTCCTTGGGCCCCAGCTGGCGGTTGATTTGCTGAGCCAGCATCGATTCGTAACTGGCTGGATTGGGTGCGGCCAAGCGCGTGCTGGAAAAGCAGCGGTTCAGATCTTCGTCAATGTAACGCCGGCATTGTGCAAACGCTTTGGGATTGGCGAGAAGAAATTCAAGCTTCAAACCTGGCCGCTGCAAAGCGCTGGCATCCCGCTCCCACTTCTTGATGAGGTAAGCGCCCGTGAATTCGTTTCCGTGTGTCCCGCCCACAAGCGCCACCGTGCGGGTCGCTGGGGATTCGCGGCTCATGTCGGGTTGCTGCGTGATCGGTTCCACGTCCCATAGCATCTAACAGATCTGGCCAAATTCAAAACCATGGTGCCGGGTTGGGCCCCATGCGATAAAGCCGGGCTGATGGAGATCATAACCACGTCGATTCCTCTTGAGGTTGTCCGCGCCGTTGGGCTGCGTATGCTCTTGGGGGTTAGCGCCGGGCTCGCCATGGCTGTTGGCTGCGCCCACAACAACGCCTCTCCCGCTTCTGCCATGACAAGCACGCACCAAGACCACGAAAAAACGGTTCCGTTGTGGCCTGAAGGTGCACCTGATGCCAAAGGCAAGGACATCAAGGACATTCCCACCATTACGGCGTATTTGCCTGCGCCTGAGAAGGCCACAGGCGCCGCCGTGGTGATCAATCCTGGGGGGGGCTACTGGGTGCTAGCGGCAGATCACGAGGGGGTCCAGGTGGCGCGATGGCTAAACCGGGAGGGCATTGCCGCCTTTGTTCTGCGTTACCGCGTGCAGCCCGATTACGAGCCCGAAGTGGCCATTGCTGACGGCAAACGCGCCATGCGCTGGGTGCGCGCCCGCGCGCCTTCGATGGGCATCTCGACGGATCGCATTGGCATGATGGGATTTTCCGCCGGTGGCAATTTGGCCTCTGCGGTGGGCACAGACCCCGAGGCCGGGGCCGAGCTAGGAAGCCCCGCGCACAGCGATGAAATCGAGCGGCAGCCCACCCGCCCAGATTTTTTGCTGCTGGTGTACCCCGCGATTTCACATCAAGTGGCCGATAAGCAGATGTACGGGCGATCCACGGAGGCTTTCGTGGGCGAGGACACCCCGCCGTCGTTCCTCGTGCACACGCACGAAGACACACTCACCCCCGCGCACAGCCTGCGGTTTTACGAGCGGCTGCTCGAACTCAAGATCCCGGCGGAATTGCACATTTTCGGCAACGGCCCGCACGGCACGGGCATTGGAGCCGGCGACCCTGATTTGGGGCAATGGCGCGGCCTGGCCCTCAGGTGGTTGCGACGATCAGGATTCCTGGCCAGCGGGACCCGTGTGGCGGTGCAAGGGGTTGCCACCGTCAACGGCAAACCGCTGGCGCACGGCTGGCTCACGTTGATCCCGCAAAACGAGCGGTTCCCTATTGTGGCCGCCTACGTGGGCAAAAAGAACGGCCAGTTCGACATCGATTCCAAACACGGTCCTTTCCCGGGCCGATACCGCGTGCAAGCGCACCTTCTGTCGACCCCCGAAAGCGATATGAAGATTGGGAAAACCTCACTGGACGACGCCGTGTTGGCCGAATCGGCCGCGGCCTCCAAAGCCAACGACCCCCTGTGGATCGATGTCTCAGCAAGCCCAGCGCCGCTTGAGCTTCACCTCAAAGTCACAGCCCCACCGGCGCGTTAGCTGTGGCTGTGGTCTAGCGCATGATTGGGGCAGGTGTGGCAGGTCCGGGCGCTTAGCCAGTGCGCGCCTGCGATGGCCACGCCTCCCATGATCGTTAAAGGGATGCCCAGCGGGTGTGCGTCGCCCAACCAGCGCCCCATCAACAACACCCCCACAGCGCCCGCGAATGCCATCACGGCCCGCAAGGCACGATGACGATGAAAGCCCCACAGGGCGCTTCCCACAGCGAACACCACCACGGCGCCCACAGCCCATTGCTCGGTGCGCTCCTCGGCCAAGAAGCTAAGCCCCACCAGCGGCAACACCCCCACGAGCAGAGGGGTCAATGCGCAGTGAATGGCGCAAGCCACGCTTAAACCCGCGCCCAAGCGGGACATCCAGGGGCGTTTGGGTGGGGCATTCAAAGGCATGCGGGCGAAGTGGGCCAATGCGGCGGGGGTTTACAACCTTGCTGCCCATTCCTCAAGCAAAAGTAAACAAACGACAACGCAAGTTTTACTGAACACCCCGTTTCGGACCTCTCGAAAGTGGCAACGTGGCGCGTCGAAGAAACATGATGGCCTTGAAAGCGTCGTGGGAAAAGTGATCAGAGCGTCCTTCAATGCTAACCCCTCCCCTGTAGCCAATCTGGGCAAGCCGCGCGAAAAATGTGGCGTAATCGCTCTCTTCATCGGACATGGGATAGGCACGTCCGTCAGGGTTGGCCATCTGCACGTGAACGATGTGATTCTTGCCCGCCTTCACGATCACCGCCGGATCTTCTTTCATGAGGCTCATGTGGTAGTGGTCCACCAGCATCTTGAAGTTGGGATGATTCACCGCTTTGACCAGCGCCAACGAATCAGCTGAGGTGTTAATCATGTTGGTTTCTTTACTTTGCAAGGACTCAACCACGATGAACAGTTGATGCGCTTTGGCTTTCTGAGCCGACCGCCGACCGAACTCAACCACTTGGTCAAAGGCTTTCTTCTGATCAAAGCCCTCGGGAACGGTTCGCGAACGCCCGCTGCCGAAAACTGCCATTTTCAAGCCAAGTTCGGCCAACCGGGGCAACGCTTTGTCCAGGTAGGCGTTTTGCGCGGCCACGTCCACGTCGGGGCCCACCACCTTGAGTTCGCGCGGCAAGAACAAGATGGCTGATGTCACGGGAAGGCCCAAACCCTGCAGTTTCTGTTTGGCGGCCGCAAACTCTTCGTCGCTCATCGCCGCCACTTCCGTGACTTGAATCTCGGCAAAGTCGAAGCCAGCATCGCGCACCTTCTCGAGCGCGTCGCCTTTGAGCGAAGAACAAAGACCAATTTGAACGCCGGGTGCAGGGGGCGGGATGGGGCCCGCAAGCACCGCCAGCTGCTTCACCTCGATCTCAGCCTCGGCGCCGCCAAAAACTTCCAAGGCCACCACACCCTCGGTGCGACAATTCTCGTCGGGCGTTTGCGCCGCCAAGATGCCGTTGACCCGGGACACGATCTGACCGCCGTGCGCGGACAGCACAACTTCGTTCCACCCCCCGTCTGCCACAAGCGCCTTGGTCATGGCCTCAGTTCGAGGTCGCACCAACCAACCGCGACCGGGATTCTCAAACAGACCGCCCACACGGCTGGCGTCCGCGTCTAGGTCTGCCTGCAGCCCGTCTATACCCGAGCCCAATTCCGGGTTGGGCCGGGCACGTACGTACAAGCCTCCATTGGCCTGCTTGAGCCGATAGACCACCTTCACCACCACGTCGTCCCAGAAGCCTTCGGCTTGCAGCGCGCCCCAACCAGCCGCGGCAGGCCGACCTTTCAGCACGCCGTCTGAAATGGTCCACTGGCCTTTGAGAGAAAACAAGCCATTGAGCGTCTTGCCGTCGAAGAGATCAACCCATACGTGCTTTCCAAGATCCTTGATGCGCAGATTTCTCCAAGCAATGTGTGCGGGATCCGTTCGCGATCCCACGTCGTGAACCTGAAGCGCGATGAAACCTGACAAATTCATCGCGTCTCGCAGCTGTGCCGCGGCCACACCATTGACCCAGGTTTGGATCTCGTCGCCAACCGCTTCAACGCGGATGTGATTCCATTGATCTTGCTTGAAGGCTTTGCGTGCGGCGTCGTTGTTGCTGAGATCTGCAAGCCAACCACGGCGACCTTCGTCGTACAACCCACCTGTCCAAAAGCGGTTCTTCTTTGGATCGGGATCGATCTCAACCTGATAGCCGTGCACACGGCCCTCTTGGTAAGTGGGCACGCTGTTGCTCCGAATCTGCACGCCCGCGTTGAGATCAGAGTCAACCTTGAACTCGTACTCAAGAATGAAGTCGCTGTAGCGCTGTTTTGTGCAAAGAAATGAGTTCGGGGTGTTGGGCACCGAAGCGCCATGAATCGCGCCACCTTTAACCACGTACTTCGCTGCCCCCCCCCGCTGCTCCCAGCCGTCCAAGTTGCGGCCATTAAACAGTGGGCGCCACGCCACTTCATCACCGACCGCAGCGTGTGCGCTGTGTACCCACATGGCCCCTGCCCACACGCTCGCAACGCGTATCAAAACCATCAGCGCCGGTTGTGCTCTCATCGCATCGGAACTAGCACAAAAGCCAAGGGATTTTAAGCCGGCGGGGCCTTGCCGCTGCTGTTGTGCGCGGCGCTTTTTCCGTTTGCTGCCCACCCCAGTGACAATACCCACCCAGGTTGGGCCCCATGCTCTTTAAGCTTTGGCGCAAACTGACGAAAGCCAAGTGGGGCACTAGGGACGCACCGCCATCCCGTGGCGGTCAAGGGATCTTCAGCTATGAGCAGAATCGGGCGCAGCAAAACCAGCAATCGAACCAGGCGTTGGAGCGCCAAGGCGCTGCTGTTGTCGCTGACGGGCGGGTCGGCCATGACAGCCGCGCCCCCAGCTTTGGCCGAAACAGAAACGCTGACCGAGGTGGCCCCGACTCAAACAGCGGGCTCGGCGCACGTGGGGGCAACCGAGACGGCGTTGCCGGGACTCATTCGGATTGGTGTGCCGGGCCTTCGCACGGCAAGCACCTGGACCGTTGCCGGGTCATCTGGCTACGGAATGAGCGAAGCTGCCGATGGGCAGTCGGGATCGCATCATCGGTTCGCCGGCTCCGTGGCCGTGGGTGTTGCACCTGTTGCCGGTCTGGATCTGTCCTTGCGTCTGGCAGGCCGCCGTGATGGCCACCCCGCCGATGCTCAAGGCGCAGACACAAGCTACAACGGGGCCCCGCAATTTACGGTCCGCTATGGCCAGCGGGCCGCAGCTATCGCTTGGGGCGGCGAATTGGGGGTTCGCGTCCCTGGTCGGGAAGCTCCCTCGCTGGCCTTCGACGCGACGGTGGTGGATGCCAAGCTATTGCTGGCGCACATGAGCGGCAACCTCACTTTGGCGGCTCTGGCTGGTTTTCGACTCGACCAAAGCGCAAACGCCAAACCTGATCTGGCCCGCACGCGCCCAGGCGACAGGCACTCGCTTGGCTTATCAGACTTTCACGCGGCCTTGGCGGGCGTGGGTGTTGCTTACCGAACCGGACGCACCGAATGGTTGGGGGAGGTGTCGGCTGATCTGCTTTTGGGTGGTCCGTCACTGCTGCAGTCACCGATGCGCGTGGGTGCCGGCGCTCGGCACCACCTTGGCGCGCATTGGCAAGTGTTTGCGCTGGTGCACGCGTCGCCCAGCGAACGTCCTGACCTTGCCCCTGACGCCCCTCTGATTCCCACCGAGGTCCGATTCGGCATCAACGCTGGTTTCGCCTATCAATTTGGCGCGCACGCCAGCGTGCGCACGGATGCGCCTGTCGACTATGCGACGCCAACCGAAATCCCGAAGCCGCAAGAGCCAGCCGCGGTGGCAGAGCCAGAGAAGCCATCGGAGCCGGAAGACGAAACTCCGGCCACCCCCGCCGGCCAACTAAGGGGGCTGATTCGCTCGTTCAAAGGCCGAGGGCTCAAGGCCACGGTGCGCGTCTACCCGCTGAACGTGGAAGCACAAACCGACGACGACGGCAGCTTCGTTGTGGACATACCGCCTGGCGTCTACGAGGTAGCCATTGAAGCGGAGGGTTTCAAAGGGCAGAGGCGGGAGGTGCGTGTTGAGGAAAACGGCGTAACGATTTTGAACGCCGATCTTCGCGTTGGGGGCGTTGCTCGTTGACGGCACAAGCTGCACCTCGTGCTTGCGTCCGAGGGCCCGCCGCCGTGGCCACCCTATGCTTTTGGGTGGGCGTGTCGTTGATGGGCGCGTGCAAGAAGGCACCGATTTTGGCGTCGTTGTCCAGCCTCGAGGGCGACGTGCAGCGTGATCTGGCGGCAGCCCCCCGCCGTTGGTCCTCTGCAAACGCAGGCGATACCTTTGTCATGGGGGATGGCATCAAAACTGGCCCGAAGTCGCACGCGCAGTTGCGGCTGGGCGACGGCACCGCTTTGAAATTAAGGCCCGAAGCCGTGCTTCGTTTCGCGACGGCGGCTGACACCGAAAAAAGTTTCGATCTTGAGGTGGGCGAGGTGTTGTTGGAGTTGGGCGCAGCGCCTATGCGGCTTCGTTCCGCGGTTGGCTTAGCCGTGCTTGAGGGCGGCACGCAGATCGTGCTTCGTCAAGAGGGGCGCAGAACCCGCATTGAAGTAGTGGTGGGCATGGCGAACTTCACCCCCGACAAGGGCGAGGCTATTGAAATTAAGGCCGGCCAGCGCATTCTCGTGGACGTTGACACCGCCCAGATCGAGCGCATGGAGCCCGTGGCGGTCGCTCCCGCATCACAGCCCGCGCAACAGGTTGCCACCAAGCCTGTGGCCGTCGCTGTGGAGGGCGCCATCGATGCTCAAATCGTGGGTCGTCGCATTCGCTACAAACAAGATGACCAGTCGCCTTGGGAGTTTCTGGCGCCAGGCGCGCGGACGCTGGGCGCGGGCAGCAGCATAGACGTTCCTGCGAGCACAAGCGTTCGACTGCAGCAAGGCGAGCAAAGCGCCACCGTGCATGGCGCGGGACAGTTTCTTATAGGCAAGGGCGTAAGTCTTGTGGAAACCAAGCAAGGCCGCGTTAGCTTTGAACGCCCCGCTGGCGACACCATGGTAAGCGTTCCTGGAGGCACCATCTCGGTGCGCGCCACCAGCGAAGGAACGGTCGCCGAGCTGCTTGTAAATCGCGATCGGTCGGTGCTGCTCAAAGTTCAAAACGGCCTCGCGGCCGCCGAGACGCGCTTTGGCAGCGACGAGATCAGCGCAGGCGAGCAGCTGGTTTTGTCTCCCGAGGGACGAATCAACGTCACCGGACGAGGCCCCGAGGTGGCCGATCTTTCTCTCAAAGCGGGAGATTCCTGCGTGGTGCACGATCCTAGCCCTCCCACCGCCGTAGAAGTGGATTTCGCAAGCGCCTGTCCCCAGGGAGGGCGCCTGCGCGTGGGGGCGCGGCGGGTTGTGTTGCCGAAGCGTGGCAGCGCCGTCATTGTGGCCTTAAACGCTGGTTCCCATCGTTACACCGTGCTGTGTGGCAATGCGTCCGCGGGTCAGGGCAGCATTGAGATCGTGCGCGACCCAGGCACCTCACGCCTGCCTCGGGTTCCACCAGCATCGATGGTTGACACCGACGGACGCAACTACACCATTCTTTACCAAAACTTGCTGCCGGAAGTTCACGTGCGCTGGCCCGCAGCGCCCAAAGCCAGCCGTTATCAACTTGAATGGGTTGGCAATGGCAGCACAAAAACCATCACCACGGACAAGCCAAAACACGTGTTCAAACCAGCCGCGCTTTCCGAGGGCACACACCGTTTGACGTTTGCCACTTACAACGACAGCACGGAGGTCCGTCGATCCATCGAAACCAATCTCAAGATTCGGTTCGACAACGCGGCCCCCGCCGCCGTGGTGCATGATCCCTCGAATCGGGCTTTTAAGTTGGGCGATACGGTGGATGTGGCCGGCATCGCTTTGCCTGGTTGGCAGGTGTCTTCGATGGGCGCCGATCTAAAGCTTGATCCGCAGCACCGATTTTCGGGCCAAGTGCGCGCTGATCCCAACCGCCGCGCGCTTGCGATTCGATTTCAGCATCAAGATCGCGGCGTGCACTACTACCTGCGCCGACCCGCGGGGAACATGTAAATGAAGCCGCTGAGCGATCCGCTTTTGGGACGTGCGGTTCTGGGCCGCTACCGCGTGGTGCGGGTGCTGGCGCACGGGGGCATGGGGGTTTTGTACTTGGGTCGCACCGAAGGCGCCGCGGGGTTCTCGCGACCCGTTGTGATCAAGCGCATCTTGCCGCACCTGGTGGCGAACCCTCGTATGGCAGGCCTGTTTGTGCGAGAAGCGCGCATCCTTTCCGAGTTGCAGCACCCGGGGATCGTGAACATCCTCGATTTTGGCGAAGAAGATAGCGCCTACATCATGGTGCTTGAGTTCGTTCGCGGCTACGACCTGGGGTTATGGCATCGCTATCTGCGCGCCACCGGTGGTCTGCTCACTGGTGACGTGGCCTTGCAAGTGATGATTCGGGTTTTGGAGGCCTTGCACTACGCGCATACCTTTGTACGCCCCGATGGCCACAAGCTTGAAGTGGTTCATCGCGACGTCTCTCCCGGAAACGTGCTTCTCGACACCGAAGGCCACATCAAGCTTTTGGATTTTGGCATTGCGCGATTTTCGGACGATGGCGGCGACTACCGCACCAAAGAAGGTGAATTCAAAGGCAAAGCGGCCTATACGGCTCCTGAAATTTTTCGTGGCGCGCAAGCCTCCGTGCAAAGCGACGTGTTCGCCGCTGGGGTGGTGCTTTACAAAATTTTGGCAGGGTTCAATCCCTTCGAGGGTGACAACTCGATGCAAACCGTTAAACGCATTGCCGAGTTTGATCCGAGCCCTATCTCGCACATTCGGGCTGATCTGCGCCGCGAGCTCAATGAAGTGGTGGCGCGCGCGTTGGCCAAAAATCCTGAGGACCGCTTTCAAAGCGCCGCTGATTTTACAGAAGCGCTGAGATGGTGCCGGCGTCAAGGCGAAGAAACCACGCACGCACGGCTAGTGGCTGACATCCAACGCGATTTTCTCGGCGAGATGCCCGCACATTTGGGCTTGGAACCGCTTGCCTTGCTCGACACCGCTTGGCGCGCCAACCACACCCAAGAGCTGCGTGCGCTGGTGACGCCGCCCGATCAAACACAGGCCACGACGAATCACAGCCTTTCCCCCACGCCACAAATGAAGCCTGGGTTGGGCAAGCCTGCGTTGTGGGTGGGGCTGACGTTGGGCGCGGTGGGGCTGGGGGCGGCCGTGATGGCAATGATGACCCTGGGACGCGATGAAGCCCCCGCCTCGGCGTTTGTGGTGGTGCAAGACAACCCGCCGGCCAACACGGAGCTGCCTGTGGCACCGACAGCGGCCCCTGAAGCTGCGACCCAAGACACCACACCCACAAGCCAGGTTCCCAATGAGCGCAAGCCTCGATCCTTGGCGCCCAAGTCAACGGGGCCCAATCCCACCGCGCTTACACGCGCCTTCCGACGCCAGCAGGGCAAGATTGAGCGTTGCTTCGAGACGCACGCGGCGTTTGTGGAAGGCGTGCCGGAAATTGCCATCGCTTTTGGCATCACGGCAGCGGGCCTCGTAGAGTCGGCGCGCGTCGTTCCCGAAACGCTTCACAACACGCCGCTGGGCGCTTGCTTGCTGGAACTGGCGCGTGACACGAATTTCGGCGCACAGGGCGCTGCCGTTTCCTTCCGCATCCCCCTGCGCGCCCGACAAGCGCCGTAGCTGCTAGAACGAGAGCCCCACGAAAATGGGCTCGGGCGTAAGCTTCACATGGAAGGCACGCCAAACGGCTTCGGCGATTGTGCGCGCAAACGCCACCAGCTCTTGCGCCGTGCCGCCCCCGTGGTGAACCAAAGCCAAGGCATGGGCGGTTGAGATGCCGATCGCGCCCTGGCGCTGGCCGCGAGCGAAGCCCGCTTTCTCGATCAGCCAGGCGGCGGCCAGCTTGACCTGTCCCTCGCCCGCGGGCCATTGCGGCACCTCCAAGCTGTTGCCGGCCAGCCCGCGCTGAAGCGCCACGTCGACAACGAAGCGCGCGGTTGCTTGATCGACCACTGGGTTGGTAAAAAATGAACCCGCGCTCGTTGTGTTGGGATCTGCGGGATCCAGCACCATGGATTTCTTGCGGCGCAATTGAATTACGGTTTGGCGAACGTCCTCCACCGTTGGGTGCGGGTTCGCCGCAAGCGCGTGGGCCAATTCCGCATAGCGCAGATTGCCTGGGGCGCCTGGCCGCAACAAAAACATCACGTTCAGAACAACGAACGCGTCGGGGTTGCGTCGCAGCCAACTGTCGCGGTAGCCAAAGGCTAGCTCTTGTGGTTGCAGCCACCGCCGCTGAAGCGTTTTGCGATCAAGCACCTGCACACGCGCGATGGTTTGTGAAACGTCCTGGCCGTAAGCGCCAACATTCTGAATGGGTGTAGCGCCCACGCAGCCAGGAATGCCACCCAAACACTCAAGCCCCGCCCAGCCCTGCCCTGTGGCATACGCCACCAGAGCGTCCCAGGATTCGCCGGCCGCCACCTGAACTTCAACGCCTTGGGGTGTGGACTGCGTTTGCAAGCCGCGGGTCGCCATGCTCAGAACCAAACCGGCGAAGCCCGCATCCGCCAACACCAGATTCGAGCCGCCCCCCAAAACCAAAACCGGCAACCCTTGGCCATTGGCCCACGCCAGCGCTTGCTCCACCTGCGATTCCTGCGACGCCTCGACAAAGTGCGCCGCAGGCCCGCCCAGCTTCAGCGTGGTTTTCGGCGCCAAGGGCACGCCAGTTGTGATTGTGAATGAAGGTTCGGGCACAGTTGCAAAGCCTGACCCAGGGACTTACCACGAGCACGGCGGGCTCGCGTATACTCGCGCGGCCAATGGCCACGATCTATGACGTTGCAAAGCGCGCGGGGGTATCCACATACACCGTTTCCTCCGTAATCAACCGATCCGCGTTCGTCAGCCCACAACTCACGCAACGCGTGCTCGACGCGGTTCGGGAACTGAACTACACGGTCAATGAAGTCGCGCGCAGCCTGCAAACGCGGCAAACCAAAACCGTGGGCATGCTGATCCCCGACATCAGCAACCCATTTTACGCGCAGGTGGTTTACGCCGTAGAGGAGCGTTTGCGCGCTGAGGGTTACGCACTTATCTTGGGCAGCACCCACGACCAACGTGAACATCAGGCCCACTACTTGAAAGTGTTCGGGGCCAAGCAAGTGGATGGCCTGCTGCTGTTTGTGGCCCCTGGCGATGAATCTGACCTTGCGCCCTTGGTGGCGATGCGAAAACCTTTGGTGTTCGTGGGCCGGCGCCCGCAAACGCTTGATGCAGACGCGGTGTTTGCCGACAACGAGAACGGCACGCGGCTGGCGGTTGAACACCTTCTGGGCAAAGGCCACAAGCGCGTGGCTATCATCGTGGGCCCCGTAGAATTATCGGCCAACGAAGACCGCTTGGCGGGGTGGCGCAAGGCTTTGAAGAAGAAGCGCTTGCCCGCGCCGGATTCGCTTGTGGGCGCGGGCGATTGGACCATGCAATCGGCCCTGCAAATCACCACAGCGTGGCTGGAGCGCCCGCCGGAGCAGCGCCCCACCGCCGTGTTCGCGGCCAACTTTCTGATGCTCACCGGAATTCTCAAAGCCATCAAAATGGCGGGGCTTCGCTGCCCTCAGGACGTGGAAGTTATGAGCTCGGACGACTACGATTGGCTTGACGCCTTCGATCCGCCCATCTCAACGGTGGCGCAACCCAGCCGGCAAATGGGAGACGAGGCGGCTGTCCTGCTGCTAAAACGCATCAAGCAACCCGGGCGAAAATCGCAGTCGATCGCGCTGCAACCATCCTTGCATGTGCGCTGACCACGCGGCGCAGCGTGCAGAAAATTGGCAACGCCCGAAACGGGCGGCCAAATGGGGCTTATGCGCTGGCTTCACTTGGGGTTCGTGATGGCGGGACTTGCACTGGATCACAACGCGTGGGCCGGCCCAAGAGTGGCACCGAAGCGCAAGCCTCGGCCAACGGGGGCAATCGCAGCGGCTGGCCCGCACGCCTCAACCCGCTCACCTTGCGGGCGGCATCTGCTGGTGGTTCGGTCAGGTGCGGTGTTGTTGAATGGCCAGCGCGTTCATGGCCCTGGCGATCGGTTTGAAGTGGCGGGCACGCCTTTGTGGCGCGCCGATGGTCAAGCCGTGGCGTGGCTAGAACGCAGCGCCAAGGGGCTCCGATTGGTGGTGATCGCGCACGTGGAACAATCCACCGCGCCTTTGTTTTGGAGCTTGCCCCGCCATGCCGTGGGGGAAC
>JBBSJE010000056.1:0-32169 GCA_038257535.1 Polyangia bacterium
ACCCGCGCACAACCAATTGCGAGCCCGGAAACTGGTGTGGGCCCCGCAAGCCGAACACATCCGGCTGGCCTTTGGCACTCAGCTGGCCACCGCCAAACAAATCCAGTTCCAAAACGGCATACTGAGACGTGTCCAAAAAGCCCGTGCTTGCCGGCTGTTGGTCCCACAGCGTGAGGGTGGGCGCCCCCGCATCGGGGGTGCGGTCAAGAATGGGAGCGAAACCCCGCCAAAACTCTCCACCCAGCACCGCCAGCACCGGCAGCCCTTGAAGATCCTGCGCCACCTTGGCGGCCACGGCGGCACCGGGGCCCCCTTCCGCCGCCAAGGCTTGCGGCTGGGTCAGCGCCGTTCCCAGAGCCCAAATGTCTTGGAAACGGCCCCGCACGGCGGTTCCGTCGGGCGTTAAAACGTCGAAACTACGTGGATCAAGTTGGGGCGGCCGGCTCCGCGGGTCGTGCCAAAGGTTCACCGGCGCGGAGGTGTCCACCAGCGCCCACCCATCGGTGGGCGGCTGTGATTTGGTGTCTCGCATCCGCAGCCACAAGGCGCCGTCCCCCGCGGCCTGGACCAAGATGGGCTCACCATCCACCGTGCAACAGTCCTCGCCACACGCCGAGACGCCCAACGCCCCCGCCAAGCCCAAAATCAAAACTGGCCAAACAACGCCAAAGCCGCAACGACCCGTGCGGGCCCTTGCGGCTTGATCTTGCGATGGGACCCAGCCCCGCCCGACGCTACTGTTTCTTGGCCACACCCTGCTTTTTCTCATCTAGCTTTTGTTGCAATTTGCTCAGCAAGGCGTCGAAGGACTCCTTCTTGATCACCTTGTTGAATTCCGCCCTGTAGGTTTCCAGCAGACTTTGGTCGTCCGTGACCACATCGTACACCACCCACCCTTTTTGTTTGTGAACCAGGCGGTATTCCATGGCCACATCAACGGGTTTGCCTCGCGCCGTGGTGTTGAGCGCGGCGGTGACTGTGGCAGCTGTGGGCTGCACGTCTTCTTTGAGCCAATTGAGCTTGTAGTTGGCCTTGCCGCCGGTCATTTGGTCGATGTAATTGCGCTCAACCAGTTCGCGCAACGTTGAAACGAAGGCGCGGCGTTTGCCAGGCTCAATGCCATCCCAATGCTTGACCAAGGCCCGCTGGGCCAGCTCTTGGAAATCCAAAAAGCTATTGACCAGCTGGCGGATCTCCTGAGTCTTGGCCTCGCTTTCGGGCGACCACGAGGGGCTGTTTTTGCCAATAAGCTTTTGCAGCTTCACGTGTGACTTTTTCAAGTCCTCCATGGGATGCGAATTGGGGGGGGCAGGAATCACCTCACCCGAGGGCTCTTCGGCGGGCGCCGACGCCGACGCCGCTGCTTTTGCTTTCGCCCTGGGTTGCTTTTTGGCCGCTTGGGCCCAGGCCGAGGCCGACGTCAAAGAAACCGTCAGCAGAGCGATAAGGGAAAAGTGAGCTTTCATCTGGTTACCTCTATACTTTGGACGTGGCCGTCGGGAAAGTTATGCACGGCCGGTGTTGGGTATTTAAAGAACGGCGAAATCGGCAATGACTGACTCTTTTGATGCCACAGGGTGGTTGGGGGCGCTGGCCCAACAAACACAAGACGTTTACGCGCAAAACCGGCGGGTGATGTCGTTTGGGGAATACCTTTCCCTATTCGGTGAACAGCCGAAAATCCAGGCCCGATCGGCCGCTGAGTATCTGCGGGACGTTTTTGACCACTTTGGCACACAGATGGTCACCGGGCCGCGCGGAACCCTCAAGCGATTTTCTTTGTTCGATTGCCCGTGGGACAGCGGTCGCGACCGGCTGATGGGGCAAGAAGAGGTGCAAAACGCCGTGTACCGCCTGCTGGCGAATTTTTCTAGCGAGGGCCGCACCAACCGTTTGGTGCTGTTGCATGGCCCCAACGGAAGCGCAAAATCGACGTTCATTTCGTGCCTTCAGCGGGCGATGGAGCACTACTGCCATTTGCCCGAGGGCGCGGTTTACCGTTTCAATTGGATTTTTCCCGTCCAAAAGCTGGTCAAAGGCGGCATCGGCTTTGGCGACCGGGGGCCCGAATCGGCAGCGGCGAGCGACTCGTACGCCTACCTCGACGAAGAGTTGATTGAGGCCAAGCTGGTGGATGAGCTGCGAGACCATCCTTTGCTCTTGGTGCCAAGGGATCGCCGGCGGGAGCTGCTTCGTGAAACCCTGCAAGGCCCCATGTCTGAAGGGTTTCGGCCGGCGCAGCATCTGCTCGATGGTGATTTGAGCCCGCGCAACCGCCAAGTGTTCGAAGCGCTGCTCACCACCTACCGCGGCGACCTTGGCAAAGTGCTGAGGCACGTGCAAGTCGAGCGGTTTTACATGTCGCGCAGGTACCGGGTGGCGGTTGCCACAGTGGGCCCGCAATTGGCGGTGGACGCTTCAGCGCGACAGCTGACCGTTGGCAAAAACTTGGCAGGGCTGCCGCCGGCGATCAGCGCATTGCCATTGTACGAATACCAAGGCGAGTTGGTGGACGCCAATCGCGGCATCGTGGAGTACGCCGATCTGCTCAAGCGGCCTTTGGATGCGTTTAAGTATTTACTGGGCACCGTGGAAGATGGCCAAGTGTCGTTGGACGCGGTCACTCTGCAAGTCGACACGGTGTTCTTGGCTTCATCGAACGAAGGCTACCTCACTGCCTTTAAAGAAATCCCCGAGTTTCAATCGTTCAAAGGGCGCATGGAGCTGGTGCGGGCGCCGTATTTGCTCGACTACAAGATTGAGCAGCAGATCTACGAACACCACATTTCGCGCGTAATGGGCACAGGCACCCGCCACGTGGCCCCGCATGTGGCGTGGACCGCAGCCTTGTGGGCGGTGCTCACACGCATGCGCAAGCCGATGGCGGAAAAGTACGGGAAGAACGTGGCCGACCTGGTGGGCAAGTTGTCACCGATCGATAAGGCGCTGCTCTACGCAGGCGACCAGTTGCCCGAAGGCTACAACACCGAACAGCTGCGCGAGCTGAAGGCCGAGCGGGAAAAGGTGGCGAAAGAATCCGATAGCTATCCCAACTACGAAGGGCGCTCGGGTGCCTCGCCACGAGAAATGAAGTTGACCATCATGAACGCCGCGCAAAGTCCGCGCTACGCGTGTTTGTCGCCGTTTGCGGTGCTTGATGAGTTGGAAGAGTTGGTTAAAGCGGTCTCGGTGTACGACTTCTTGAAACAAGAGCCCATCTCTGGTGGCTACCACGAACACCGAAAATTCGTTTTTCAAGTGCGCGACCGGCTCATCGACAAGGTGGATCACGAGGTGCGGGTGTCGATGGGTTTGGTGGACGAACAACGCTATCTTGATCAATTCGGGCGCTACGTGTCGCAAGTGTCGTCGTGGCTCAAAGGGGAAAAGGTTCACAACCCGGTCACGCGCAAGGAAGAGCCGGCCAACGAAGAGTTCATGGCCGAAATCGAGCGTTATCTGGATGTAGGAAGTGGGGCGAAGCGTGACGAATTTCGGCGCGACATTATCTCGCGCATAGGCGCTTGGTCCATCGACAACCCGCACAAACGGCCGGATTTGGAAGCCATTTTTCCGCGCCACATCGAAAGCCTGCGAGAGGCGTTTTTCAACGACAACAAACGCAAGATTCGCAAACTGAATGAGGCGTTGTTGAAATATTTGGCCGACGGCGAAGCGGCACTTGACAAAGAAGGCGTGGCGACGGCCAAACAAACCCTGGAAACCTTGCGCACCCGCTTTGGCTATTGTGATGCTTGCGCCAAAGACGCCGTTGTGGTTCTGGTGCGCAAACGCTACAGCGGCTCATAACCTTGAGGCGGCGACTGCGGCAACCTGCGAGATGCGTTCAAGCAACGCTTTGGCGCTGGGCACTTTCGCAAACACATACAAAGCCGCGGGAAGCTCGTCGCTGAGCGCGGCCTCGGACACCCGCAGACTTTTGCTCACGCCAAACACCACCGCAAATGGCAGGCCCGCTTGCACCAACTCGACGCGCTTCCACACGGCGTCGCGGCTCCAGAAACCCAACTGCTCAAAGTGCACAACGGCTGCCGTCTCTTGGTGCACAAACTGAAGATCGGGAACGCACACGCCGACGCCCGGCAGATCCAGCAGGGCAGAGCTCACCTCCACGCGCCACGGCGTTTGCAGAGCCGGCCAACGTTGCAGCAAGGCAACCACGGGTTCGGGAAGTGGGGGGGCGCCGGTTTCCTCATCAAGGCCTGTGCCTTTTAGACGAAACCGCAGTGGCTGCCGCTCCCGCCCCCACAGAACTTCGGCAGTGAGGCTCCAGTGTGCGCAGGCCATGATGGCTGGCAACGCCAGCGCCAGCTTCAGCCCATAACGGGTGACCGCATCGAACAAAGAAAACGGGCCATCAATGGCAATTTGGTAGCCGCCCGCCACCGGTGTGATGGCGAACAGCAGTTGCTGAAACTTCAGCACGCGAAACAGGTGACGCAACCGCGCGGGCTGCTCGGCGGTCACCGTGGCCACAACGCTCGTGGCACGCAGAAACACCGCTTGCACCTGGGCCATGTTGTATATCTTCACAAGCAGCGCAGGCTCGGGCACCAGCGCTTGCTTCAAAATGTGTGCGCCCGGCAGATCGCCGTACAAGGCCGCTTCCACCGATGCCGCGTCGGTTTGCAAGGCGAGGGCGCTGGCGTCAAGCACCGCCTTCCGATCAAAGGCGGCACTTGTGGATTGCTTTCGCAGTTCGGCCGCCCGCCCAAAGACTTCGGCTCTGACCATCGGTGCTGCAAGCGGCGTTTCTTCCTCGAACACGCAGCGGTCACAGACCAGTTTCAAAATGCCGTCGGCCAAGCGCCGATCTTGCTGGCGCCACGCAGCGGTCACAGCCTTGCACGCATCCATAAAAGCTTGCCGATCTCGCCCCACATGCGCCCGCGCCACCGCCGCGTAAATTTCGGCCATCTCGTGCGCAACCCGCACACGCTCCCCTTGCAGCGGAACCACAAAAAGGTCTTCCCCCCGCCGCCGAGTGTGCACATGGTCAGCGGTAAGCAACGTGATCTCTCCGGCGCTCGCTGGTGCGCGCCTCGGATGTGCCGCCCGTGACCAACTCGTAGAGCAAGGCGTGTTTGTTTTTGCCTTTGCGCAACACACGCCCCAGGCGCTGCACGTGCTCCCGCACCGAGCCGCTTCCGGACAGCACCACGGCCACGTTGGCCTCGGGGATGTCTACGCCCTCATTGAGCACCTTCGAGGTGACAAGCACGCCATAGGCGCCTTGCGAAAACTTGCGCAAAAGCTCAGTGCGCTCCTTGACCTTCGTGTGATGCGTGATGGCGGGAACCAAGAACATACGCGACACCTTGTGGCACGTGGCATTGTCCTGCGTGAAGATCAAAACGCGATCCTGGCGATGCTGATGCAGCAAACGCTCGAGGTATTGCAGTTTCGCGGGCGCGGTAAATGCCAGCTCGCGTTGGCGCAGGTACGCGGCCATTGCCTGCCGCCCGGCCTCAGACCGCGAGGCCCGAATGATAAACTGCGTCCAGCCATCGGGCTGCGCCATGTTCACCCCGCTGTCGCGCAAAAAGCCCACGTAGCTGGCGCGCGCGGTTTCGTAGGCCACGCGCTCTTCGGGTGACAGATCCACCACCACGCGAACGGTGTCGTAATCGGCCAAATAGTTACCCGACAGCTCGACAATGTCTTTGCGATACACCTGCGGCCCCACCAACCCAGCCAAACTGGCCTCGCGGCCATCACTGCGCTCGGGGGTTGCGGTTAAGCCAAGGCGGAAAGGCGCCAACGACAGCTTCGCCGCCATCGCATAGGAGGCGCCGGGGAGGTGATGGCACTCGTCGAACACCAGCAGTCCAAAGCGTGCGCCCAGGTGTTCCATGTGCATGTAGGCTGAATCGTAGGTGGTGACCGTCAGGGCTTGAACATCGTAGTCGCCGCCGCCGATGACGCCCACGGGACCGCCAAAGGTGTCTTCCAGCTGAACATGCCACTGACGAACGAGGTCCAAGGTGGGCGCCACCACCAAGGTGCTGCGCCGGCGATCGTCGATGGCCATCAGCGCCACTTGGGTTTTTCCGGCCCCGGTGGGCAAAACCACCACGCCGCGAAAGCGAGCCGCTTTCCACGCGTCCAACGCTTGCTGCTGATATGGGCGGGGCTCCCGCCGCACCCGCGCGCCTTGCGCCAAGGTTTCGTAGGCACGCGCTTCGTCGGTGTAAGTGATGTGGTTTTGGAGCAGGAACATCACGATGTCGGCGTAGGCGTAGGCTGGCGCACGATAACAAGCCGCGCGCTCGTCGAACGCCAGCGCAGACGGCAAGGTCACCTCGCCCGGCAGGTGGCGAAGCTCGATCGTGCCGCCGCGAAAGCGGATGTCCACTGCTTGTGAATCCATTTTTCGGGGCGACGAAGCATAGCGCACTTGTTAAAGTCGCAAGCGCAAAGGAGCTCAATGTCCCGGCGCGCGACCACAGCCCAGTTGGAAATCATCAAGGCGGCTTTGTCTTTGGCCAGCAAGCGATCGTTTGATCACCTGCTTTACGTGGGCGATCTGCCGTTGCCCGATGAGCCGTTTCGGGGCCGCTCACAGGTTCGAAAAAAGCTTGTGCAAGCGGTGGTCAGCGAAGCGCAGCGGCAGGTGTTGCAAGCGCAGGGGTTTCCCGTGATTGCGCTGCCCAAATACGACTTGGGCCGCACCGAGAAGCTCAAGATCGCTTTGGTGGGTGGCATCGCCCGCGGATTGTTCTCGGTGGGCGAAACCGTGGTGGCGCTGCTGTCGCGAAAACCAGCAGCTTTGCCCGATTCAATTTTGGTGGTGACGGTGGGCGCCGAAGGTGAGGAGGGGTCGTTTTCGTTTTTGCAGGATGAAAGCGTGGCCCCCGAGGTGCTGGAGGCCGTGATCGATCTGGCCATCACCACAGGCGTGGAAGGCTGGGAAGGACGGCCCGTGGGTGCGTTGTTCGTGGTGGGCGATCCCAACCGGGTGATGGAAAACTCGCGCCAAATGTCGCTGAATCCTTTTCAAGGCTATTCGGAAGACGAACGCAATCTGCTGAACCCCGACGTTCAGCGCTCGCTTCGCGCCTTCACGGTTTTGGATGGCGCGTTTGTGATTCGGGAAGACGGGGTGGTTCTGGCCGCGGGCCGCTATCTGAACTTCGAGGAAAAAGAAGTGCAGGTGCCGCTAGGCTTGGGCGCCCGCCACATGGCTTCCGCGGGCATCACCACCCAAACCGATGCGCTGGCGGTGGTGGTTTCGCAAACGTCGGGCGTTGTGCGCGTGTTCAAGAAGGGGCGGGCGGTGCTGGAACTGGGGCCCCGCACGCGGCGGGGTTAGGCCCTCAAAGCGCAGGCACAACCGCGCGGAAGCGCCCGTCATAATCGGTAACGGCTTCCACGCGCAGCTCTGCCGCGCCTTGCGTCGAGGCCGCGTAAAGCTGCACACGGCAGGTTTGGCAAGCGCTCGCGTCTACATTGACCACCCGCGCTTCGAGCAGCTGCCCCCGTGGCAACTGCCAAGCCACCTGCAGGCCTAGGCTGGGTACAACAAGATCATTCACAGCCCACATCGGGGCCATGTCGGTCAAAGGGGGGCGTATCTCGATCCGGTAGGTTCCAGGCTCCAGGCTCAGACGAAACCGGCCGTCGGTCTCGGTGGTGGCTGAAGCCGAGCCCACCCGCGGCACCGCCTCACAAGCGTTCACCCCGGGCACGGGCCCCGTACGCGACGCCCTAACGACGGCTCTGTGTAGTGGCGACATATCCGCCCGTTGAATAACGCCCGACAACTCCGGGCGGCGTGGCAACTCCAAAGTCGCCGTGGTGGGTGTGGCATTGC
This sequence comes from Polyangia bacterium, assembly GCA_038257535.1. Taxonomy (GTDB): domain Bacteria; phylum Myxococcota_A; class Polyangia; order Fen-1088; family Fen-1088; genus JAGTJU01. Next base: position 7,835 of record JBBSJE010000056.1, read on the forward strand.
CGGCATCCAGGCCCGGCCCCACGTCGAATCGGTCAAGGCAGCGAGAAGCCGCCTCCGAAGAGGCCGGGCTCACGATGGCCACGCGATACGCTTTGGCCGCCTCAAGCCCACCCGGAATCAGGCTCACCTCAACCACACCGTCGAATCCGGCTTGCGCCTCCTGGACAAAAGCGGCGGAGCTTCCCGACGACGAAGCCGGCAAGGGCGTTTCCAGGCGAAGCAGCGCGCCCACGACGGGGGCCACCTCACCTTGCGCGTTGGTTGTCACCACAGGAATTCGGAACGGCTGCGACAAGGGGTGCGCCGGCAAGCGAACCGTGGCGACGTCCGTGGTGTCTTCGGCCAAAGCAATCCGGACCCGGGGCCGAGCGGCGGCGCCAATGGCTGCCAACTCCAAGGTGGGAGGCACGCCGGCCAGTGCGGGTGATGCCTGGCGCGAATAGCTCACGCGGAAGCGGCCATCTTCGGGAGCCAATTGCGAGCGGGTGCTGACCAAGGTGGTGCCCCGATACACCCGCACGCTGTAGCCGAAGGCCGGCTGGTCGAACTCGTTGCGAACAACACCCACCACCGCGCGCAGGTCCTGGATGCCCGGCAAAACGATCGTCATGTCGGCCGCCATCACCACGTCTCGTTCAATGGGTGGCAACACCAAATCAAGCGGAGGCCGTGGGATCACAAACACCTTGGCCGTTTGCCCCAGCCGCGCTTGCGGGAACATCATTTTGAACGCCACCACCCCACCGGGAGCCGTGACAGGTGCCACGACATTTAGCTGTAAGGGCTCGCCTCCTGTTGGGGGTGCCGGCAACACAAAGGTCAGCGACAACTCGCCTTGAGCCACCTGGGCAAATGGCGTGTTCATCGGGGCCACCGCCCGCCCCGTGGCTGTAATGGGGGGCAGAAGCGCCAAGGTGGTCGCGGTGCTCGCAAACAGTTGTTGAGGGATCTCCGTCGTGGCGCCCACACCGGAGGCGGGTACCACCACGGCGGCCAGAGCGTAGGGTCCCACAATGCGTGGCATACAAACAGACGCCAAGCAGGCCTCAAGGGCCGCGCAGTCGGTGTCCTGGCGGCAGCCATCGTTTGCGGCGGGTGGATTGCAGGCGACGGCCCACAAGACAAAGGCGCCCAGCGCGCCCGCCCGTGCCGCTGGGCTCACTGGCATTCCTTTCGCACCACCCAGGACGCCCTCACCACCAAGGCGTCCGGCGGCACGTGGTCGAATGGATGTAAAGAATCAACGGCGGGAAGAAACGGCCGATCCGAAACCACCAACATGGCTCGGTGGTAGGGAACGTTTGGCAACAAGTCGCGAAAACATTCGGGCTGCACGCGCGCCACGCGGCTTCGAATGGGGTTTCCCCCCAGGGGCGCCGGCAGGACGCCGCCCTCGAACAACCGGCTGGTGGCGGACACGAAGGGAGGGTAGTTGAAAACCCAGCGCAGATGCAGTTCGTCGCCCAGGTTTGGGTCAGCCAACACCACAACAATCTCTTCGTTTTCGCCAACCTCCGCCGCTACCCGGGGCTCGGCGCTGACGATGTAGGGGCTCAAGTTGGCTTCAGGCGCCTCAAACTCCGGCGCCAGCGGAATGATGCAGGCGCTTGCGGCGAACAACGTCCACAGCACAAGCACCACGTGCGCGCAGCTCATGGAGCCTCTGCAGACTCGAAAATGAAACCATCCCAGCCGAAGCAAGCGAAGGCATCTTAACGCGACCTTGCGCATGGCTCAAAGACTTCCCAAAGCCGCTACGGCAAACACAAAACGCCGCGCTCACCAAGCTTCGTCGGGCGTGCCTTCAGGGCCGCCGGGGCTGGGGCCATCCTCGCGTTCAAGGTGACGGAAGACTGTACGCGGATCCACCCCCAAGTCGCGGGCGGTTTTGGTTCGGTTGCCGTCGTTCAAGGCCAAAATCTCGTTGATGTAGTCCCGCTGGAACTTTTCCTTGGCCTCGTTCAAGGGCAGGATGGGGGGCAATTCCGTGGGGTTCAATCCCAAATCTTCGGGACCGAGCAGGGCCTTGTCCGCCAGAACAACCGCCTTCTTTATGCGGTTTTCCAGCTCGCGAATGTTTCCGGGCCAATTGTGGCGTCGAAGTGAAGCGATCGCTCCCGGGGAAAATCCTTTGACCTTGCTTCCGTATTCCGGGGCGTAGCGGCCCAACATGTACCGGGCCAACATCACAATGTCGTCCCCGCGCTCGCGCAGGGGTGGCAGGTGAAGCTGCACAACGTTGAGCCTGTAGTAAAGGTCCTCGCGAAAGCGGCCTTCCTTGATCTCGTCTTCGAGTGTCCGGTGGGTGGCGGTCAAAACACGAATGTCCACTTGCTCTTGTTTGGTGTCGCCCACGCGGGTCACCACGCGCTCTTGCAAAGCCCGCAAGATCTTCACCTGCAGCGAAAGCGGCATCTCGCCAATTTCGTCTAAGAACAGGGTCCCGCCATTGGCCGCCTGAAACCGGCCTTGTTTGTTGGCCACCGCGCCCGTGAAGGCGCCGCGAACAAAACCAAACAGCTCCGATTCCAGCAAGTTTTCAGGAATGGCGCCGCAATTGATGGTGATGAAGGGGCCTTTGGCCCGCGTCGAGCGGTTGTGCAGTTCGCGCGCAATCAGCTCTTTGCCGGTCCCGGTTTCACCCGAGATCAACACCGAGATGTCGGTGCCGGCCACCTTTTGAACTTTTCGAAACACCTCTTGCATGGGTGGTGACGAGCCCACGATTTCGCCGAAGCGCATGCGCTCAAGCTGCTCCAGCAGCGATCGCTTGTCCAAGGTGAGCTCGTTGACCAACAGGGCGTTGCGGATGATGAGCGACGCCTGGGCGGCAAAGATCGACAGCAACTCCAAATGCGTGTCGTCAAAAAGCCGAGCGACGTTGTCGTTGCCCACGTAAATCACGCCCAACAGATCGCCGCGTTCCAGCAACGGCACACACATCACCGACGTGAGCTTCAAGTTCACCACCGAAGCGGCGGTGCGAAAGCTATCGTCGTTGAGTGCGTCAGAAACGATAAGCGGCTTCTTGGTCTCGACCACCTTGGCCAAGATGGAATCAGAAACGTGGCTGATGGCGTTGGTGATGCTTTCGCGGCGCAGGTTGCGCGCCACTTTCACCACAGGCTCGCCCGATTCCATAAGCACAATGAAACCCTTGTCGGCGTTGCTGACCTGAATCACCATATCGATTAGCGACTCCAGCAGCGTTGGAACTTCGTAATTGGCCATCAGCTGTTGCGAGAACTCAAACAGCTTCTTGTAGGAGTTCAGCTCTGCAATGGTTCTCGCCGCCACCTCGTCAGACACTGGTGTGTCGTACAAGGAGAACTCGAATTCCGCGGGGCCCATCCGCACGCGATCTTCGTGGGCCAGGCGATGTTTGGTGCGCTTGCGCCCGTTAACCAGCATCTCCGTGCCGCGTTCAAGCAGGGCGATGTGAAAGTCGCGGCCATCGAAGTTGATGTGGGCGTGGGTGTCACCCAAAAGCGGATCGGCGACCACAACGTCGCAATCTTCGCCACGGCCCACCGACGTAAGCTTTTTGTAAATGTGGTAAACCTTCACGCCTGACGCGGGAAGTTGAATTTTCAGCGTTGCCATGTTCGTCCGAGAGCCCTTGTGGTTTTATAGCGCACGGCGCCGGCAAGCAACCCTCACCTTCGTAAGTACCACGGCTTGGCCTCCAAAGGCGGCTTTCAAAACCGAACGGACAGGCCCGGAGCGGGGGAAGTGCCTAAAAACATTGGCATCAGCGACACGGTAGGTCCTGGGGCTCGAGGGGCAGGTTCCAGCGGCACGAGGGGTTTCATGTAGATCAGCGCGTCAACAATGCCCCAGGCCGCGACCGCAAAAAATAGCCCCCCACTGATTAACTGAACATTGAACAGCGCATCCGAAAGTCGTTCGGGCGCGCGGTCAATCTGGGATGGGTCGCAGGATTGTACAGGGGAGGTGGCGCCTGCCTCGTCTCGGCAAGACAATTTGTAGCTTGCGCCGTACAGCAGGAAGTTGGTGGTGAACGCGGCCACCGACACGCTGGCCAAAATGGCTTCTGATGTCAAAAACGCCCAGGCTTTGGTGTTGTGGCCGTTTTGGAACTGCCCCGCGCCAAACGGAATCAGCGCCACAGCCGTTGAGTGCCGCACGAACTGGCGCTCCACAACGCGCGCGTCGGCCACAGCCTTCGCTTCCCGCCGGGCGTCGTCTTCGGCCTTGCGGCGGCGTTGCTCCAAAGCGGCGATTTGGGCTTCTTGCTCGCGCAAGATCTCGTTAAAGAAGTCGACGATGCGCGGCGGATCGAGGAGGGGGTCGAAACGGTAATCCGGACGCAGCTCCAAAAGCCGCAAGAATTCTTGCCGGGCTTTTTCGGGCTGACCCTCGAACAAATGCGCCACCGCCAGCATGCGGTGCGATCGCACCACTTGGCTCTCCTCGTCAAAGCGAATGTCGGGATAAAGCTGGGGGCGCAGAAGTTCAATGGCGCGCGCGTATTCGCCGCGATCGAAGGCCACGCGGCCACGTTCAAACGCTTCGCCGGGCGCAAGCGGTTCAACGACCGGGGGCGGCGCAACCACGGCCGGGCGGGCGGGCCTTTGCGGCTGGCTGGGCGTCTGGGCGGCAGCCACGCCAGGCCAAGCCCAACACAAAATGAGCGCCAAGAGGAAGAGCGATCGAGCAACTGCGGGAAACACGAACATGAAGCGCAAACGAAGCAAGGGCGAACAGGGATGAGTTAGCGAAGCGTGATCGACACAGTTTTTTTCTCGCCTGGGACCAGTGTGACGTCTTGATTCACCAAATCATCTTCGCCCATCACCGTTACCACAAGCCGCTTATGAATGTCATCGTCCAGCTCGAAAGGCACAAGCACCGGTTGCCCAGGCACCGTGGTGGCTTGCCAACTGTTTGCGGCGTCAGCGGTGGTGATCAAAATCTGCGCCGTGCGGTCTGCCGGCTCTACCTTCACCATAAGCGAGGCGGGGCGGCCCCTAAGCCGGGCGGTGATGTGGTTGTTCACGGGGCGGTTTACGGTTGGGCCCAGTTTTACAGATTCAGGATAAAAATTGTGTTTGCGGAACTCCACCACGTGCACCCCCTCCCAGGGAACCTCAAGCGCGTTTTGCTCGGGACCATAGTCGAACTGCTTTTGCCCATCCAAAAACACCTCCACAGCCGAGGGGTTAGGCCCCAAGGTAAAGCGCATGGTTGGCGCGGGCGGGGTCGCCTCCGCGGGCGCTGGGTCGGGCGGGGGTGGGGTGGGCCGCGCCGGCTGCCGGGCGCGGCGGGGCAACGATTCAGGCGCCGCCTCCGCGGGCGAGGACGCTTCGGGCGCTACGTTAGGTCCCCCCACCGGCGCCGGGGGCTCGCTCGGCGTCCCCATTTTGGCTGCGGGCGGCGCGGGCTTGGCGGCCAAGAGTTCCATGGGATCAGGTGTGGCGGTCGAGGGCGACGGCGCGGGCACCAGCTGAAACACCAGATAGATGCCACCTGCCAACGCCGCAGTGGCTGCGCCCGCGATGGCGGTGCGTTTCAGCCGCTGGCCTTGCTCCAGCGCGCGCACCGCCACCAAAGCCGGTTCGTACTGCGGATCCAGGGCCAAAGCGCGATTCCACAGTTCGATCGCCAACGCCGCGCGCTTGGCCGCCAACGCCTGACGTCCTGATTCGGTCAATCCGGCCAGCAAGCGCGGCTTGACCGTGGCCGCAAAATCATCTTTGTCGCAGAAGAACGCCGCCAGTTCAGCCCGCGGCTCTTTGAGGCCAGCTTGTGAGGCAAATTCACGCAAATCTTCAATGAATGCCTGCGCGGTGGGGTAACGATCATCGGGCTCGCGGGCCAAGGCCCGGGCGATGATTTTGGTGAAGTGCGAACCGATGAGCGGGTTTTTGCTGCGCGGATCCGGGTAACGGGCGTCGGTGATGCGTTTGAACACTTCGTGTGGGTTGCGCCCCGCGAAGGGCAACGCGCCCGTGGCCAACTGATAAAGCACGATTCCCAGCGCGAACACATCGGTGCGAACGTCCACGGCCCGCCCTTCGATCAGCTCGGGAGCCATGTATGCGGGAGACCCGATCAATTGGCCCGTCACCGTCATGCGCTCTAGATCCATCACCTGCGCAACGCCGAAATCCATCAGCTTCAGCACGCCGTCGCGCCTGACCATCACATTTTCGGGCTTGATGTCCCGGTGCAAGATGCCCAAGCCGTGAGCGTGTGCCACCGCGCTGCCCACTTCCACCATCACCAACGCCGCAAGTTCAGGGTAGGGAAGTTGGGAGGCTGTCAGCCACTGCTTGAGGGTTTGGCCGTCGATGAACTCGGTCACGATGAACGCCGAGGCCGAGCTGGGTCCCGAATAGTCGAATATCTGCACGATGTTATCGTGCTGAAGCTTGGCCACTGCTTGAGCTTCTCGCTGCAGCCGGGCTTTGGATTCGACCTCGGAAAGCAGATGCCCGTGAAGCACTTTCACCGCCACCTCGCGGCCCAAGGTTTCATCGAGCGCTCGATACACGACCGCCATGCCTCCTTGACCCACTTCTTCAAGGATGCGGTAGCGCGAGGGTATCTCGGCTGGAACCAACTTTGCGATCCTAGGCGGCGTTGGGCATTGGTCGCAAGCGTTAGTTGACGAAGGACGCAACTCAATCCACCATCGCCTTATGGCACAGGGGGAGGCGAACGAGTACACCACGGCCCACGACCTTTGGACGAAAGCCTGCAGCCGTCACGGCGGTAGGCCCGCGTTCCGCAACCGTACCGGGTCGGGCTGGGTCAGCACCACCTATGCCCAAGGCGATGAAATCGCCCACGAGGTGGCGGGTGGTTTGTGTGCTTGGGGGGTGGGGGTGGGCGACCGGGTAGGCATCTTGGCGCAAACCCGCGTTGAATGGATGCTTTCGGACATCGCCAGCATTTTGGCGGCCGCCGTGTCGGTGCCCATCTACGCAAGCCTTACGCCCGACCAGAGCACCTACATCGTCCGCAACAGCGGCGCGCGTGTTGTTATCGTCGAGGACGCCGCCCAGCTGGAGAAGCTTTTGCCGCTTGTGCAAAGCGAGGGGCTGCACGCTGTGTATATCGAAGGTGACGCCAAGCTAGAGCGACCCGACAAGCAGGGCCGCAGCTTCGTCAAGCTCGACGATGTGCTAACGGCCTCGGGTGAGGGACGTGCGCGCATACGATCTTGGGCAGAGCACCGCAGCGCGGGTCGCGCCTGGCTCAAAGATCACCCTCAGGAACTTACCCAGCGGGGGCACGCCGTAAAGCCCGACTCGTCTTTTACGATCATTTACACGTCCGGCACCACTGGCACGCCCAAGGGTGTGGTCATTGAGCACGGCTGCTTTACGTCCTCGCTAGGCGCCGCTTGTCGTGCGTTGACGATCCAAGAAACCGACGAGCAATATTTGTTTCTGCCGCTGGCCCACGTGCTGGCGCGGGAGCTCGTGTGGGCGTCGCCGTTTTTTGGTGCCGTCACGTCGTTTACAGAAGGCCTCACCAAGATTCGAGACAACCTAGGTGAGGTGCGCCCCACCTTCATGGCGGGCGTGCCTCGCATCTATGAGAAATTCTACACCGCGGTCACCGGCGCCATGAAGCAGGGCTCGCCGGTGAAGAAGGCATTGGTCAATTGGGCTTTGGGAGTGGCGAAGCAGCACTCCGAAGCGCAACGCAGGGGCGAGCCGGGGGGCGGATTTGCTTACCGATTGGCCGACAAGCTGGTGTTCTCGAAATTGCGCGCCAAATTGGGCTTGGACCGTTGCCGCTTTCTCATCAGCGGGGGCGCTCCATTGGCTGCCGAGATCGGCGAGTTCTTCCACGGCACTGGATTGCTAATTTTGGAAGGCTACGGCCTTACCGAAACCATGTCCGCTGCGTTCGTGAATCGTTTGGATCGCTACCGTTTCGGCACCGTAGGGCCTGCGCTCGACGTGGTGGAGTGCAAAATTGCCGAGGATGGCGAGATCTTGCTCAGAGGTCCCTCGGTCTTCAAGGAGTACTACAAAGATCCCGCCGCCACGGCCGAGGTTTTCGACGCCGAGGGCTGGTTTCATACGGGGGACATTGGACACTTGGAAGATGGATTCCTGCGCATCACCGATCGCAAAAAAGATCTGATCGTCTTGGCGGGCGGCAAGAACGTGGCGCCGCAACCGCTGGAAAACGCGCTGAAAGCGCAATCGCAAGCGGTGGGCCAGGTGATGGTGTACGGCGACAAGCAACCTTATTGCGTTGCGCTCGTGACCCCCAGCGAAGACGCCGTCAAGCGCGCGGGAGGCGATTGGGCCAAAGCGGCCACCGACCCGCAGATTCACGCCGAAATCAAAGCCGCCGTTGACGCTGTGAACGAGCGGCTGGCGAGCTTTGAGACCATCAAGCAGTTTGCCATCTTGCCCTCGGATTTTACGGAAGCCACAGGGGAGTTAACCCCCAGCATGAAGATCAAGCGCAAAGTGGTGGTCGACAAGTACCGCGACCAGATCAACAAGCTTTATCAATAGACCTCAGGGCGTTTTCGCCGCATCGTGTTCGCGTGGGCCTTCCCGCCATAGCCGCCCCGCGCAGGTGGCATCGCCAGTTGGCTTGGTTGTTTTCAATCGGGGCGCTGCTGCTGTTGGCGTTTGCCCTGGGCGCCAACGACGACCCTCGCTGGCGCACGGTGGCGCCAGGAGTAGAGCACAGGCTGCTGGGGCCCCGTGACGTGCAAGCTGACCTGCTGCGTTTTGACCTTGAGCGTTTTGCCGTTGACGTGTTGGTGGGCGGCAAAGCGGCGCCGCTCACCGCGGCACAGGCCGCAAAAAAACACAACGCGCCACTGGCGATCAACGGCGGCTTTTTTGATCCGCAATGGCGCTCTTTGGGATTGCGGGTGTCACAGGGCAAAGTTGTGGTGCCGTTGCGCCCGCACGTTGATTGGGGCGTGCTCACCGTGGTTGGCCAACGCGCGCGCATCGAGCATTCCCGCAGTCCGCAGTCGTTCGAGAATGCAGAGGCGGCCGTGCAGGTGGGCCCGCGCTTGCTGATTGAAGGCCAACCCACCAAGCTCAAGCCGCAAGTGGCTTACCGTAGCGCTGTTGCCGTGGACAAATCCGGCCGGTACTTCACCGTCATCGCCACCCACACCCCCACAGACGCCAACGCGTTGGCGCTTGCGTTGGCGCGGCTTGGTGACTTCGAGAGCGCCATGATGCTGGACGGAGGCCCCTCATCGCAGCTCTACGCCCAGCTGGGCCACTTGCAGGTGGATCGAAGAGGGGCCTACCCGGTGCCCGATCTCTTGATCGTAAAGCCGCGCAACACGCGCTAAGCCGGCGCTACTTGTGATCGGTTGTGAGGTGCTGGCGTAGCAGGTCGCGGCCAAAATCGTTGCTGTAGTCCCGCCACACCGTATGCACGTGGTTGGCTTCGTTTTGCGTGTTGTCGTACTCCACCACAAAGCTGGGGCCGGCGATGCGGTAGTAATGCGGATCGCCGCGTTTGGTGCCGCCAGCCCAGCCAAACACCAGCTTGTCAACGCCCGCCTCTGTCACACGCGCCATGCGAGCGGATGCCAAGGCTGGTGTCACGGTCGCTGCGTAAAGCTTCAGCAAGGTCATCAGGCTTTGTGCTTGCTTGGGCGTCAGCTCCGCCGCTGGCAGCCCAACCGGGGCCAACGGATCAACCTTGCTGGCCGCACCCGTCACCACATCGGGGGGCGCCGCTTGGTCGAAAATCGCTCGTTGACGTTGGGCTTCCGTAAGCGACATCAAAAACCGCCGTCCTTCGTCTTCTTCCTTGCCCAACACGCGCGTGCCTTTGCGTGGCCCTTGCCGAACCTCCCCTGGGTTGGCGCCCAAGAACAAGGGCGTGCTCGCAATCAACGTTCCCTTGACCACTGTGAAGTTGAGCGACACGTGGTGTCCTTCCGCCTTCCACCCCCAGGTGCCATCGGCTTGCGGGGTGCCGAAGATCGAAAAATAGTACTTCTCCGGGTCGCGGCGAACCGGGTTGTTTTCCAATTGTGCCAGCACCTTCTCGAGGCTCATGATCGCCGTGGTCTTCTGATACCCCGCGGCGCTAAGCCCCGTTTTCAAGAGCGCATGTGCAAGCTTGCGCTGAGGGGGCGACATGGCCTTGATGGTCAACCCCGGCCTGTCCTGCGGGACAAAATGCCATTCGGTTCGCCCAGGCGCCTCAAACGCAAAGCCGGCAAGGCCGCGTTGCTCCTCGGACAAGCTTGCCAGGAACGCCGTGGCCGCTTTGGCCATCGCGGCGGCGTTGGGGCTGGGCTTGGCGCTTTGCGCCCACGCCCACGGCAGCCCCACGGCGCCCCCACACAGGACGGCCAACAGCGCCAAAGACCTTCGCGTTTTCAAGCCAAGCATCCCGCTAGAACAAACCGTTTCGTTCGCAACGTCAACCGCCACCTTGGCCATCACGTCACCAAGGCCAGCGCAACGTGGGCCAGCGCACGGCGTTTGTCACGACGAAACCAAGCAACTTGGGCGCAAGCGGCACGATAACCTCGCATGCGCTTTCAAACCCGCCGCGCCCTCGAAGCGGCTTACTGGGTGTGCGAATTGTTGTGGCCGTCTCGCTGCGGTGGCTGCAACGAAACCATTGGGCCCGACGCAGGCTTTTGTGACGCCTGCCAGGTGTCTGTTTTGACGTTGGAGGGCGCGTGCCACCGCTGTGGTTTGCCGCAACACGCGGCGCCGAACGCGCGCGCGGGCTGCGACCAGTGCCTAACAACGCCGTGGCATCTGGACGCCACCCGCTGTGGAGCGCAGTACGGCGGCGCCTTGATCACCGCCATTGTGCAATTTAAGCATGGACGTCACGATCTGTTGCGCCCGCTGGCGCAGCTGCTGGTGGCGGGCTTATCCGAATTGAACGTTCCAGAAGCCTTGTTGGTTCCCGTGCCGCTGCACCCACGCCGGCTGCGACAACGCGGTTTCAATCAAGCCTGGGAGCTGGCCCGCCGAGCGGCTTATCAGCTTCCCGCGCCCATCCGTCCCCGCTTGCTGCCCCAAGCGTTGGTCCGGATTCGCGATTCGCAAACGCCGAAACAGGGCCGCATCGAAGAAAGAAGAGCCCGTGCGGAGGGCGCCTTTGCAGTGGCCCAAGCCCATGCGATACGCGAAAGGCCCATCATCATGGTAGACGACGTGCTTACCACCGGGGCAACGCTCAACGCGTGTGCCACCGCGCTGAAACAAGCGGGCGCCCGCAGCGTGTCTGCCGTGGCTGTGGCGCGCGCGGTCTGACTTGTGTCACGGCCCGGATCTGGCGGGGGCAGACTCAGACGGTGGCAGCTGGACGGCTTCCCGCAGCGTTTTCGCCCTCAAGGGCTTGACCGATTCCTTGGGCATCGACGAGGGTTCGTCTTGTGGGTTCGCGGTGGCGGCCGCGGGCGTTGGTTCGCCCTGGCTTGATGACGATTTGGGTCTGCGCCGTGATGAAGAGGACGCGGCCGCGCCAGACGTCACGGGCGCTGTGGGTGTGACGTCCACGGAATCCTCTGGTGCCGCCTCGGTGCCCTGCGTGCGGTCCGAAACCTTTACCCCTTGGGAGGGCAGACGGCTTGTGAAGACGCCTTCGATGTGGAACACCACGCGGCGGTTGCGGGCGCGGCCTTCGGGCGTTTCGTTGTCGGCCCAAGGTTTCTTGTCGGCGTGCCCCAAAGCAAACAGCCGTGCCGGATCCACGCCTTTGCGCACCAAGTACTCAACCACGGATTCCGCGCGCATGCTGGAGAGCCGCTTGTTCCAATCGGCGGGTCCCGTGGTGTCGGCGTGGCCCTCAACCGCACAACGGCCGATTTCGGGGTGCGCCTTCAGGGTCAAAGCAATTTGGTTCAGGATGTTCCAGAAGCGGTGCCGAATGCGGAAGCGGTTCGTCTTGAAAAACACCGGCTGCAAGACCTCCAGTTCCTTTTCGCCAATGCGCACTTGCGGTGCGCCCGCGTCGGGACAGCCATCCTCATCGTCTTTGCCGTTGATGGTTTCCGGCTCGTTCGGACATTTGTCGTCCGCGTCCAAAATGCCGTCTTGGTCGTTGTCGGGATCCGGGCAGCCATCGGTGTCTTCGAAACCATCGATGTCTTCAGGCTCTTCGGGGCATTTGTCGTCCTGGTCTCGAATGCCATCGCCGTCGGTATCCACATCGGGTGCCGTGTCGGGACAACCATCGCCATCCTCGAAACCATTGATGGTCTCAGGCTCGTTGGGGCATTTGTCTTTGTCGTCGGCGATGCCATCTTGGTCGTTGTCGAGATCGGGACAGCCATCTTCGTCCTCGAAATCGTCCAGATCCTCGGGCTCGGAGGGGCAGTTATCAAAAGGATCCAAAATGCCGTCTTGGTCGTTGTCGGGATCTGGGCAGCCATCGCCGTCTTCGAAGCCGTCGCGGTCTTCGGGATCGTCGGGGCACAGGTCTTGGGTGTCGGGGAGGCCATCGCGATCCGCATCGGGGGGATCGTTCGACCAACCCACTGTGCCCAACAACCGCCAGGCCGGGGATCCGAACCCCGAGACCATGCCCAACCCCGCGCCCGCGCCGAAACTAAATTCTTTCCATTGATAGCGGCTGCCCGCCAAAAGCTCCACCGGTGTGCGGCGCCGTTTGAGGAATCCCTCATCGGCCGCTGTGGCGCCGTGGAGTTCCAGCAAGGCGTGCAACGACCGGCCCAACCGCTTATCTAAGCCGGCTGCAAAGGTGGCTTGGTGGTGCACCGGCATGCCCAGCAAGTTGGTGTTTTCACGTAGCCGCAAACCTGCGCGCGCACCCAGCTGCAAGCTGCGCCGCTTGAAAGCCATAATCACCCGCGGCTCAAGCGTGGGACCAGGTTCATTGATGTAGGTGCCCTGCGCGCCCAAGCCCACGGTGCCCATGAGGCTCAAGGCCATGGACAATCCATTGGCCCCAGGATCCAAAACCCGCGCTTTTATGGAAGCCCGCAAATCGCCCAAACCGCCGCCATCAGGAGCCATCGCGCCCGGGGGCGCATCGCCGGATTGGCGCAGCGACACCGGCACCGCCAAGGCCACCTCAAAATGACGGAACAGACCTATGCCCAACAGAACGTCTGCCGCCAAAGCTGATCTGAGCGCTTGCGTGGTTACGCTTTGGCCACCCGTGATGGAGGTGACCTTCAAAACCTGCGAGGCGTAGTTCAGGTCCAAGGCCGCGGCGAGTTTCAGGTGGCCCAGAGGCTTGGTGCCTTCTAGTTCTAAACCTCGTCCCACAGGCGTGACCGGGCGGTACCTTTGCAACTCGAGCGCGCCCAACGACTGCGCCCAAGCCGGGCGGGCAGGGGTCATCAACCCGACCAGACCTGCCAGAACAGACGCCACAAGCCCGCACAAAGCCATCCGCGGGAGGCGGCTAAGGGGGCGAGGTCGCGGAGCCAAAATCACGGTGTGAGTTTCAGTGGCCAAAGGTGCTGCGTCAAAAACCAGGAGTTACAAGCCAAGTTGCGACAACCACACCGCTTTTTTGAGCCCGCCCGTCGCATGAGCCAAGGGGGGCCGGGGTCTGATTTGTCGCATGGGAGCCTGCGCCAAACAGTTCGGAACTTCGCACTCTTTCCTTGACACCCGCGGGCCGCGAATTAGTGTACGCACACTGATTTTCACCAAACAGGCACGTAGCTCAGTGGAAGAGCACTACCTTGACACGGTAGGGGTCGGCAGTTCAATCCTGCCCGTGCCTACCCGTTCGCCTAGTTCTTGGGCAAACGAAGCGCGAGTCTGCGTGGGCAATTTTTGCCGAGTGATTTTGGAGGCATGAAGGTGAGCGACCGACCCGTCGTTCGGCCCAGGCCCAGCGCGCCAAGTGGCGACGTTCCTGACGAGCCCTTGGCTCGCCTACGTCACACCGCCGCCCACGTGATGGCAGACGCCATCATGCGCCTACGTCCGAACGCTAAATTGACCATTGGACCGTCTATCGAGACGGGTTTTTTCTACGACATTGACACCGAGCCGTTCTCGCCTGAGGACATCGAGCGCATCGAGACCGAGATGGCCAAGATTGTGGCCGCCAAGCAGCCGGTGGTGCGCAAGGTGATCACGCGCGACGAGGCGCTGAAAATCTTCGAAGGCAATCCGTACAAAACCGAGCTCGTTCATTCGTTCCCCGCGGACGAAGAAGTTTCGCTGTTTTGCCACGGCGATTTCGCCGACCTGTGCCGGGGCCCGCACGTGGACAACACAGGGGAGATCAAAGCCTTCAAAGTGCTGTCGCTGGCAGGCGCCTACTGGCGCGGCGACGAGCGCAACCCGCAATTGCAGCGGGTTTACGGCACCGCCTTTGGCTCGAAGGACGAACTCAAAGCTTATCTGAATCAGATCGAAGAGGCCAAGCGGCGGGACCACCGCACCTTGGGCAAGCAGCTCGATCTGTTCTCGGTGGATGAGTTGGTGGGCCCAGGCTTCGTTCTGTTTCACCCCAAGGGCGCGTTCATCCGGCAAACCATCGAAGATCTGCTCAAGCGGGAAACCACCCGCCGCGGCTATCTGCCGGTGTACACGCCGCACGTGGCACGCGAAAAGCTGCTGGAAACCTCCGGCCACTTGGCGCACTACGGGGAAAACCTGTTTGGCGGCATGGAGCTAGAGGGCCAGCGCTACCTGGTGAAACCCATGAACTGCCCGTTTCACGTGGCGATTTACCGGTCGCAAATGCGATCGTACCGCGAATTGCCACTGCGCTATTCCGAGTTGGGCACCGTCTATCGCTACGAGCGTTCGGGCGTGCTTCACGGGCTTTTGCGCGTCCGCGGCTTCACGCAAGACGACGGGCATTTGTTCGTCCGGGAAGATCAGATCGAAGCCGAAATGGAAACCTGCGTTTCCATGGGCTTGGGCGTGCTGCGCGCGTTTGGCTTCGTGGATTACGATTTGTTCCTGTCCACACGGCCCAAAGACTTCATGGGTGAGATCGAGCAGTGGGACCTAGCCGAAGCCGCCATCCGGCGCGTGCTTGAGCGCTCGGGCGCCAAATTCAAGGTGGATGAAGGCGGCGGGGCTTTCTACGGGCCCAAGATCGATCTCAAGATCCGCGATGCGCTTGGTCGCGAGTGGCAATGCTCCACCTTCCAGCTGGATTTTCAGCTGCCGCAACGGTTCCAATTGGAATACGTGGATCCGTCGGGGGGCCGCAGCCGCCCGGTAATGATCCACCGCGCGCTTCTGGGTTCCATCGAACGATTCATGGCGGTTTTGATTGAGCACTACGCGGGTGCCTTCCCCATGTGGTTGGCCCCGGTGCAGGCGCGCGTGATCACGGTGAGTGAAAAGGCCGATGTTTGGGCCCAGGAAGTGCAAACCAATCTGGCGGCCCGCGGGCTGCGCGTGGAAGCCGACCTGTCTGCCGACAAATTGGGCGCAAAGATTCGGCGTGCCCAGTTGGAGAAGGTTCCTTACATGTTGGTGGTGGGTGAAAAAGACATGGCCGCGCAGGTGGTGTCCCCACGCACGCGAGAGGGCCAGCAGCTGCCTGCGCTGGGCGTGGACGAGCTGGCAGAGCAATTGATGAAAGAGGCCGTGGTTCCCTCGTTTGGGTAGGCGGCGGCATCTAGTTAAGTGGTAAGTAGGAACGACGAACAGCCGGCCTCCGGCAGCAACTGGTGAAAACACAACATGGCGATTCGAAGCAGGCGACCTTTTCCAGACCGTAAAGACGACAACCACCGCGTGGGGCGACGCATCCGCGTGCCCGAAGTTCGCGTGATCGGTGGCGATGGCAAGCAGGTGGGCGTGATTCCCACGTCCGAAGCGTTGGCCTTGGCGGAAGCGCAAGGGTTGGAATTGGTTGAGGTTGATCCCCGTGCCAAACCACCCGTGTGCCGCATCCTCGACTACGGCAAATTCAAATACGAAACCTCGAAGAAGGAAAAAGCTTCGAGAAAACACCAAAGCACGGTGGTGGTGAAGGAAATCAAGCTTCGCCCCAAAACCGACACGCACGACTTCGAGTTCAAAGTGGCGCACATTAAGCGCTTCTTGGGCGAAGGCAACAAGTGCAAGCTGGTGGTGGTGTTCCGTGGCCGCGAGATTGTTCACCCCGAAACCGGCGAGGCCATGCTCAGCAATGTGCTGGCCGCTCTGTCCGATCTGGCACAGGTGGAACAACGCCCGTCGCTTGAAGGCAAGCGCATGGTGATGCTGATCGGTCCGCGCGCGGGCGTGATCCGGCCTCGGCCTGTGGCTGTGGCGCCAGCACCGGGCGCGCCGGCCCCCGGTTCAAGCGCCGGTCCTGGTCCTCAGGGCCCGGCGGGTGGCTCAAACGCCCCTTCCTAACCTCGTTTTGCACCAGCCGCGTCACAGGAAGCACAAAAACCTACCGAAAGCCTGCGTTCTGTGACGCAAAACTGTTGCGTCCCAACTTTGCCTCTATATACTCCGCGGCTCCAATGGCCAATTACAAGATGAAGACGAACCGCGGCGCCAAGAAGCGCTTCAAGCTGACGGCAAACGGCAGGGTTAAGCGCAAAAAGGCCAACCTGCGCCACAACCTGACCGGCAAATCAGCCGAGCAGAAGCGACGCCTGCGCAAAGCTGGCTACGTTGCCAAGTCGCAGGAACATCAAATCAAGGCGATGCTGCCATACGGTTAACCGCAGCACTTGGCAGGCCACGATTGCGGCTTGTTGAATCTGCTCTTATACGAACTCTCGCAAGACTTTAAGGAAACGTAGGCCATGCCTCGCGCTAAAGGTGGTTTTAAAACACGTCGTCGTCGCAACCGGATTATGCAGCACGCCAAGGGATTCCGTGGCGGCCGTCATCGGTTGTGGAAATCCGCTGTGGAAGCGGTTCATCGCAAATGGCGTTTCGCGCTGTTTCACCGTCGCAAAAAGAAAGGCGACTTCCGTGGCCTTTGGATCGTGCGCATCAACGCAGGGGCCCGCGAACTGGGGCTTTCCTACTCGCGCCTGATTGCCGGTTTGAAGAAGTTGGGCGTCGAGCTCGACCGCAAGATTCTGGCCGACCTGGCTACGACCGACCCTGGCACCTTCGCCAAGGTGGTCGAATTGGCCAAAGCGGCATAAACCGCTTAACCCCAGTTTAGACCAGCACAATCAGCGAACGCGGGTTCCTCAGGGTTCCCGCGTTTGTACGTTGTGCGGCCAAAAGGAGCGCGCGTGACCGCCGACGGTGCAGCCAACGCAGACCAACTCATTGATGAGCTGAAGCAAATCCCGGCGGCTTTTGCGTCCGAGATTGCCGGCCTATCCACCGAGGCGGAGATCCGGCAGGTGCAGACCCGCTTCCTTGGCAAGAAGGGTCGGCTTAGCGAAGTGATGCGGCTTTTGGGCCGGCTTTCGCCCGCTGACAAACCCCGGGTGGGTGCGGCGGCGAACGAAACACGTTCGGCGATCGAGGACGCCATCGCCCAGCAGCTGGCGGCGGCCGATGCCACGGTTTTGCAGGCCGATTTGGCTCGCCAAGTTGACGTCACTTTGCCCGCGCGCGGGCAGGGGGCCGGCACCCTGCATCCGCTCACGTTGGTGCGCTACGAAGTTGAAGACATCTTCGCGCGGCTGGGCTTCGAGATTCGCACGGGGCCGTGGGTGGAAACCGAATGGAACAACTTCGACGCGTTGAACACACCGGCCGATCACCCCGCCCGCGACATGCAGGACACCTTCTTCGTTGAAGGCGGCCAGATCCTGCGCTCTCACACCTCGCCGGTTCAGATCAGAACCATGTTGGCCGGGCCACCGCCCGTCAGCATCATTGCACCGGGCAACGTGTTTCGTCGCGACGACGACGCCACCCACACGCCCATGTTTCCCCAAATGGAATGCCTGAGGGTGGGGCCAGGCGTTGGCTTTGCCGATTTAAAGGGCACGCTGCTCGACTTCGTGGCTCGGTTCTTCGGCCCCAGCACCCGCATTCGTCTGCGGCCCAGCTTCTTTCCCTTCACCGAGCCTTCCGCCGAAGTGGACGCCAGCTGCTTCAAATGCGACGGCAACGACGAAAGCTGCCGTTTGTGCAAAGGCACAGGCTGGGTGGAGATCGGCGGCTGCGGCATGGTGCACCCCAATGTCTTCAAATCGGTGGGCTACGATCCCGCCGAGGTCACCGGATACGCATTTGGCATGGGGTTGTCGCGCATGGCCATGTTGAAATATGGCGTACCCGATCTGCGTTTGTTCTACGACAACGATGTGCGGTTTTTGCACCAATTTTCAATTGCTTAGGAGCGCATCGTGAGAGTTTCGTTTAACTGGCTGCGCGACTTTCTGCCCAACTTGCCTACGGATCCAACCGTGGTTGGCAACGATCTCACCCGCATTGGGTTTGAGGTGGAAGGCACCACCACCTTGGGTCGTTGGCTTTCGGGATTGTTGGTGGCCGAGGTGCTGGCCCTAAGCCCGCATCCGCAAGCGAGCAAGCTGCGCATCGTGCGCGTGCGAGCTGGCGCGCGCGAAGAGGACGTGGTTTGTGGTGCGGCCAATGTGCCGGCGCCTGGAGGCAAAGTGTGTTGGGCGCCCCCGGGTGCCCAATTGCCCGGCTTCACGATGGCGGCGAAAGAGATTCGCGGCGTGATGTCGCCCGGCATGTTGTGCAGCGAACAAGAGCTGGGCTTGGCCGAAGCGGCCGAAGGCATCTTGATCTTGGATGCCACCACACCTTCAGGCTTAGATCCAGTTGCCCACTTTGGCTTGGCCGACACCGTTTACGAAGTGAACGTCACGCCCAACCGCGCTGATGCACTTTCGCATCTGGGCTTGGCCCGCGAACTGGCGGTGGTTTACGGCCAGAGTTTGCAGCAGCCAGGTCACGAAACCATTTCTATTGGCGGCGACGCGCCAGCCTGCGACGTGAAGATCGAAGACGCCAAAGCCTGTGCCCGCTACCAGGCGCGCGTGTTGTCGAAACTCAAGGTGGCCCCAAGCCCGCTGGCCATACGCATGCGGCTTTTGGCCTGTGGCATTCGCCCCATCTCCAATCTTGTCGACGCGACCAATTACGTTTTGCTTGAGCTTGGCCATCCGCTGCATGCTTTTGATCGCGACAAGATCAAAGGGGCCATCAGCGTTCGCAAGGCCCGCCCAGGCGAGCGGCTGGTGACGCTTGATGGTGTTGACCGCTCGCTTGAATCCGGCGACACCGTGATCGCAGATGAAAGTGGCCCTGTGGCGTTGGCCGGTGTGATGGGTGGCGCGCATACGGAGATCAGCGACAGCACACAACGGGTGTTGTTGGAGGCCGCCACGTTTGATCCTGTTGCCGTCCGACGCACAGCCAAACGTTTGGCCTTGCACAGCGAATCGTCGCATCGCTTTGAGCGCGGGGTGGACGCCGAAGGCATTGCCCGCGCGTCTGAACGAGCGGCGGCCTTGCTATGCGCATTGGGCGGTGGTCAGCAAAACGACGCGGTGGTGGATCGTTATCCCGCGCCCGCCGGCAAACGCAAGGCGTTCTTGTCATTGTCCACGTTGCGAAGGTTGTCGGGCGATCCCGCGCGCTCTTTGTCAGCGGCACAAACCACCTTGGAGCGACTGTGCGAAGACGTTGCGCAAGAAGGGCAGGGCGATGACGCCCGCGTCGTGGTCTCCGTTCCTTCGTATCGCCCCGATATAAATGTTGAAGCCGACCTGGTTGAAGAAGTTCTGCGCCATGAAGGCTATGAAACGGTGCAGCCTCGACGCGCGATCTTCAACGCGGTTTCACTGCCCAACCCAGAAGCGCCCAGCGATCGTGCGCGCCGCCGTTTGGTGGGGGCGGGGTTCAACGAAGTGATCACGTGGGGCTTCGTGCCCAGCGGCCTGCTGGCAGCCATGGCACCGCAAGCCCCTCAAGAACACGCGCCTCTGGTCACGGGATTGCGCGTGGCCAACCCCATCTCGGCCGATTACGAAGTGATGCGCACGTCGTTGTTGCCGGGGCTCGTGGAAGCGGCCAAGCGCAACATCACCCGCGGCTCGGACTCCTTGCGGCTGTTCGAGGTGGGACCTGTGGTTCATAGGGTGGCACCGCCCGATGGCGCTGCGGTGTTTGCCGAGCAGGCCACCCACGCCGCCGCTTTGATGTGCGGATCGCAAGCGGGGTGGTTGCGGCCTGGCGCGCTGTTAGATTTTTTCGATCTCAAGCAAGCGTTCCTCACCGTTCTGACTGGCTTTGGTTTCGCACAAGCGCAGCTGCGCGCGGCCACAGACATTCCCTATTTGCATCCGGGTGTGGCGGCCCGGGTTTACCTTCAAGACTCGTGTGTCGGCGCTCTCGGGGAGATCCATCCGCTCACGCGCAAGGCGCTTCGCTTGGATCAACCGGCGTTCTTTATGGAGCTTTACTTGGATCTTTTGCCAAGCCACAGCGCCGCCGTTCGCACAGCGCTGCCGCCGCGCTTTCCGGCGGCCACGCGCGACATCTCCTTTTGGGTTGATACGCAGGTCTCAGCACAAGCGCAATCGGACGCGTTGCAGATCTCCAACGAGCCCTTGCTCAGGCAAGTCACAGTTTTGGAAGATTTCCGCGACCCGCAATATGTCCCCTTGGGCAAAAAGGGCATGCTGTGGACGTTAACCTACCGGTCCGACGAGCGAACGCTAACCGACGAAGAGGTTGATGCCGCGCACGCCAAGGTGCTGGCTGCGCTCAAGTCTGCCGTTTCGATTGAGCTGCGCTAAACCCGTCGCGGCGGGGACAAAACGCCGCCACCGCCCAGCTTGGCACCCGCCGCCGCAACCCTTTGACTTCAGTGGAGAACTGGGGCTTAATGGGCGTCCATGACGAAAGCCGACATCGTGGAGATTGTGTACGAGAAGGTTGGGGGCTTCTCCAAGAAAGAAGCGGCCGACATCGTCGAAACCGTTTTCGATACGATCAAAGACACGCTTGAGAAGGGCGAGAAGATCAAGATCTCCGGCTTCGGAAACTTTGTTGTGCGCGACAAAAACTCGCGCGCTGGACGCAATCCGCAAACCGGCGAAGAGATCACCATCAGCGCGCGTCGTGTGCTGACGTTTAAGCCCAGCCAAGTTTTGAAGAACGCTTTGAACGACTGAGTGTCGGCTTGTTTCGCTGTTGGCGCACGTCGCGTCCGCGATTCAGAGCAAGCCCTTCACCCTTCGGATTGAGTTCCTATGCCTGGCAGGAAAAACCGCGTTGTTGTTCCCGAAGGCATTCCCGACAAGCCGTATTTCAAAATTGGCGACGTCGCGAAGATCTGCAGCGTGAAGCCCTATGTGCTGCGCTACTGGGAAACCGAATTTCGATCGCTCAAACCCGAAAAAACAAAATCGGGTCAACGCTTGTACCGCAAGCGAGATGTGGAGCTGGTGTTGCGCATTCGCACTCTGCTTTACGATGAACGCTTCACCATCGAAGGGGCGCGAGCCGCGCTGCGCAGCCAAGGGCACGATGAGGCCCCGCCACCGAACCTGCCCCCGCCCGCGATCGACAGAGAAACTTTGCAAAATTTAAAGCAGGGGATCATTGACCTTTTGGCCTTGGTAGAGCAATAGTACACGGCCTCGCACGGCGGTGGTTTTCCACCAAAGTTCGGGGAAGTTCGGGGCGTGGCGCAGCCTGGTTAGCGCACCTGTCTGGGGGACAGGGGGTCGCTGGTTCAAATCCAGTCGCCCCGACCCAAAAACCCTATTCGATGTTCACCCGTGATCGAGATGGTTCGATCACGCACTGCTTGGCAGCTTGGACCTCCAGATGCCGAAACGGCCGCTCATCCTCATCAGCAATGACGACGGGATAGGCGCGCCGGGCCTTCAGGCGTTGGTCGCGGCGGTGGAAGATTTGGGAGACATCGTGGTGGCGGCGCCCGATCGCGAGCGCAGCGCCGCCAGCCACTCGATCACGTTGAACAGCCCCTTGCGGGTGGACGAGATGCAGCCCGGCCGGTTTGCGAT
Source organism: Polyangia bacterium (assembly GCA_038257535.1). GTDB lineage: Bacteria > Myxococcota_A > Polyangia > Fen-1088 > Fen-1088 > JAGTJU01. The sequence continues at coordinate 29,700 of JBBSJE010000056.1, forward strand.
TGATGGCACCCCGGTGGATTGCATTTATTTGGCCGCCTTGCACTTGGTGCCTCGAAAACCAGATCTGTGCCTTTCGGGCATCAACGACGGCTACAATCTGGGCTCGGACGTTTTTTACTCAGGAACGGTGGCCGCCGCGGTGGAGGCCACCTTACGCGGCATTCCCTCCATCGCCATTTCGGCCGCACGTCAGCGGCCGCAGAATTTCGCCGCGGGCGCCAGCTTTGTGCGCGCGTTGGTGGAAGAGACTTTGACTCGGGGGGCGCAGGGGCAAAGCCCGTTTCCTGAAGGCGCACTGCTGAATGTGAATCTGCCGCCCGGAGACATTTCGGGTTACCAGGTCACGTTTTTGGGCCGACGGGTTTACCGCGACCAAGTCGAGGTGCGCGAGGACCTTCGAGGCCGCTCGTACTACTGGATCGGTGGCCCCGAAGAACAAGCCACTGACTTGCCGGGAAGCGATTGCAGCGCGGTGCAAAGCCAGGTGGCCTCGGTCACACCGCTGGCGCTGGACATGACGCATGTGGGGCTGCTGCGCGACCTTGAAACCTGGGATGTAGGGAAGTTCGTGCGAAACGCCGTGGCTCACGGTAAAAAGGCCCCACCATGAGCACGGGACGCAGGCGCGCGGAGGGCGTGCACGAAAGCTCCGCGGCGGCGTTGAACGAAGCGCTTGCGGCCAGCGTCGATGAGCGGCTGCGAAATGACCGCGCCTTGGAGCGCGGACGCATGGTGGTCGAAGCGGTGGCACGACGGGGCATCCGCAGCGCCCCGGTGCTCAACGCCCTGGCGGCGGTGCCACGCCATCGATTTGTTGCGCCGGTGCTGGCGGCGGCCGCGTACGAGGGCCGGCCGCTGGCGATTGGGCACGGTCAATTCACGAGCGATCCTTACACCCTGGCCCGGGTGTTGGAACTGGCACGGCCCGGCACCCGCGATGTGGCGCTGGAGGTGGGGGCTGGGTGCGGCTACCAAACCGCGCTGCTGGCGGAATTGTGCGCCGAGGTATTCGCCGTTGAATGGCTGCCGGCTTTGGCCGAACGCGCACGCGCCACCTTGCAGCGCCTGGGGCATCACAACGTGCACGTGGGCTGTTTTGATGGCAGTGGCGGTTGGCCCGCGCATGGGCCCTACAACGTGATCGTGGTGGCCGCTGCCTGCGAGAAGGTGCCTTCCCCCCTGCTGCATCAGCTGGCAATCGGAGGGCGCCTGGTGTTGCCTCTTGTGGGGCCAGGCGGCAAGCCGCGCTTGACATGTGTGGAGCGCAGCTCCGATGGATTCACCGCTCACAAGGACGCCCCATGCGCGTCGATGACCTTGGGCGGCCGGTTTGGCATGGGCACTCCCGTAGCCCAGGCATAAACATTAGAATGTTGATGGCACGCGGGGCGCGGGGCGGCCAAGGCAGGCGCCAAAGCAGGGGAGCAACGCTGCGGTTGTTGGCTTGCGCCGCCCTGGTTTTCAGTTTGTCAGCCTGCGCCGGGGGGTGGCCGTATTGGCCATGGGCGGACGCGCCGCTTCACCCTGAACCACCCCCGGGGCAATGGCACGTTGTGAAGGCGGGCGACACCTGGGAAAATCTGGCCAGGCGCGCGGGCGTTCCCGCCGAAGACCTGCTTGAGATCAACGGCGTTGGGCCCGGACAAGCGTTGCGCGAAGGCCAAATCGTTTTTTTGCTGGGACCCGACCGCGCGCAAGCCTCAACGTCTACTCCACCCACAGGAACGACGCCGCGACGAGGCCCCGCCGAACCAAGCGCCACAGAGCGGCGCCCTCAAGCTGCTGAGGGGGCCCGGCTGGCTTGGCCCGTGGCCAGCCCGGTGGTGTCGTCGAAATTTGGGCAACGCTGGGGCCGCAACCACGAAGGCATTGATCTGTCGGCGCCGCTGGGCGTGGCGGTGTTTGCCGCTGATGATGGCGTGGTGGTGTACGCCGACAACCTGCTGTCAGGCTACGGCAACATGGTGATCTTGGAACACAACGGCGGCTTGCTGACCGCCTATGCACACAATTCCGTTTTGTTGGTGCAAAAAGCCGATCGCGTGCGTCGAGGACAGATGATCGCGCGCGTGGGGCAAAGCGGCCGCGCGACGGCCCCTCACCTGCATTTCGAGGTGCGCATGGGTGCACACCCTCGCGACCCCCTGCTGTTTCTGCCCGCCCTCAAATGATGGTGCGCTCGCGCTTCGCCAGCGCACCGGCCAGCGTTTCCACGATGAACGTGACGGGGCCATCGTTGACCAACGACACTTGCATATCCGCGGCGAATTGGCCGGTTTTCACCGGAATTTCGGCCTGCTGCAGCTGCTGCACCACGCGTTCATAAAGCGCCCGTGCGCGGGGGGGATCTTCGGCGGCATCAAAGCTGGGGCGATTGCCTTTCCACAACTTGCCCACCAAGGTGAACTGGCTCACCACCAAGCAAGCGCCACCCGTGTCCTTGATCGTGAGATCCATGGGCGTGCGGCCT
>JBBSJE010000057.1:0-32014 GCA_038257535.1 Polyangia bacterium
CTGACTCGTGATCTCATCTTTTCGCAGCATTCTTCGTCATAGTTGCCATTTGCCAGCCTTCGGACAGAGCTGCTAATTTTTCAAAGCCACGCCAGAGAGTATCGAGGCCTACACGTCCAGTTCCCTTACTGTTCTGCCATCCAGCGATTTTTGCTATTGCCTGATACGCCCATCGACATGAAGGCATTGTTTTGGGCAACGGAGTTCGTTCTGCTTTTTGCCATAAGACTTCTAGTTCGGGCTGCGACAAAATTGCTGTGGCTGGCGTTGTGTCATCTGGAGCGTTCGCGGTCACTTGTATTTTTAGCAACCTCATTGCGATAGGAGCTGTGATCGCCATGATTCGCAGAAAGTTATCGAGTGTTCCCATGCGTCTTTCTTCGATCTTGCAACCGGTCTTCCACGCTTTGTGGAATCGTTCGATAAGCCAGCGCGCCTCGTAGTGCGCAACAATTCTGTCGACATGATGTCGCGTACGAATCGGCTCTCGTGTCAAAAGCAACCACTCTAGATCTCCGTCATCGCTGCTGACGTGCACTGCGTTTACGCTAAGCGTACGATTGCCACGTGGTTCTTTGAGTTCGACAGTGATTGCTCGAAGCTTGGTCGTGACTGCGCTGCGGCTCCTTGCGCTGCGGGCGCTTTGTTCCAATCCCTTCTTCTGCCCACCTCTTTGCTCAATGGTGACGGAGCGCGTCCCAACTACTGGTGCGCCAAGCACCGCCTCCCACAGATGGTCATGCAATCCCTGGTCTTTGATTCGTCGATTCTGTGCAGCTCGCAGTACGAATCGGTGCTTGCTTTGATCGAGAAAGTCAATGTAGTCGAATATGTCTGACTCACGATCAGCAACTCGGATTATGCGACTCTGATCAATTTGTCGTTGGCTGACTTGCTCGTCCAGGCATTTCCATTTTTCGCTTTCGACTTTGAAAAGCCTATCCGCCTTCTTGGCCTTTCGACTCCATACCAGCTGTCCCAGAATTCCGAACGGAATTCCCGTGGTTGCGTTAACAGCCATTCCGGTATGAACCTCATAACCAGCTGGACTGCCTGCTTTTGTTCGCAGTTCCTCTCGCAGCGAATGTACAGGCGACACGCTGGTGGTGTCCTGTATCAAAAGCAGATCGCCCGACTGGTCTTTCGCTGCGCTCGCAGTGGCATCAAATGAAGCCAGTCTAATCATGTCGGCATCGACAGCGTCATTGCGAATCAGCTTGTAGAATCCCTCGACGCGCGCCCCGTTGTTCGCGCAAGCGACGGGGATTGATGCGCCTGGGTGACTGGCGAGTGCAGCCGCAGCATCCACGAGTCGCTGCGTGCGGCGCGCATCGCCAAGATCTGTTTTGCCAAACGTCTCCATGGCAAAATCAAAAGGATCGATGACTGAATTCATGTCGCCATTTGATCAGAAATCACAAGGCTCGTCGATCCCAAATCGACAAAACCCTTCCCCGCACAGACAGTTCGGTCGCGATTGCTAGCTAAGTGATCAAAATCATTGAAACTCGTGCCTCAAAGATCAGACTAAGAGTCAGGGCCTGGGGGGGAGGCGCGACAGGCGGCGCGGGGACCCTGGGCGGCGGCGGCACCCTGGGCGGTGGCGGCATCGCGGGCGCTGGCGGAATCGCGGGCGCTGGGGGCGGCGGATCCACCACGGGCGCAGGGGGCGGCGGATCCACCAGTGGACCTATCACGGTAAAGACGACCGACGTTGTTGTCGTCGGATTGAACGCTTCGGTCACCGCCACTGTGACCGGCTCAGACAACGCTTCGGAGCTTGGCATCTGCTGGGCACAAACCAAGGCCCCCACGATCATGTCCAGCAAACGCACGGTGGAACAACGCATGGGCTTGACTGGGTTCTCGCTGCTCGCAGGCAGTCTGGAACAGTGCACGAAGTACTTCGTGCGCGCTTACGCGATTTCAAAGTCGGGTGTGGTGACCTACGGAAATGAATTGACGTTCATCACGCCCGGGCTCATCAACGACTGCGTCGCCACTTACGTCGTGGTTAGGCGCGACTCCACCGGCTACAAGATCTACAGCACAGAATACAACCCCGGCCTCAACGAGGGGGCGGCGCTGGAAAAGGCGAAGAACAGCGGTCCAGGTGACTGGCAGATGCTACTCGTCAGCCGTGCGAAGGGCTATGGCGCCATGTTTTGCCTGTCGCAGGAAAATGTTCATCCGCCCGCATACTTCACGTCCGAGGGCAAGGCGACCTCGTCCGAAGCGATCGTCGACGCCAGGAATCAAGCCATTGCCGGACTGCAAGGCGCCAACCCACCACGGTCCTATTTCATTTGCGGCACCTGGGTGAATCACTGAAGGCTCGCACTCGGGGCGGACCACTTCATCGTGGCCAGCTTCATTCGAATGCAAATAACGGGGAGAGACGTTCGGCGATCGCGCCTGTGCGTCTATGGGTGAATTACCGATCTCCTCTTCCGTTAAGCGCGCGGGCGGCCAAGGGCGCGGTTGCGAACAAGATGCAAACTCGGCTGTTGGCCCTCGTTGGTTAGGGCGTGCGCTGGTACGCGCCGGTAGGCCTCCATGTTGCTCAAGAAATCAGGGCCGCGCGTGGCGCCCTGGCCGCCAATGCCATGGCAGCTTTGGCAGTGGGTCATATACACCGGCCATCCTGAACGGTCCGAAAACCGACGCGTCGTCTGAAGAAGCTGGGCTTCATACGCAGCCCAAGTCACCAAACGGATCGACGCAAGCTGCGTGGGGTGGTGCCAAATGCTGTAGCTGTTCACCTTGTGCCCATAAACCACCTTTGGACATGGCACATCGAATTTGTTGTGAACGGCGTAAGTGTCAGAAAAGCGGTTCAACACGTCGCCATGCTCGAAGGCAATGAAGATGGCGTTCACTTGGTCTTTGTCGCGCAGCTTCACCGGCACCTGCATGCCGTCGGTATAAACGAAGACAACAGCGTCAACCGCCTTGTTTTCAATCTTCCGCCAAACGCCGACGTAGGCGCGCTGTCACCTCGGCCGGCACATCGTTTGGTTTACCAAGGTTTAGACGCAGCTCTCGAATGGCCTCGGCAAAACTTCCGCCAAAGCGTTCGCAAGCTTGGCATCCTGAGACATGCGCAATGACTTTGTCTCGTTCGGTGACCGGAAGATACCCGTCTAAATAGTCCGAAAGCCGCGCCAACACCTCGAAGCAATCGAGGCCACCAACATGTCGTGTTTTGATCATCAGGACATGACTGTGGTTGTGTTCTCTGCGCATGGCATGGGGCCCAACACGATGGATCTGCCAAGCACCAGCTTCCTGCCCGAGTTGCTTTACCGCATGTCGTTTCCGGGTTCTCGAGCCCTGCGTGGCGCGGCGTCTGACGAACCGCCTCCGCCGCCCGTCCTGAAGTGCCTGCGCGACAGTTGGCTGTGGGAAGTCTGGGGCCATCTGGAAGAAAAGAATCCACTTCGCCGGTTGCTACGGCGGCACGCGCCCTGGGGCGTGCTGAAACACATCGAGCCACGTCTGCCCAGCGCCTCCAACAAAAGGCGTGGCGTGCCCTTTCGCTTTGATGGATCAGGGCGTGCGCGAGGTGCCGGTGCAGCCCGCGAGTTGGTTCATGCCGCTGTGGCCTCAAATGAAGGCATTCGCCTGCCAAGCTTCTCTGAAGGCTACATTCGGTTGAACGTCACCGGCCGCGAACCCGAAGGTGTCGTGGATCGCGAAGATTTCACCAAGACGGTGAACGAGACCATTGCCGCCCTCGAGCAACTTGTTGACGCACGAACGGGCGTGCCGATAGTCAGACGCATTGAGCGGGTTCGGACCGATGCTTTCGACCCCGATCCAAAGCTTCCTGATGCGGACATCGTCGTCGGCTGGCAAGAAGAGCATGCCACGGACGTGGTCGATAGCCCGCTCGTGGGTCGCATCGGGCCGCTGCCCCACTTCCGCGCTGGTAGCCATCGCAGCGAAGGCTTCGTCGTCGCCGCAGGCCCAGGCATCGCCAGAGGCAGTTCATTGGCAGGAGGCCACGCGTTGGACCTCGCGCCCACCATCTTAAACTTGCCTTCTGTGTTCAAATGGCGCTCTAGCGGTCGCTGAGGGGTCGCTATTCGAGCCATTCACGGCGTTGGCGTAAGCGCAGCTTTTCAACGAGCATCCCAAACCACGGAAATGCCGAACGAAACAAGTGCAGGATCGGCAGAGATACAAGGAAGCTGCTCGATGGCGCTTTGTGCCGCGAGCATACGATCGAAGGGGTCCCGGTGAGGGTTGGCCCACATCCCCGCTTTTTGCGCGTGTGGCACCGAAACGGGCAACTCGATGAAGCCGCAACGCTTTCGCCAACCGTCAAGGTCTTGCACCAACACGTTTGCCGACGGCAACTTACCTATCCGAAACTTCGTGGCTATCTCCCATGCGCTCGCAGCGGAAATAAATATCTGATGGTCGGGCTCAGCGATGATAGCTCGCATCATCTTGGGAAGGCTTGGATCGTCAAAGGCCCACCAGAGCCAAGCATGGGTATCGAGCAAAAACCTCATCGCTCCCACAAATCCAATTCAGAAGGCGGCAAGGGATCGAAGAAACTGTCCTCGACTTTTCCGGTGCCCAACAGCCCAGGCACGCGCGCCGGCGTGGGCACAAGCGCGACCAACCGCGCGTAAGGCTTGCCGCCTTTCGCGATAATCACCTCCTCGCCGGCGTGGGCCAGTTCCAAGAGCTTAGAGAAGTTCGTCTTGGCCTCGTGGACATTCATGACCTTCATCTGATAAGATTAGCCCTGCCAATGGACTAAGTCAACCTGATCAGGCGTACTGTGAGCAGACGCCCCTCCCGGCCTTTCGCTTGGCCTCATGCGGCGTAATCGGTCATGGGTGGAGTGGACAGATGGCCAAGCGAACAGAACCAAGGTTGTCCGAGCAGAGCGAATCGCGGAACCAGAACTTCGCCGTTGCGGGTTCCTGAGCAACGGTCACCTCCACCAGCACGTTCGCCGCCGCATTCAAAGCATCGGCCGCGGTCGGCTGCGAATTGATCTCGAAGAGCTCTTTTGCGCGGTCGGGCTGGATTTCCGTACACAGCCGCCAAGCCCACGTGCCGTCCGAGCCATGTGCCACGCTGATGGCCCCGGACATCGGGGTTAGTCGATAGCGCCCCGCAGGAAGCACCACACTGGGGGACCCCGCCGGTGGTATGCCATTGCAGTTACCGCAATGCCTGGCGCCCTGGACTTCTACGACCGCGAGCGGATCAGAGCAGGGGGGCAATGAGATCGCATCGTCTGGGGCCTCGCCGTCTGTGTCTGGCGCTTGGCTCGCCGTGTCGGACGCTTGGCTCGCCACGTCGGGGGTGGCGCCCGAAGCGTCCGGCGATGTGGCAGCGTCTGTCGCTTGCTCCGTGATGCCTGGGCTACCAGCGTCAGTTTCGGCGATCGGCTCGTACCCCAAGCGACCGCAGCCAGTGCCAATTATCGACAACAACACGAGCCTGACAAGGCCTCCTCCGACGGGGTGGCAGTGGCTCAGCGGTTTGCGTGTCGTTGGCATCTCGACCACGATGACTGACAGATACAACTTTCATCGACATTTTGGCCCCCCCCCTTAGCCGCCACGCTGGACGCCGCTAAGCCGTAGCCGCTACGTTGTTGGTGGCAATTGGAAGCGCCGAATCCAGCGCCGATCAATGTAGTCTTTCAACGCCCACGCCAAGCGGCCCTGCCAAACCAAGGGGCGCCTCGACGCCAACGCACGGCCATTGCAAAAGTTGATAATCCGCAGGAAGTGCCGCTGCGGGTGGAACTGGTCTAAGGGTCCGCCTTTGATCGAGGCTTGCAAGTTCTGAAGCAAGATAGGACCCGCCCGCACAGCATAAACACCGGCGCGGGGCACATGTTCCATGCCTTCCATTACGGCGCAATCCCCCGCCGCAAACAACTGGGGGAACCCCTTCACTTGCAACGCTGTGTTGGTGAGCACAAAGCCCCGTTCATCGCAAGGCAGCGACGAGGCCCCAAGCAATGGGGGCGGCGCTGCCCCCGTAGACCACAGCACAAGGTCAGCGGGCCGCGATTGCCCGTTGTCCAACACGACCGCATCGCCTTTCACGTCCGAAACCCGCTGGTTGCCGAGAAATTCTATGCCTCGGCTGGCCAAGGCCCGGCTGATCGTGTGCGTAACGCGCGCCTGCGATTGCGGCAAAGGCCCAGGTGCGCTGTCCACGATGCACATGCGATCACGCGTCTTCTGCGCGTAGCGCTCGAACACGGCAAACGCCAACTCAAGGCCCGCAGCCCCACCACCCACCACCACGAAATGCATCGGCTTTTCACCCAAGCGCGCACGCAGATCCTTGATGCGCGCATCGATCCGCAAGGCCAACGTGGCGATCGGGCGCGTGGCAAGCGCGTGGGCCTGCGCTCCAGGGGCGTCAAGGCCTGCCGAAACCGATCCCACATTCAAACTGGCAAAGTCGTACACCATGGGTGGATGCCCTTGCAGATGCAGCGTTCGGGCTTCTGCGTTCACGCGCACCACCGGCGACACAATAAGCTGCGCGCCCACGGCTTGGGCCAGCGGGCGCAGATCAATCGTGGCTTCGTTTAACGTGTACTGGCCCGCCACAACACCGGGCACCATGCCGGAGTAAACAGCGTCAGGCCGATCCACGATCAAAACCAGGTTCGCCTTCACACCTGCTTTGGCCCAATCACGAAGCACCTGCACATGCGCGTGCCCACCGCCCACAAGCACAACTCGAGGAATCTTCGCAACCGGTGTCATGGGCAAAGGTTAGCGACGCTTGAGTTGCTGCCCAGCCGCGCGGTACGCTTTGCCCACCAAGGTGGCGCGCCCCTTGGCATCGTAAAGCGAAACCGTTTCGCTTGCGGTAAGCCCAGGCGCCGCCGCTGAGGGCGGCATGGCAAACCACGCGTAACGTTCCACAAGTGGCAAAGTTTCCATCATGGCCATCGACTGCTTCGCAAACGCGGCCTGTTGGCTACGGGTGGCGTATTCCGTAGGACTGTTCCAGCGCACCAGCGCGTACTCCGTAAGCCAGATAGGTAAACCGAACTTTTTGTGCACGCCCTCAAGGAAGGCTTTAAGCTCCGCAGTGGCTGTGGCGGGCTCGAACGCGCCCACGTAGCGATGGACACAAACAAAATCCACCCGGTACCCTCGCCGTTTGGCACCGTCCATGAATCGTTCAAGCCACGACCCCGCCCAACGCGGATCGTTGGCCGTGGCCGGGCTGCCCAAGCGAAGCCCGGTGGTCATCAGCTGGGGCCACAGATCTAGCGCTTGCTCAACGGTCAACTTGGATTGATCTAGGTGATCAGGCTCATTGAACCCCAGCAAAACATGCCCTGTGGTTTTCGCCGTGTTGAGCGCTTCGGGCGTCACGTGTTTGCGGCCCCAGATCATGGGAACAAACTCCGCTCCCGCCGGCACGGGAACACCGTCGACGGACGGGCGCCACGTATAAAACCAGGACACCTGCACGTCCGCGATTGCCTTATCGACGCCCTCGAAGTGCCAAGCCCCCACCCCTTTCTTCGCCGAAGGCGCGGCGACGGCCGTTCGCGCCCCCAAGGCCCCGAGGACGAAGATAAGCAAGGGGACCACGAGCTTAGGCATGGCAGTGACAATAGCAACCGCGCTACCCTTGCGTAGAGCTGAATCGCCAGCCACCTTGCACCATGCGCATCCTTTACATCGACATAGACTGCCTGCGGCCTGATCACTTGGGCTGCTACGGTTACCATCGCCCCACCAGCCCCAACATTGACGCCATCGCCGCCCAAGGCGTGCGCTTTGAGAATGTTTACGCCTCCGACGTTCCGTGTTTGCCCAGTCGCACGGCCATGTTCTCGGGGCGCTTTGGCATTCACACGGGCGCGGTGAACCATGGCGGCGCGCGCGCAGAGCTTTACAGCGAAGGCGAAGACCGCGGGTTTGCTTCACGGCTCAACCGCACAAGTTGGATGCGCTGCCTACGCGACCGCGGTTTGCACACCGCCACGGTGAGCTCGTTTGCCGAACGCCATTCGGCGTTTCACTTCTGCGCCAATTTCAACGAAGTCATCAACCCCGGCAAACGTGGTTTGGAAAGCGGTGAATTGGTGGGCGACCTGGCTGTGGATTGGCTGGCTCGCAACGCTCAAAAGCCCGATTGGTTCTTGCACGTTCATCTATGGGATCCGCATACGCCCTACCGCGCCCCCGCAAGCCTCGGCGAACCCTTTGCCCACCTGCCTACGCCAGCTTGGTTAACCGAAGACGTTCGCCAAACGCACTTCGCGTCCTGCGGCCCGCATTCGGCGCAAGACACCATTGGCTTTGCCGACGCGCCTCCACCAGGAATCGCGTGGAACTACCCCCGGCAACCCACCACGATCAACAACGCCCAGGCTTTGCGCGCCATGTTCGACGGCTACGACACCGGCGTGTTGCATGCCGATGTGCAAGTGGGACGTTTGTTGCAGCAATTGCGGCAAGCCGGCGTGCAGGACGATGTGGTGCTGGTGGTGAGCGCCGATCACGGTGAAAACTTGGGCGAGCTCAACGTGTATGGGGATCACCAAACCGCCGATCAATTCACCACCCGCGTTCCCTTTGTTTTGCGGTGGCCACACATCACAAAGGACTTTGCTGGCCAAGCGCGAACGGCTCTGCACTACCAGATTGACTTGGCCGCCACATTGGTGGAACTGGCTGGCGGGCAGGTGCCCAACAACTGGGATGGGCAAAGCTTCGCGGCGCAGCTGCAAGCGGGACAAGACGAAGGCCGCGACGCGCTGGTGCTTTCACAGGCGGCGTGGGCCTGTCAGCGTGGCGTGCGGTTCGCCCATGAAGGCAAAGACTATCTTTTCATTCGCAGCTATCACGACGCCTACCACCTTTACCCCGACAACATGCTGTTTGACCTGAGCGCCGACCCTCACGAACAGCACAACTTGGCGGAAGCAAACCCACAGCTTGTACAAGCCGCGTTGCAGCGCCTGGACCGTTGGGTGGCCGACGCGCTTGCCCGGCCCCCCGAGCCCATCGGCGCGGAGCACGGTGATCCGCTGCCCCTCGTGATGAAGGAAGGTGGCCCTTTCCACGTGCGGCGCGAACTGCCCACTTATCTGCAGCGCCTGCGGACCACGGGGCGAGAGGCCCTGGCAGAGGCGTTGGAAGCCAAGCATCCGCAAAGCAAGCGGCCACAGAGCGCGTAGGAACCAGCGGAGCGGTTTGAATACCGCGACGCGCCGTCGTCATCTGGGTCACCTCCAACGCACGACGAATGCCGTCTTTAGCGCGGCGACACTGTCAAAAAGATAAAGTGACACATATGTATTTGCCACGTCGAACCATGGCATATACTCAGACTTATGATTTTCAGAATGCGCGAGGTTACCCCTTGGCTATCCGCGGCACTCGAAAAGTTCCCGGTGGTTTTTGCTACCGGCATCCGGCAAAGCGGAAAGACAACACTGCTTCGCCAAGACGCTGAGCTATCAAAGCGTCGGTACCTCACGTTAGACGACATTGGGCAGCTTGAGGCGGCGCGAGCCGATCCGGCGGGCTTTGTGGAATCCGATGCTCCCTTAACGATCGACGAAGCGCAACGCTGTCCTGAACTCTTGTTGGCGATCAAGGCTTCAGTTGATCGCAAGCGCAAGCGCGGGCATTTCCTACTCTCTGGGTCGGCCCAACTCGACCTTGCAAAGGGCGTCTCGGATTCGCTTGCGGGGAGGGCGCTTCACGTCAACGTTCATCCCTTCACGCTGCGTGAGAGATCCGGCAACATTCAGGGAGAATCGTTTCTTGAGGCGTTCTGGGAATCCCAAGCGGGTGCATGGCAAGAGGATGTTCTGCCATTGACATCCGACGACATTCTATCAGGCGGCATGCCCTCCGTGTGCTTGGGCGATGCTCCTGATCGGTGGCTGTGGTGGAAGGCATTCGAGAGCACCTATCTTGAACGCGACGTGCGCGCGATGGCGCGAATCGCTGACATCATTCCCTTTCGACGATTGCTTAAGCTTCTTGCTTTGCGAACGGCGCAGGTCTTGAACGTGAGCGACGTGGCGCGCGATGCACATATTTCGGTTCCCACCGCCAATCATTATCTTTCCCTCCTTGAAGCTTCCTTCGTGATCACCCGCTTGCCCCCATACCTCAACAACAAGGCCAGCCGGCTCATTAAATCGCCCAAGCTTTATATGGCCGATGCGAGCATGGCGGCGTACCTTGCTGACGTTGAAGACTTGAGCCCGCGTGCGGATGAGCCTTTGCGAGGGGCCCTTGTTGAAACTTTGGTTGCGCAAAATCTGAGGGGAATCATCGATGCCCGCTGGCCTCGTGCACAACTGATGTATTGGCACGTGCAGGGGCGACAAGAGGTGGACTTCGTCGTCGAAGTGGGACGCCAATGCATGGCAATCGAGGTCAAAGCAACGTCACGTTTGGTAGGTGCTGACGCGGCCAGCCTGCACACCTTTGTCGCACACACGCCTCACTGCAAAGCAGCCCTTCTTGCATACAACGGACCCAAGCTTGTCCAGCTGGGCGAGAAGATTTGGGCAGTCCCGATCCGGCTTCTGTTGTCGTGATGTGCGGGTGTCCGAAATGTGGTGGGGTCCCTATCGCCCCGCCTTGAGCACGCCCGCGTCGCTCAACATGTCCACCACCTGCTCCACGCACGCCTCCAGCGCCAAGGTGCCCGAAGCCAGGACGAGTTCAGGGTCCAGGGGCGGCTCGTAGGGCGAGCTGATGCCGGTAAAGTCGGCAATCTGGCCTGCCCGCGCCTTTTCGTAGAGGCCTTTGGGATCGCGTTGCTCGCAGATCGAAAGCGGCGTGTCCAAAAACACCTCGAAAAAGCGCCCCGGCGCCGCGGCCAACCGCGCCTTGCGGCGACCCTCGCGAAATGGCGAGATGAACGACGCAATTACAATCACGCCCGCCTCTGACATCAAGCCCGCCACCTCGCCCACCCGGCGCACGTTCTCGTCGCGATCCACAGCGGAAAAACCCAGATCGGCGCACAAGCCGTGGCGCACGTTGTCGCCATCCAGCACAAACGCCATGAATCCGCCGTCAATCAGCGCGCGCTCAACCGCAAACGCGATGGTGGATTTCCCCGCGCCCGAAAAGCCTGTGAGCCACACGACCGCACCGCGTTGGCCTAAGACCTCCGCGCGTTCGTCAGCCGAAACCTGCCCGCGCTGGCGCACAACGTTGGGTGATGGGGGAACCATGTACTTGATGATCCGCCCCCGCCGCGAAAGCTGTCAAATAACTGGGCGGCGAGGCCTAACGTCCCCATTACGCCACGCTCGCCCGCCTCCTCGCCGTGAATCCACAAGTTATCCACAAGCGCGGCCCCACAAGGTTTGACTGGGCGGAGGCATCTGCCTACAGTTCTACGGGAAAAGTCCTTGAAGCGCGCGGAGTTTGCCGAACACTTAGGCTGCCTCCCTCAACGCTCTTTTGCCCCCCGAAGCACCCCAAAAACGCATGTTGCAATTTCGCCCGCTGATACGTCCGCTGATTTTGGCCACCTCGCTGGCCTCAGCTTTTGTGGCGTGCAAAAAGTCTGCGCCCCCCGCAGATCTTGAAAGCACCAAAGCGCCCGTGGTGGCCGAAGTGCAAGAAGCCGCGAAGCCGTCGGTGAGGCCAAATCTCAAAACGTTGCGTCCGTTGCTCACCGAAGCGGCCCGCGCCGAGTTGGATGTGGATGGCTTGTTTATCGACATGGGCACCGCCGATCAACACAAGTACACCCGCGGGGGCTGGGGAACAGGCTGGGGCGACAATGGCGCCGAAGGCGGTGTGACATTTGCGCGCGCCACCGGCAGCAACCCCGCGCTGGATATGCAGCTGCTGCAGCCAGCGCAACGGGTGGTTGTGCGTGCCCGCAGCGGCGTGGCCGGGCAGAAGATCACGCTTTATTTCGACGGCAAAGCCATCAAGTCTGAAGATCTTGGCGGCACGTGGGCTGATGTGGCGTTTGCGCTTCCCGATGTTGTGAAGGAAGGCCGCCACGGCATTCGCTTTGTGTTCAAGGCCGCGGGCGAATCGCGCGCCGACATCGATTGGGTACACTTGCCCCGGACCGCCGAGAGTGTGTCACCTTTGGCGGTGCCGCGTGTGATGCCGCTAAAAATTGGACGCGCCCCCCGCCGCGCGCTGGTTGCACCCAGCGCCCGTACCTACTCGTTCTATCTGCAACCTGCCAAGGGCAGCCGCCTTGTGTTCGATTACGCCTCAAACGTGAACACCAGCTTTGTGGTGCGCGCCAGCAGCGACGGCATGGCCACCCAAGAGTTTTTTCGCGCCAAAGCCAGCGGCGATTGGCAAGAAGGACATGTGGATCTAGCCGCGTTGGCGGGCAAGGTGGTTCGGCTTGAGCTCACCACGGAAGGCGCCGAAGGCCTCACCGGCTGGGGTGAACCCGAGATCATGTTGCCGCCTGAGGCCGTGCCTGAAGCGGTGGCCACAGAAGCGCCCGCGCCCAAGAATTTGGTGTTTTTGCTGATCGACACCCAGCGGGCTGACGCCTTCAAAATATTTCAGCCGCAAAGCGACTTCAAAACTCCCACGTTCGACGATCTGGCCGCCCGCAGCTTGGCCTTCACAGCGGCCTACAACAACGAGAACTGGACCAAGCCTTCGGTGGCCACGACGTTGTCAGGCGTTTACCCGGTGACTCACGACACCAAAAGCGATTCGGCCGCGTTGCCCGAAGGTGTTCAGCTGGCCTCGCAGAAATTGAAAGCCGATGGCTTCAAAACCGCAGGCTTTGTGGCCAATGGCTACGTCAGCGAGAAGTTTGGCTTCGACAAAGGCTGGGACCTGTTTCGCAATTATATCCGCGAAGGCAAGAACACAGAGGCCGAAAATGTGTTCAAAGACGCCTTGGAATGGATTGGCAAACAAGCACCCGACGATCGCTTTTTTGCGTACCTGCAAACCATCGATCCCCACGTGCCTTACCGCACAGACGAAAGTTACACGAAGCTATTCTTTGACGGCGCTTACAAAGGCAAGCTTGGCCCCAGCGTTGAAGCGGAAGAGCAAATTGCGCTTTCAAAAACCCCCGAAAAATTCACTGACGAAGATCGCAAGTGGGTGCGTGCTCAGTACCGGGCCGAGGTCAGCTACCACGACGCCATGTTGGGAAACTTCATCAAGGCGCTGGAGGAAGCCGGGAGTTTGCAAGACACGGTGTTTGTGATCACCAACGACCACGGCGAGGAAATTGGCGATCACGGCCGCTGGGGGCATGGCCACAGCCTGTATGAAGAGCTGCTGCGCGCACCGCTGATCATTCACTACGACCCCATATTCAAACCGGGGCAATTGTTTTCTGAGGTGGTGGAGCACGTCGACTTGATGCCCACACTGATGGACGTGTTGGGCGTGGCACCTATGAAAACCGCAGATGGCGTTTCGTTTTTGCCCGCTCTGCGCGGCGAACCCACGCAGTGGCCACTTTATTCCCTATCTGAATTTCAATCCGGCAAGCGCGCCTTGCGCGTAGGTTCGTGGAAACTCATTCGCAGCACCGGCAGCTCACGCGAGTTGTTCAATTTGGCCGACGATCCTACTGAATCCAAAGACCTTGCCGACAGCCACCCCTTGGCGCTGCGCCTGTGCGAAGTACACCTGGGCGAAGGTTCGGCCAGCCCACAAAAGCGCCAACGCATGGAAGACGCCGCAACACGGCAGCGGTTTACCGCCGGCCGCGCGCAAATCGATCCCGAAATGCGCAGACAATTAGAAGCGTTGGGATATTTCGGCGAGTAAAACGCATTGATGTTTCGTCCATCCCTGGCCACTCGTTGCAAACACCCACCCGCGTGGGCCGCTGTTGGCGTGTGGCTGACGCTGATTTTGGTTGCGACACCTGCGCACGCCTATGTAGGCCCTGGCGCAGGCATTGCCATCGCCACCACCGCGCTGGCGTTTGTGGTGAGCTTGGTGCTCGCCATTTTCGGCTTGCTGCTGTGGCCCCTGCGTTACGCTTACCGCCTGATCACGCGCAAACGGGCGCCCAAGCCTGCGCGGATCAAGCGGGCTGTGCTGATCGGGCTTGATGGGCTTGATCCCGACCTGGTTCAGCGTTTTATGGATGCCGGCCGCTTGCCCAACATGGCACGCTTGGCCGCCAAGGGTGTGTTCAGCAAACTGCGCACCACCTTCCCCGCGATGTCGCCCGTTGCGTGGAGCTCATTTGCCACCGGCGTAAACCCCGCAAAACACGGCATCTACGATTTTCTTGTGCGCGACCCCAACACCTACCTCCCCGATTTGTCGTCGGCGGAAGTCAAAGGCCCCAAGCGCCACATCAACATAGGCCGATACCGCATCCCCATTGGCCCGCCGCAGATCCGGCTGCTGCGCAAGAGCAAGCCGTTTTGGAAGATCTTGGGCCAGCACCAGGTGCCGTGTTCCATCTTGCGTGTGCCCATCACTTTTCCGGCCGAGCCATTTGAAGGCACGTTGCTGTCAGCCATGTGCGTGCCCGATTTGGAAGGCACCCAGGGAACCTTCAGTTACTTCACCGACATTGGCGACGTGGGCGACGCCATCGGCGGCAAGCGTGTGGCCGTGAAGGTGGAAAACCACGTGGTGCACACGCGGCTTGAAGGCCCTGCCAATCCGTTTTTGAAAGACGGCCGCAAGCTGGCTTTGCCGTTCTCGGTAGAGCTGGCCCGCGCCGAAGGCAAAGCGGTGTTGCGCTTGGGTGGCAAAAAGTACAGCTTGGCCGTGGGGCAATTCACCGAATGGATCCCGCTGGCGTTTCCATTGCTGGGTGGCGCCATGGGCGCGTTGGGCCCCAAGCTGCGCGGCATGTGCCGATTCAGGCTTTTAGAGGTGGCGCACGGCTTTCGGCTTTATGTCACGCCTTTGAACATTGATCCCGAAAACCCGGTGATGCCCATTTCGCATCCCAAGTTTTTCTCGATCTTCTTGGCCAAGCTGTACGGCCGCTATGCCACTTTGGGTTTGGCTGAAGACACCTGGGCACTGAACGAAGAGGTCATCGACGAGGACGCGTTTTTGGAGCAAGCCTGGGCCAACCACACCGAGCGCGAAGCGCAGTTTTTTGAGATGCTCAAACGCACGCCCAAAGGACTTATCACCTGCGTGTTCGATGGCTCCGATCGCATCTCGCACATGTTTATGCGCTACTTGGACGTAGGGCACCCGGCGGTGTCCACCAACGTAGACAAGCTGGCCACCGCGCAACGCTATGAAAAGGTCATTGAAGACACCTATGCCCGCCTCGACACCATGGTGGGCCGCGTGCTGGAAGATGTGGACATGAACGATCCGCGAACGTTGGTGGCGGTGATCTCAGACCATGGCTTCAAAACCTTCCGCCGTGGCGTGAACGTCAATTCGTGGTTGCTGGCCAACGGCTACTTGGCGCTCAAAGAAGGCCACAAAGAATCGGGCGAATGGTTTCGCCATGTGGACTGGAGCCGCACGAAGGCGTTTGCGCTGGGTTTGGGCGGCATCTTCTTGAACGTCAAAGGGCGCGAATCGCAAGGCATTGTTGAGCCCAGCGACGTGAAAAGCTTGGCCAATGAACTGGCTAGCAAGTTAAGCGGTTTGATGGACGATGGCGTGGGGCAAGTGGCCATTCGCGAGACCTACGCGGCTCACAAGATCTACAAAGGCCCTTACGCCGAAGACGCGCCTGATCTGGTGGTGGGTTATGCGGCGGGCTGGCGTGCGTCGTGGGAAGGCGTGCGAGGGCTTGTGAACAACACCATCTTCGACGACAACACCAAGGCGTGGAGCGGCGATCACTGCATCGACCCCGAGCTTGTGCCCGGCGTTTTGATCTGCAATCAGAACCTGCGGCCGGCTGACAGAGAGCCAGAGATTTCGGATCTGGCCCCCACCCTGCTTGATTTGTTTGGCATTCCAGCGCCCCGGTATATGGATGGAAAAACTCTGGCGTCTTCACAGTAGCCGGCTGTGCGTGGGCGCCGTGGCTTTGCTGCTGGCCACCGGGGCTTGTCGCAAAACCGTGTCCTTGCAGGGCAAGCATCACGACAAGCGTTTGGTGGTGCTGGGCATTGACGGCATGGATCCCGTGCTCACGCGCAAATACATGGCCGAAGGTCGTTTGCCCAACGTGAAGCGTCTGGCCGAACGCGGCCACTTTGGCCCGCTGGCCACGAGCAACCCGCCGCAAAGCCCCGTGGCATGGTCAAGCTTCATCACCGGACTGCACACCGAAGATCACGGCATCTTCGATTTCGTGCATCGGGACGTTGAAGCCATGGCGCCGTATTTGTCCACTTCGCGCGCCGATGAGCCCAAAACGCTCAGCGTGGGCTCGTTCGTTGTGCCCCTGTCATCTCCCGATATGAAGCTGCTTCGGCAAGGCGATGCGTTTTGGCAGCTGTTGGAACAGCACCAGGTGCCGGCGTTTGTGCACAAAATTCCCGCGAATTTCCCCCCCGCACCTTCTACGCTGGCGATCTCCAGCTCTGATATGGGCACGCCCGATCTATTGGGCACTTACGGCACATTTCAAGTGATCACCTCGGGCACCGATTTTAAGCCCGACGCCGTCAAAGGTGGCATTGCGCAAGTGGCGCACAAACGCGGGCATGAATGGCACAGCCAAATTGATGGCCCGCCCAGCCCGTTTTCCAATTCGGGCAAGCCGTTGCAAGTGCCGGTCAAGGTTGCTGTGGGCGCAGACGGCAAAACCGCGGTGCTGACCGTGGATCAAACCGATGTGGTGCTCAAGCAAGGCGAATGGAGCCATTGGGTGCCTGTGGCGTTCAATCCCGGCGCGTTGGCCGGCAGCCTGCACGGCATTGTGCAGCTTTATCTCAAAAGCGTTTCACCCAACCTGCTGCTTTATGTAAGCCCCATCAATCTTGATCCGCTGCACCCGGCGATGCCTGTGTCGTCGCCACCCGAATATGTGGAAAAGCTGGCGGAAGTGGTGGGCCGGTTTTTCACCCAGGGCATGGCGGAAGACACCAAGGCGCTCTCTGCGGGCGTGCTTTCCGACGACGAGTTTTTGGATCAGGCCATGGACGTGTTCGCCGAACGCATGCGGCTTTTGGACCGCACACTGGCCGATTATGATGGCGGGCTTTACTTCTTCTATGTGTCGTCAATCGATCAGGTTTCGCACATGTTTTGGCGGGCGCTGGAGCCCGACGCGAATGAACACGACGCCCGCTACGCAAAGGTGATTCCTGAGCTCTACGAAAAAGTGGACGCCGCCATTGGACGCGTCATGGACAAGCTGGGGCCCGACACCCCCCTGGTGATCATGTCGGATCACGGCTTCACCTCCTACCGCTACAAGGTGCATTTGAATGCGTGGCTTGCGCACCAAGGGTATCTGTCGCTGGCAGCTAAGCCGGGGCCTGGTCCGCTGGGTCACATCGATTGGGACAACACGCAGGCCTACGCGCTGGGGCTGAACCAGTTGTTTGTGAATCTGGCCGGCCGCGAACCCAAAGGCGTGGTGCCGGCGGGCGAAAAGGCCACGCTTTTGGCGCGGCTTTCCCGAGAATTGCTGAGCTGGCGCCACGACGAAACCGGTGAGCGCGTGGTGACCCGCGTGGTGCAGCCGCCATCCGGGCAATTTGAAGCGTTGGCGCCCGATCTGTTGGTGGGCTACAACCGCGGCTTTCGCAGCTCAGATGAATCGGCCACCGGCATTGTCACAACGGCGGAGATTGAGCGCAACACGGGCAAGTGGAGCGGCGATCACTGCATTGATCCGGCGCACGTACCGGGCGTGCTTATCAGCAGCATGAAGCCCACCGCCACAAACCCCAGCTTGGTTGATTTTGCGCCCAGCATTTTGGGCCACTTTGGCATCACCGCCCCCAAAGGGCTGGCGGGGCAGGATCTCTGGGCCAAAACCCCCACAACGACCACTCCTTAAAAGGCACCCTCCATGGCTGATTACAAAATTCCCAAAGCACTCAAAAGCCGCTTGGCCGATGTGGCCAGCAAACACAACCTGGGCACCGCCGAAACCACTGCCGATCACTTCGTTCAGCGCGGCCTCAAAGCCTACGAAGCCCCCGAAGGCACCGTGGGCTCGCAGCTTGAGTACCTTGTTGAAGAGCAAGGCTACTCATCGGTGGACGAAGCGGTTGAGCATCTTTTGGTGCGCGGTCTGCGCGCGTACGAAGAAAACGCGTCCACGCCCCAAGAGCTCGAAGCACGTTTGCGTGGCTTGGGCTACATCGATTAAACGAAACGACTGCCCCGCGTGACTTTCCTGATCCACATTTTGCGCCGCTTGGTGGAGCTAAGCCTGGCGCCCTTCGACGCCTTGCCAGAGTTCGTGGCGTTAACGCTGCTTTCGGTGATCACGGGCGTGCTGTTGCTGTTGGTGGTGCGTTGGACCACCCCGCAGCGCTTTGTGGACAAAGCCCGCAACCGCATGACCTCGGCGGTTTATGAAACGCGGCTGTTTTTGAATGATCCCGGGCGGCTTGTGAAAGCGCAGGGGCGTTTGCTGGTGTGGAGCGTGCTCTATGTGGGATCGATGCTGCCCGCGTTTGCGCTGGTGGCTGTGCCCATGGGCCTGTATTTCGCGCATATGGATGGCCGCTACGGGCGCGCCCCCTTGTCGTCACTTGAGCCCGTGGTGTTGCGCGCCGATCTGGCCGCGGGCGCCAATGCCAACCACGTGTCGCTGTTGGTGCCCCCGGGCGTGACCGTTGCGGCGGGGCCCGTGGTGCTGGGTGATGCCGCACAGGTGTACTGGCGGCTAGAGGTAGCCTCGCCAGGTGTGCATGAGTTAAGCCTGCGCTTGGGCGACGAAACGGTGAGCAAGCGCCTGGTGGCCTCTGCCAACGCCCCCGTCAGTGAAAGCCGCAGCGCAGGGCTTGCGGGCTTGCTGGATCAAACCACCGAAGCGCCGCTGCCGGCACAAAGCGCCTTCGATCGCATCACCATGCCCCACCCCGAACGAACCGATACGTGGTTGGGCATGGCGTGGTGGCTCTACTGGATGTTGCTGGCCACGGTGGCGGCGTTGGCCTTGCGCAAGCCGCTGGGCGTGGCCATTTAAGCCAGCGCAAGTTGCTTTAGTTCATTGCGAAACTGAGCCTCGCGCGCTTTGCCTCCCAGGTGGCGCCCCGCCGACTGCAACGCGCGGCAGGCCCGCAGCACAGCCTGCCCATACGCACATCCCGCCTCGCCATTCATAGCTTCAAGCACAACCTTTGCGGGCAAGCGATCGCCCTGTCGCGCCCGCTGCAGCACAGACAACACACGATCTTTGACCGCAAACAAAGGTGGCTTTCCTTCAACATGCTGACGCCACAAAGCCGCGTCGGGATTTGTGATCACGCTGGTGTAGCGCGCCAGCAACTGGGCGCGGCCTTCGTGCCAATCCACCAGCCGCTCGATCCAACCCGCAGGATCGTCGCTGTCGGGCTCAATGGTGTGGATGCGAATGAACAATCGACGCTCGATGGTCTGTAGGCCCACAAGCAAAGCGTCAGCCTCCACCTGCGTTTGTGCACCCGCACCGGCCCACCAACGCATCAGCCCCACGTCCTGATAAACCGAGCGATCGGAAGTTGCGCCGGCTTCGCCCTCCAGGCCCTGTTCCACCCCGCGATGAACCAGCCACATTAACGCCGCCCCCAGCTCTTGTGGGCGTGGTTTGGCGCCCCCATTTGCCGCCGCGCTGATCACGGCCAAGGGCTCGGAACGATCCAACCACAAGCCCGCGTAGGCATGGGCATGTTCGCGATGCTCAAGCAGCGTCTTCGAAACATCGGGATCAAAGGCGCTGCTGCCACCCACCAGCGCAACCACATCTTCGGCGGCGGCAAACGCGGCAAGGCCACCGTTTAATCCACCGGCGACCAGCGGCGCACTGGATTCGGCCGCGGCTTGTGCGCGAGCCAACACCGGCGACAAAAATGGCAACAGGCCCGGCAGCGACAACACAGTTCGGCGCAATGGTTTTGTCATTCGTGTCCTCCTGCGCGGCTGGTGTTGGTTTTTTCGTATTTATCCAAGAACGCCTCAACCTCGGGTGGTTTGTGCGGACGCTTCAGGTCGCAGCGTTCAGTTAGCGTGGCTTCATCGATGCGCCCCACCAAATATTCGCTGCAAGCTTCCATGTACCCAAGGCCTCGGTTCACCGCCTGCGCGTATTGACATTTGGGCTCACGCCGAACCCGGTTCACTTCGCTGGCCGAAGCTGAGCCGCCTTTGCGCAGCTTTTCAAGCAGCACCAGCATGGCTTCCTCCCGATCGTAGAAATTCGCTGCCACGATGTACTTGCGAATGCGGTCGGGGTCAGGGCGGTGATACGCCTCGGCGAACGGCGCCTCGTCCACCACGAGGGGCTCGAAACGATTGTCAGCTTTGTCAAAGCGCGCGGGCACCGGCAGACCCTTGGCAACAAACGACTGCAGCATCAACAGCGTCCGCTGCCAGGTCAAACCCACGAGGCCTTGCAGCGCAACCGCCGGCAACACCGCATCGGTGGCGGGTAGATTCGGCCCAAATTGCAGCGTGGTGGGCGTTAGCGGCGCGCGCCGCCCGTGATCATAAACTTCCTTGAACACAGCCACGTCGTGATAGATGGTGACCGCACTGACCCCCGGCTGCTTGGGCCTGTAATGTTCGGGCTGCAAGTAGCGGTACATCGGCTTCCACTGGCGATCGGCGGCGTTGTGGCAGCGCCAACCCATGGTGAACGCCAGCAACCGCTCCGCCCGCGGATCGGGCGCTTGCTTGGCAAAACTTTCGCGCAACGGCGACAACACTTTGATCGTGTGCTGATCGCCCATGCGGGTAACCGACCCCAACATGCCCACCGACCAATGCTTGCGCAAAGCTTGTTTGATGTTCTGATGCACAGCCGGCAACAGCAAAGCCAAACGCGCAGCGTCCTCGAATACCGCGATGTGTGTGATGTGTTCTGACACCCCGTCACGCTAGCGCACACACCGGCTTCGGCAAAGCCAAACGCAAAAAGATCAGCCTGCCTTCCTCGCCTCATGTGCGCCAGATCAAGGCGGTTTGCGAGGGTCATATCCAAAGCGAAGGCTGCTACAGCCAACCTGACGAAGGCCAACTTTGCGACTCATTCACGCAAACCGCGCTTGACGTGCGGCCGAAGCCCCCTGCCGGGCACAACCGCACTGCGCAAAACTGAGTTACGATGGCCCGGCCGGGGTTTACCGGCTGTTCGACCATGACGAGGAGCAGGGTTTGATGCGCACGCGGCTACGGGCAGCATTTTTCGGTCTGGCAACGCTGGTGGTGTCGGGCGGTGTAAGCGTCGCCCACGCGGGCGTGGGCCCCATCAACACACAAGACATTCCCCCGCCCCTGCGGCCGTGGGTGCCATGGGTTTTGCAGCAAGCGCAGGGGCACACCTGCCCCACGCTTTACGGACAAGACGCGCGGCTGTGTGGCTGGCCCGGTTTGCTCACCTTGGCGCTGGACAACAACGGCGGTCGCTTCACGCAAACAATCGATGTTTACGAAGACGGCTTGTATCCGCTGCCGGGCAACGGACCCGATCTCAATGGCCAACCCACGCGTTGGCCGCTCGACGTGACTCTTAACGGACAACGCACTTCCGTGGTGACTTACGGGGGCGCCCCGCATGTGCAATTGGTGCAAGGGCGCCACACACTGGCGGGACGCTTTGCGTGGGACAGCGTGCCCGAAGCGCTCACGGTGCCCCCGGCCGTCGCACTGGTGCGCTTGAGCGTGCAAGGCAAGGACATTGCAGCGCCCCAGCGCACGCCCGACGGTCGTATCTTCTTGGCGCGCACTGAAGTGTCCACCGAAACCGACAATCTGGATCTAACGGTTCATCGCAAAGTGCAAGATGGTGTGCCGCTGCTGCTTACAACACGCCTCACGCTAGCGGTTGCCGGAAAAAGCCGCGAACTGGTTTTGGGCCGCGTACTACCCGACAACTTCGAGCCAATGGATCTGTCGTCGGCGCTGCCCGCGCAAATGCGCCCCGATGGCCAGCTTGTGATTCAGGTGCGGCCGGGACAATGGGTGCTTGAATTGGTGGCGCGCAATGTGCGCAAAGTGGAAGCCATCACGCGCCCAGATCCGCAAGGCTTGTGGAAAGAGGGAGAAGAAGCGTGGGTGTTTGAAGAAGCCCCGGCGGTGCGTGCGGTGAGCATCGAAGGTGTGCCCGCGCTGGATCCGCAGCAAACCACGCTGCCCCCCGAATGGCGTTCTCTGCCGGCGTTCGCCGTGGACGCAGGCAAAACCTTTAAGCTTGTCACCAACCAGCGGGGCAACGAAAACCCTCAAGCCGATGCCTTGAGATTGCGACGCGAGCTTTGGCTCGATTTCGATGGCGGCGGCTTCACCGCGCGCGATCACATTGAGGGCACGTTCAACACAAGTTGGCGGCTCTCGATGGCGCCGCCAGCGCAATTGGGACGCGTGTCGATGGGTGGCCAGGATCAATTCATCACCAAAATGAACAACGGTCCCTGGGGCGTGGAGATCAGAGGCAATCACGCGCAAATCGAGGCCGACAGCCGCATTCCGCGCGACAGTTCAAAACTGGCAGCGGCGTCGTGGCAACACGACTTCGATCACGTCTCAGCCACCTTAAACTTGCCCCCGGGTTGGAGGTTGTTTGCCGCCACAGGTGCGGACCAAGTGCAAGGCAGCTGGGTGCAAGGCTGGTCGCTGCTGGATGTGTTTTTGCTGCTGATCGCGGCGCTGGCGGTGTATCGCTTGTTTGGCTGGAGAGTGGGCGCGTTGGCGTTTTTGGCTTTGTTGTGTACGCTGAACGAGCCCGACGCGCCAGCGTGGATCTGGTTGGCGCTGGTTGTGGCCGAAGCGCTGGTGCGGGTGGTGCCTGAGGGAAAATTGTCGTTGCTGCCGAGGCTGCTGCGCGGCGGAGCGTGGCTGGTGCTGATTTTTGTCTTGGTGCCGTTTGCTGTGGACGACGTGCGCAGCTCGTTGCATCCGGCGGCGGCCCACGAGGGCGGTTTGTTTCCTTCGGTGCTCATAGGAGCCGCCAACGCGCCAATGCAACAGCAGTTTCTGAAGGGCGGCGGGGCCAACGAGGGCGATGAGGAGCTCGCCGCAGACGTGATGCAGGAGTCAAAACCAGAGATGGCACCCTCCCTTGCCCCGGCAGCACCACCGCCTGTCCGCAGATCATCGGGAAAGAAAAGTGACCTGCGTTCGTCCTACACTCAAAACGTTGCCCAATACGACAAGTCCGTGGTTGTGCAAACCGGTCCTGGCGTGCCGCAATGGCAATGGCAGCAAACAAGCTTTGCCTTTAACGGCCCTGTGGAGGCAGATCAGCAGCTTGGACTTTGGCTCATGCCACCATGGCTTACGGGCGCGCTGGGCTTGTTTCGGCAAGCGCTGCTTGCGGCGCTGGCGTTGCTGATGTTTCGCCACCGCAAACGCTTGGGCGCCTTGTGGCCGGTGCGCCAGGTGGCGGCGACGGCGGCTGGGGTTCTGCTGGCTTTGGGTCTTGCGGGCGAAAGTCACGCCACAACGCCTGAACTGCCTCCGCCCGATGTGCTGGAGGATCTCAAACAAAGGCTTCTGGCGCCCCTGCCCTGCGCGCCCCACTGTGCAACGCTGGATCGCTTGCACGTAGATGCATCTATACAAACGCTGCGGTTGCGCTTCGAGATCTCATCCCTGGCCACCACGGCCCTGCCGCTTCCCGGGCGCAGCGACACCTGGATGCCCACCCAGGTAACCGTCAATGGAAAGCCCACGGCCGCGCTTCGCCGCGACGATCAAGGCGTGCTGTGGCTGGTGGTGGAGCCGGGCACAGCCAAGGTGGAGGCCGAAGGGCCTTGGCCGCTGCGACAAAGCTTTGCCTTGGCGCTGCCGCTGCGGCCGCAACACACAACGGCGACGTTGCGCAACGTGAAGCTAGATGGCTTGCATGAGGATGGCCAGGTCAGCGAAGCGCTGCAATTTACCCGCGTTGATGAAAGTGCTGCGGAGGGTGGCGGGCGCGATGACACGCAAGCGCAAGGGCTGCTGCCGCTGCTGCGGGTTCATCGCCGCATCGATCTGGGGCTACGTTGGACGGTAACCACCGAGATCTCACGCGTGGGGGCTTCGTCGTTGTCGGTGGTCACAAGCGTGCCCCTATTGCCCGGAGAATCTGTCACAACCGCGGGCGTGCGTTTGGCCCCTGGGAATCAAGCGGTGGCGGTGAACCTGGCACCCAACGAGGCGGGTGTTTCGTGGACGTCCACGCTGCCGACTTCCAAAGCGCTGCAGTTGCAAGCGCCGGATGCCACGATGCCTTATACCGAGGTTTGGGAAGTGGTGGCAGGCCCCGTGTGGCACGTACATGCCGAAGGCATTCCGCAGCTGCGCGATGCGGGTGGCGAACGCGCCTTGGTGTGGCAGCCCTGGCCGCAAGAGAAGCTGCGCCTCAACATCACGCGGCCAACGGGTGTTGATGGGCAAACCTTAACCATCGACAGCAGCAGCTTGGATCTCGTGCCGGGTCCCCGCAGCACCGCAGCCACCTTACGCTTTGTGGTGCGCACAAGCCGCGGGCGTGAACACAGCATCAGTTTGCCTGCCGGCGCGCAGATACAAAGCCTATCCCTCAATGGCCGCGCGCAACCTGTGCGGCAACAAACCCACGATGATCGCGTGCAAATCACGTTGCCGCTGCATCCCGGTGAAAACCAAGTTCATATGCAGTGGCGTCACAACGAGGGCCAACGTTTCGCCTACAGACCGCCGCTCGTTGACCTGGCAAGCCCCAGCACCAACGCCCAGGTTCTGATCAACACCGAGCGCGCCGACCGATGGGTGCTGTGGACAGCCGGCCCCACTATGGGTCCCACGGTGTTCTTCTGGAGCTACGTTTTGGTACTGTGCGTGTTGGGCTTTCTGCTGGCGCGCACGCAGTTGGCGCCTCTGCGTTGGTGGGATTGGCTGCTGCTGGGATTGGGCGTGATGCAGCTACACTTCTGGGCGGCGGCCACGGTGGCGGCGTTCTTCCTTGCCATGGGCTGGCGGCAACGCGCGCAACGGCCCGCGCGGGCTTGGGCGTACAACATCACGCAGCTCGTTTTCGTGGGATGGGCCTTGGCCGCCGCTGTGATTGTGTTCTTTGCGATCAGGCAAGGCCTGCTGGCCAGCCCCGACATGGGCGTGATGGGCAACAACTCGTCAGATACATACTTGCGCTGGTACAGCGATCGCGTGCCCAACGCCCTGCCCCGGCCCCTCGTTGTCTCCGTGCCCATCATCTTCTACCGGCTGGCGATGATGGCTTGGGCGCTGTGGTTGGCCCTTGCGGTGCTGCGCTGGAGCCGCTGGGCGTGGCAAGCCTTCAGCAGCCAAGGGGTGCTCAAGTCTATGCGCAAGCGGGTGATAGCGGGCTAAAACCCGACGTCGAGTACGCCCCGGATCTTCGAGAGCAGGCCATCGGATGTGAAAGGTTTGTTCAGGTGGCCGGCACCGCTTTCAAAAAATCCATGATGGAGAGTACCTTTCAGCGAGAAAAGCCAGCGGCGATGCCGCCATCGGCATTGTGTCGCGGAGCCGGCCCAAGGTGCAGCGCCAAAGCTTCTGATAGGATAGAGATGATGCGAACCTTTCCTCGTTTTGCCTCGCTGATCGCGCTTTTTCTGGTTTGGGCCAGCGCTTGCGACATCATTGCCTTCGACATCGAAGAACCTCTTGCCGCGCAAACGATCCAAGGCAGCCCCCTTGGATCCGTCTTGCCGTTAACGCTCTTCGAAATCCCCATGCAATCTGACATTGCCGCGCAGACAGAAGCGCGAGGCACCGGGCCAGCCACCTCCGCGCACCTTAAAAACATCACGCTTGTGATCAAGACGCCGGCAGACGAGACCTTCTCCTTCATGGAGAGCATCAGCATCAAGATTGTCGCCGAGGGATTGCCCGAAAAGGAGGTGGCGCGGCTTGTTCCCGTGCCGGCAACAAAGTCGATTTCTCTCGAAATCGTGCCCAATGTGAACCTTCTGCCCTACATTCACAAAGGCGCAACCATGCGCGCCGCGGCAACAGGCCGAATGCCCTCGCGTACGATCACCTTTGACGGCAAAGTCGTGGTGCGTGTGAAGGTTTAGCGATCAGCGGTCACTTGGGAGGCGGCTGCAGCCGGAACATTTTTTTGAGTGTGTCGGGAACTGGGGGCGGCGTTGATGCCACATGTTTCTGGCAGCCGCCGCTGGGCAAGGCCCCAAGAGCTACGATAAAACAAGCCGCGCGAAGTGCATTTGGCCATCCCTTGCTTCTGAAGAGAATTATACGCCTTCTCGACGGTTTGGGAAAGCGGTGCCAGACCAGGTGTTTCCTTCCACCGAGGGAATGTCGCCTGTGGTTGGGCGGGGTTGCAGGATCGCGCGGCGCACTCGGGTACGCCGGACGGCGTCCGCCGCGGTCTCTACATCGTCGTCAGCCACACGTACACCAAACCATCTTTTGGAAGGATTAGCCTCACCTAGAAGCAGTCCGCTCTTATCTGCGTTGGAACGCAGGAGGCTCGATGATCCTTCCCTTTAGCTTTACCAAGGCGTCATCGTCTGTCGGAACATGCTGATCCTGAAACGCTGACTCCGGCAGCCAACGATGACGGGCAAGGACGCGCGCCGAATCCCCCGAGAGAGGCTCAGCATCGTTCGCGATCTGCGCAGCGTCTTCTGCAGAGTACTAAAGTACGGCTCCAAACGACCAGTTGCCCCCTGCCCTGCTGGCATCAAACGGTGCGCGGAAGCAGACCATACCCTTTCCTATGCTTCTGCATGAAGCGATCGATTTGGCTCTGGCTGTAGGATTCTCGTGGCCCGTCGAAGATAAACATTCGGTGGGCCCACTCCCCTCGCGTTAGTATTGGCGTTTGCAGGCACGCTATAACTTCCGTCGTGTCGCCGCGGAAGTGAATCACGCTTCCCTGCGGCATGAGCGTGGGGACCGCACGCGGCAGCAAAGACGTGCGGAACTGATAGCCCTTTAACTTGCTAATGGCGCGATCATCAAGGGTAACCTCCCGAGAGGTAGGTTCCCCACCCGGCCACTCGACAACAGTCAACGGGCTCTTCCGCCTGCGCGCCGCCGCCAACAGCAAGGTCCCCACGGCATAACGATGGCATCGCATGCGACCACCAACGCATGCGAGTTCACAGGCGCAGAAGTAGACAACGCGCTGCCCTTTGCTGTGACATTCAAGGATCAGATCAAGAAGTTCGTCAGCTTGTTTCGGGTCTTTGATTTTGATGCCAGTGGCGTTGGCATCCGCGATCACAGCGTTCCCCAGGCCACGCATCCATCGATAGTTTTGAGGCCCGGTGGCTTTAGCAAAGGCGTCGCCACGAAACTCCGGCGCCCGGGTCTGGCGTTGAAGGCGAACGTCCACCCACAGGGGAGGCTTGAAGCCCTGTTCCTTCTCCCAGGTACTCGCAAGCTTTACGAGCTGCTGCGTATTGGTACCCCATCCCCAATATCCGAAGGAGTAGACGGTGGGTGTGGTCATTGCGCACCGCCAGGAGGAAGGCTGTTGCGGATGCGTTTGGATTCAACGTTGTCTTGGAAAGTTGTCATCTGTGGCTCCTTCCGCGCTTTCCTCTTAAAATCTGTTTCAAGCCTCTTACGTGCGGTTTCGGGCATTCAGCAGCAAAAGCAAACCTGAGGCCAGATGGAAGCCCGCTCTGCCCTAGCCTACCTCTGTTAACACCTCTGCCAAAAACCTATCCAACAAGCCGTCTGGCAAACAGGGCTCGAACTTGCTCAGCTGCCCGCGCGCGCAACTGGCGGCCAGCCTCTGTGCATCCGCTTCGTTGGGGCGGCCTTCGCGGTGCAGTTGATCGAGGGCTTGCCGAATGGCCACCTCGCTTTTCCCAGCGCTGTCTGAAAACGAAAGGTAAAGGTTGTTGTTCGAGATCTTGTCGCCCAGGAGGCTGACCAGGGTTTTGCTCAGCAGATTGTTTCGCTTGCCGCCGGCGAAGGTCCATAGGCGATAACCACTGGGGCTTTCTTCTAGGGTGTCGCCTTCAGGCGTGAGGAAGGCGTGCTGCTCGCGAAGTTCCTTGACCTTCTTGCGCGCCCGCTGCGACCATTCTTCGGCTTCGTCGTCTGAAACAAGAATGGCCTTGATGGCTTGGCAAAGCTCGCGGCTTAGCAGCTGGGGTTGGCCTTGCCATCGGGGCAATCCTGCATTGGCTATCGGCTCTACGAAGATGATGGCCTTGCTCCAATTCACCGATGTTACGCGCCATGTGCGCGCTGCCAGGGTGAATGTAAGGCTTTCCAGATCTTCGGCTTGCGCAAAATAGGCGTCTATTTGGCCGATGGCCTCTGGGCCGTGCATGGCGGTTAACACGCGGGGTGAAGAGAACACGGCGTAAAGCTCGGCGAAGTGTTTGGCGCCATAAAGCTTTCTGCCGCGTTCGCCCAGATGGTAACGGCCACCCTCCTGAATGATGATGCCCTCATCCAGCATGTGAGACGTTAGTGCTTCGCGATCCTCGGCTGCGATGGCCGAAAAGGGTGTGGCGTCCGAAAGCCATGCCCACCAATCAGTTGTGGGAATGCCGCCTTCTTGCTGGCTTAGGGCCATGATTTGATGGGCCAGAAGGTGTGCGGCGCGGGTTCTTAGGGGCACGCTTTCTACGAAACGTTCGCCATGCAGGCGCAGCAGGGCTGCCGCTTGAATGAGGGGTTCGTCCTTTGTGCACAAGAATGTGCAGTTGGGCAGCGTGCCGTCTCTGCGCCCGGTTCGCCCCATGCGCTGGAGAAATGAGGCCACGGTGGATGGGGCATCTATTTGGATCACTCTGTCCAGGGATCCAATGTCGATGCCCAATTCCAGCGCACTGGTGGCAACGATGACGCAGTTTTGGCCTTCTTCAAACGCACGCTCGGCCATGGCCCGTTGTTCGCGTGAGAGCGATGAATGGGTAACGTGGGTGTCCACGTCTCGCTTTCGCAGTTCCTTGCCCAAGGCCTCCACGCGGCGTCGGCTGTCCACGAACACGAGGCGTTTTTCGCCAGGGTGCAGGCTGGCTATCACACTGGCGGCGTTTTCAAGCGAGCCGACATAATCGAGAGAAATATAGGCCTTTTTCGAGGAACCAACGGGGTGCAACACCTGCCCGGGGCGCTTCGAGCTGCCGCGCACCCACTTGAGGATGTCTTCGGGGTTCCCTACCGTGGCTGAAAGTCCTATGCGTTGCACGTCGCGCCCGCAGAATCTAGAAAGCCGCTCCAGCACCGAGGATAGATGTCCGCCGCGATCATCGCTCACGAAGGCGTGAATTTCGTCGATGACCACGGTTTGCAAACCCTTGAACAGCCGGTGCGCCGGAACCTTTTGGCTCATCAGCATCACTTCCAGACTTTCGGGTGTGGTCAGCAGGATGTCGGCGGGGTTGGCGATGAATCTTTTCCGTGCCGCGGGACCTACGGCGCCATGCCACTTGAAAGCACGGCGGCCGATCAACTCTGCATAACGCTGAAGCCTGTCCTCCTGGTTGTTCAGCAGCGCCACAATGGGGGCCACGTAAATGACAGAAACGGGCTCCCACCCTTGGCTGTCCATTTGCGAGAGCAAAGGGAAGAAGGCGGCTTCGATTTTTCCACCCGCTGTGGGCGCGAGAATCACGCAGTTGTCTCCATCCACAATGGGACCAATGGCGTTCAACTGAACGGGTCTGAGCTCGGGGAAGCGCAGCCCGTTTACAATTTGGTATTGAACGGCGGGGCTTAGCCGGCTGAAAGCGGCATCACTGCTCACCGTGCCCCTCGCTGCCATCTGCCTGGTCTAGTTCCAGCTCGATGTCATCCACGGAGCGTTCGATGCCTGCTGCCTCGCGCTCTTCGGCCTTCATCTCGCTGGCCTGGATGTCCAGCTTGTAATGAACAACGGGATCAAAGGTGGCATGCTCATCCACCTGATCCATCACCTGCACCAACTTGCGCAAGAAAATGCGCGGCGCCACACCCACTTTGCCGCCCAGCTTGCCGGCCACTTGCTGGGCCAGGGCTCTGATAAATTTATCGGTTATCTTTGTTTGAAGCCGTTCCGGATCGTCAGCGTCGTAGATCTCGCGCACGCGCAGGCCAGCTTCAACAAGCCTATCTTCGTTGAAGGGAAGCAGCCGAATTTGTGGCGCCCTTGTGCTGTCGAAAGTAGGGTCGGGGCCAAAATCAACGTGCAACCTCTGCTCCAATGCCGGTGCCTTGCGCACGCCTGAGGGACCTTCGAAAAAGTTCGGGGTGCCTGTGATGAGCAGATACATGCCGGGGTACTGCCGATCATCCAGCTCGTCGATAAGCCCCCGCAGGGCATTCAAGCTTTTTTCACGAGAATCTGCGCGTGACCGTTGGATGGTTTCAACCTCATCAAGAACCAGCAGCAACCCTTTGCGCCCGGTTTGTTTCAAGATCTCCAGAAGCCCGCGAAAAAAAGCATTGGCCGCGTAGTGGTCCAGCTCGCCTTTGACCCCTGCTTTGCGCTTGATGTCCGCGCCCACCGTTTTTTGCCCCATGATCCAGGCCAGCAGGCCCTCGGCCGTGGCGGGATCGTTGTCAACGCGCGCGCGATGACAGGCGCGCAGGGCCGCAGAAAATTGCGCATTGATGGCCGACACCTCCGCCAGCCGGCCCTCCAAAAGTTCACCCACCTGGGTTGCCAAAGTGGCTTCGTCGCCCGAGAAACCCGGACGTGCGCGCACCTCTTCTTCGAGACTGTAAAGCCATCGGTCAATAAGAGCGCGGAAGGCGCCTTCGGTCCACTCCTTCGTGGCCAAGCTTTCAACAGCGCGCCTGTAGACAGTCTCCATGTTGTAAAGCGGGGTTTTGGTTTCAGAGATCTGAACCTCCGCGGTGGCGAAACCCTCTTGTTGCGCCAAGTGACGCAACCAGCGCGCAAAAAAAGTTTTGCCGGTGCCATAGTCACCTCGAACCGCTTTAAACTTGCCGGCCCCCAACGCCACATCTTGAAGCTCGCGCTCCATGGTTTTCGCGAAGCGCTCAAGCCCCACGGCATAATGTTCCAAACCCGCTGCGGGCACCGTGCCCTGGCGAAGGGCGGAAATGATTTCACGGCGGCGTGGGCGGCTAATGCGATTGCCAGAAACGGATCGCTTAATTTCCATTTGCCCCTCCGAATAGATGTTCAAGCAACGCCAGATCCAAACACACCTGTTTGCCCGAAACGTTGTAATGCACAACCTGG
The DNA here is from genome assembly GCA_038257535.1 of Polyangia bacterium. Classification (GTDB taxonomy): domain Bacteria; phylum Myxococcota_A; class Polyangia; order Fen-1088; family Fen-1088; genus JAGTJU01. The sequence continues at coordinate 31,180 of JBBSJE010000057.1, forward strand.
TAGCCGTCCTCGTTCAGGAACTCGCCCATGATTGCAACGCGGCCCCCCACGTTGCGTACCGATTCCCCCAGTGATCCGGCGAAGACCTCCTCGGCAAGTTTGCCGCCGTGCTCAATTAATAGTTCGAGCGCAGGCAGAACAACTTTGTTCAGGTCCTGCTTCCGGGTTTTGTCCAGATCGGCAAACACCTGCCCAAGCCGCGCGGCCCACACCGACCGCGGGGCCGCCGCTGGCGTGGCCGGCGCCAGAGCGGGTGAAACGGGAGGGGCAACCGCCGCGAAGGCGAGCTGGTTCTCGGGCACCTGGGCTTTTGATCGCCCCGGCATCTTGGGAGGCAACTTCGTCGTCGATGTGGCCGCCTTCGCGGGCGCTTCAACCGGCACATCCAGGTGCCACCACGCGGGAATGGGGAAAGACACGGTGCCCAGCGCCTCTCCCTCTTCGCCCAGCAAAGCCCGCAGATCCTGCGATCCCAGCATGAGGGCCGGCGTGACCACCTCGGCGAGGCTGGCGCCGCCGTGCTCGCCAATGTGCCGCTTGCTAACGTAGCGGTCAGTCTCCGCGACCAGCAGCGCCAGCCGCTTTCCCTTGCGCGAGGTGTAGGCGTTCGGGCCCGAGACAACAATTTCGCGATCGCCCTCGGGTAGCCCTGGGCACTTACGCACCCAGGGCCCCCACAGATCCGGGCGTGCGGGATTACCGCACCCGGCTCTTCCAGAATGCAGTTTCGCTGATGGACTTGGCCGCGAGGGCAAGTGAGGCAACGGCAGTGGGTAACGGGCGATTAAGCGTGAGAAACGATCCCACGCTCCTCTTACCCGTTGTGATCGGCGAC
>JBBSJE010000058.1:0-31705 GCA_038257535.1 Polyangia bacterium
GTTTGATTTCCAGCGCGTCGCACCCGTTGCGAGATCTAAAGCGAACACACCATTGTACTCGCTGGCATAAAGCGCGTCGCCTTCCACCTTGAGAGCGCCCCAAGAAGCTTCAGTGGCGCGCCATACCTCGTCTCCCGTGCATCCGCTAATCGTTGCGCGTCTTTCAGTGCAGGACGGCCATCAACACACTCCAGGTGTCTCGTGCCCTCGGCGCATCGGGGGCTTCGCCGAATCGCCGAATCGCCGAATCGCCGCCTGCACTCGATCACCGGGTGCCGTGCACAAGGCCGATGCGATCGAATAGACAGCGTTCACGGCGGCTCATACAGTGGGCATGACCCTTGCCGTCGTTTCCGAGTCGACCGAATCGTCAAACGTCGAGGATGTGCTCGACGACGTGACTATACCTTTGCTGGTCATGGATCCGGCGCTCTTCGACAACCTCAAGATGACCGGCCCCACCTGGCAGACAGATTTTGGAGACGCACAGTCGCAAACCCATTTGTCCATCATCGATGCCGGTCATCCCCTCGCTGGCGGATTGCCTCAAGGCGACGTCCAGGTTGCCGCCCCCGCGGAGAAGTTCATTTGGGGCCGGCCCGCCAATGGTGCTGACAAGGTCGCGACGATCATGGGGACGCCCGACAAGTACGCGATCTTCTCGTACGATACGGGCGACGCCATGGTGGGCCGCACGGCACCAGCTCCTCGCGTGGGCTGGTTTGTTGGCCGCAACGCACCTGCAAACCTCAACGTAACCGGCTGGTTGTTGTTCGACGCCGCCGTTCTCTGGAGTCTAAGGCAACGGGCCCTGTTCGTGGTCGATGCCGCCAACAACCTGTCCGCCTCCGATGTGTTGCTGCGGAACCGGCTTTCGCGCCAGTTCGGTTATCAAGTCCGCGTGGTCTCTGCAAGCGCGGTGCAGGCCGCCGACGCGAACGGAACAAACCTCGTGGTCATTTCTGAATCGACTCAGTCGAGCGATGTGGCAAGCCGCCTCACGAACGTCGCCGTGCCCATTTTGTGCCTAGAGCCGGCGTTGTTCGATGACCTGAAGATGACGGCAGGTGGCTGGCAAAACGACATGGGAGAGGAACTCCAGCAAACCGAAATCGTCATCATCGATGGCGTCCATCCGCTGTCTGCAGGCTTTTCAGGCTCCGACCCACTCACCGTGACCACAGCCGCGAGCAAATTTTTGTGGGGCCGTCCGGGCGCCAATGCCGCAAAGGTTGCTGCCATGTGCACCGATTCAACGAAGATCGGTATCTTCGCCTATGAGGCGGGCGCTTCCATGGTCGGCCTGACAGCCCCGGCCAAGAGGGTCGGCTGGTTTGCCGGACGTGACACACCAGCAAACTTCAACGATAACGCCTGGGCGCTGTTCGATGCGGCGGTGTTGTGGGCAGGTGGAGAGACCACTTGCGTTCTCGATTGCCAGAATACCGTGTTCGATCCCTTGGGCCTTTTGACATCGGGCGGCCTGACTTAGCCGCGTCCCATTGCGACCCCACATGCGAGGGGCATCGGCGAACGTTGACGTATCCCTATTTGTCGGACGCGATAGACATCTGGCCCTCGATCAGAAAACTTACTGGTGCTGAGCGCACAAGGTTGGGATGCACCATGTCGCAAGGGCGCGAAATTCTTGTAGGCACACCCTGTGCATCTTTTGAGGCCATGGAAAAGGTGGCTTGGACCTTCGCGTGGGTGAGCATCGTGCTGCTGGCACAGCTGGGGTGCGAGCCCCACGCCTCGGGGCGTGAGCTTGTGGGTGTGGGGGGGACGTCGCATGCCGCCACGACTGCAACGCCTCAGGCGGAGCGCGTCGGTGTTGATGGCGATGACGCCAACGCCCAAGCGCGCGCGACTCTCGTTGAGACCATCAAAGCCAGCGGCATTTCCGATGCGGCTGTGCTTGCCGCGATTGGTAGAGTTCCTCGTCACGAATTTGTGCCCTTGGAGGTGCGTCACCGCGCCTACGATGACCGCCCGCTGCCGATCGGCGAAGGCCAAACGATAAGCCAACCTTCCTTGGTGGCGCTCATGACGGTGCTTGCCGATGTGAAACCCAACGACAAGGTGCTTGAGATTGGCACGGGCTCGGGCTATCAGAGCGCGGTGCTAAGCGCCTTGGCGGCTCAGGTGTACACGATCGAGATCGTCGAGCCGCTCGCACGCCGTGCGCGCGCCGATTTGGAAAGGCTTGGCTATGCGAAGAACATCCAGTTTCGAATCGGCAATGGTTACGAAGGGTGGCCCGAAGCGGCGCCCTTCGATGCCATCGTGGTAACAGCGGCGCCCGCCACCGTGCCGCCCGCGCTGGTGAAGCAACTGAAACCAGGTGGCAAGCTGGTGATACCCGTGGGCGAAACGGAGCAACGGCTGCGCGTGCTCGAGAAAACCGCAAAAGGGATCGAAGAGCGGCAGATCACGCCGGTGCGCTTCGTTCCGATGATCCGGCCGCCCGAGTGAAAGGCGGTTAGGGGCGAAATAGGCCTGCTGTCACGGGCTTCGCAACAGCACCACCGACAGCGCGGGCAGATCGAGCCTGAGCTCCGCGTTGGACGCTTGCACGTCAGCGGTGCGCCGGGGTTGCGGGCTTTCGCCATCCAGCTGGAACCTGGACCAGTTGCCGCGGGAGCCGGCCACCACCAAGCGAACCGAGGTGGGGGCCGTTGCCTTGTTGATCAACATCACCAGGGTTTGGCCGGCCTCGTTGACGCTGGCGTAGGCGCTCACCCGCTCAATGTCTTGCGACCGCGTGGCCACGGCCATTGCGCCAAACTGCCCGCCTTCGCCGTCGAAGTTACGGTACATGCGCAGCGCCGCGATGTTAAAGCGCTGGCGTTCCTGGTGCCATCGCAGCGCCGCCATGCGCACCCCGTGGGTGCCGAAGATGCCCAATGCATCGGCCACCGCCACGCCGCCGCTGGGATGATCGCTGCCGCCGAAGCTCCACTCGGATACGAAGATGTCGATGCCAGGTGCAATGGCGTCCAATGCTTCCCGCAGCCGCGGGAGCAAACGCAAGGGGCCCTCCGTTTCGGCCGCGGGGCTGGTGTCGCTGAATGCCGGATCCCAGAGCGAGCGAGGCGCCTGCACGCGAGCCTGTACCACCGCCGCCGACGTGCTGGTGCTACCCACGACCTCCTGGCCCACCACGGCGCCACTGCTCCAGTGGAAGTCGAGGGCATCGAGCAGCGCTGGCGCTGGCTGTGCCGCGCGCATGCAGCGAGCGTAATGCGCGAAAAAATCGCCTTTGTTCGGCCGTTCAGTCGCGGGGCCCAGGGCCGTTAGTCCCGCCCACCCCGTGACCACGGGGCCCGTCACCAGCGCGCCTGGCCACGCCGTCTTAAGCGCTTCGGCGAACGCCACGCCTCGCTGACAAACTTGGTCGTAGGTCACCGGCAAGGGCCAAAGCGCGGGGTGGAAGGTGCTCCACGTGTCGGGCATCCGATCCAAAGAGAAGATCACTTGCGGGCCGTCCGCCAGCTGTTGCCGCAGCCAGGCCGCCAGTTCGCTCGCGTAAACCGCGCCATCATTCAGGTTGGGTAGGCTGGCCGCAGGCATGATCGGCGCTGGGGCGTTGCGCACGAAGCGTGTTTGCAGGTAGTTGGCGTCCTTGAACACGTCGCCCGTGCATTCGGGGGGGCCGCTGCCCCCGATGCGATCGCCTGCGACGTGATCACCAATGGGCACCGCCACAACCAGCGCGGCACCCAATCGCCGCGCCAGATTTGCAACATCCAGCAGAGCTGCGGCCGGTTGCGACCGGTCAGAGAAAAACGATCCGTTTTCGTTGCACCAGGACCGGCCTCCGTTTGAGGCATTGATCTCCCAATTGTACGTGGTGGCGCGAAAGCCGGGAAAGCGCAGCAGGCTAGGCCGCAGCGTCTCGTAATCGAGCGGGTCGAGAGCGGGTCCATCGGGAATGTGAAAGCCGTAAATTAAAGGGCTAATGGGGCCCAGGCTGTTTGCGGTATCCACCTCTACGACCACGGCTTCTTTTGCTGCATCGTGCAGCAGCAAAACGGGCTGCTCGTCCCGGCATGCGGTCGCGAGCCCCGCCAGGAAGATGATTGCGACCAAACCCTCGCGTGCTTGCCTCACAGGCGCCACGCTAGCGAAATGTTGGGCACGAACCAAGCGCCCAGCATTCCAAAGCGACCCGAGCGCGCATCCACCCCGTGCGCCACGGCGGCCGCCACCGTGTAGCCGGCCGTCACGCTGGCGGCGCACCGCCACCGTGGCGCGAACGCGAAGCCCAGGCCCGCCTCCAACAGGGGCGACGCGAAGGGCGCGCGATGCGGTTGCCCCTGTGCCTCCTCTGTGGGGGTGGCGTTCATAAATGCGATGCCGGCCTCCACGCCTGCGGCGAGCCAGGGTGAAAGCCGTCCGGCACGCTGCCACACCAACGCGGCGCCCAGCGAAGGCGCCAGCAGCTCTCCTTGCCCATAATCCAGCGCGCGCCCGCCGCCCTCAATCTGCCCCCACACGCGGAGTCCGCGCGACGTGCGGCCGCCATCGCCCTCAAAGGCAATGCGCGCCCCCAGCCGCAAACCGCTATGCCACGTGCCAAGCGCGGGCAACCAGCGCATCACGGGACCGGCTTCAACGAAGGCCGTCTGATTTCTGGCCGCGCTGGCGGCAGGCAGAGGGGGCGCGGCGTCTGCAACCGTGAGGTCGCTGGCGAGGACAGGCTCTGGCCGTGATGCCGCGGGCAGCGAGGTGACCAGCATGTCAAGCATCTCAACCACTGTTAGGGCCACGATGCGCGGGTGGGCGCGCGCTTCAACCTGCAAAAGATCGATGGTGCGCGTGAGCAGATCTTGCTGCCACGCTACGCTGATGGTCATGCGTGTTTCGTTACAGCCAAGCTGCACGCGCGCAGCTTCGACGTGTGAAAGGGACCGCGTCTCTAGCTCCAGCAAGCGCAAGGTGGCGTCCGCGTTTAGGTTGGGGCAATCTTGTATGACCACACTCTTCGTCACGTCGCCAAAGCTGGGTGACACCGTGTAGGCGAACAGCCCGCAACACCAGGCAAGCAGGCGGCGCGACATGGCTTACGGTGATGGCCGGCGGGCGCGCAGAAGCTTTTCTAAGCGCTGGAGCCGGGCACCATCGGGATGTTTGCGGGCGTAAACCTTCAGCATGTTTGTGGCGGCGGTGAGGTCATCGCTGCGCACCAGAGCTTCCACCTGCCGATACGCGGCGTCCTCGGCAAGCGGGCCTTGTGGGGCCAAGCGATACGCTTCGGCGAACGCCTCTGCGGCCTTGCGAGGCGACGCCAGTGTGTCGAGATAGAGCCGGCCCAGAGTGAAGGCGGCGGCAGGGGCGCGCGCGTCGCGGGGATGGCGTTTGACCACCCTGTGGAGGTAGGGCACGGCCTTGGTGGGGCGACCTCCCAATCGGGCCGCATCGGCCGCCAGCAACAAATCACCAGGCTCGTCTTTGACCTGTTGGCGTTCGCGTTCAAGCACGTCCCATGCGGCAGAAAACTCTTGTTTGTGCGCGAGGCGCCGCCAATCGGCTTGGCTCCGTGGCTGCGCGTTGGTGGCAGGTGCGCGCGCGGGCACCTCGGCCGGCGCGGCCGCTGGTGCCACAGGGGGGAACCAACCCGCTTGACCGCTGGCCACCTCGGCCGCGCCCCCCGGCCAGCGCACCAACACGAGCCCCTCTTCCACGCGCACGTGCGTGAGATCTCCCTCGCGTTCGAGCTCGAAAACCGTGCCCAACACTTCCACGTCCACAGCATGGGCTTGCACGCGGAAGTGTGGCAGTGCGCGCGGGGTCACGACGAAGCGCGCCGCCCCTTTCACAAGTTGAAGGTGTGTTTGTTCGTCATTGACGGAAATCGGGCTAACTACGGTGCCGGGTGCCAGCATGGTTACGGTGGACCCATCAGAAAATCGCAAGAGATGATCTTCGCTCGAGGAAACCGCCAGCGGCTGGGAGACCTCGGGCGCCAAGCGGCTTCGCCACGTGAGCGCGCCACCGGCCATCAGCAGCAACAAGGCAAGGGCCCCCGCGCCCTGGCGAAGCCGGCGCCGGCGACGTGTACGCACAAGGGCCCGCTGCTGCGTGGACACAAACAGCGCGTCCCACTCTTCGTCTTGCCAGGCCACCGTCACCGCTCGGCAGGCGACGGTCGCGTGTGTTGCGATGTTGTTGTGTCGGTTCATTAGGCTTTGCCTTCCGTGGCCCGCGGTGGATCCTCGGTTTCGAGGTGACGAATGGCCGCTTGGGCCGCAGCGATCCGGCGCTTCGCCGCGGCCAGCGAACAGCCACAAAGCCTGGCAACCTCCTCAAGCGGCTCCTCTTCCACGTACCTCAGGGTCCACGCCACACGATGAGATACGGGCAGCCGGTCCAGCTCCTGGTAAATCCGGGCCAAATACGCCGATTGCTCCGGGCTGGCTGGGCGGGTGGGTGGAATGTACACGCTGGTGTCGAGGCCGAAGAGCTGCCGCACTTTGCGTCGGCGTAGCCGGCTCGTGGCTTTGTTTACGGTGATGGTGCCGAGCCAAGCTTTGATCGAATCGGCACGTTCAAGATCGCGCATATGCTCCATGGCCGCCACGAACACGTCTTGCACGACGTCACGCACCTCGTCTTCCCGGCCCAATAGGCGGGCCGCGATGCTGGCCACGTAGCGGCAGTAGCGTTCGTAGATCACGGGAAGCGGCGGCAGCGCGCGGGGACCCGTCGCCGGCTCACCGGGGCGCACCAACCGCAGTCGTCCCGTGGGTTCCATGATCCTTCACTTTACAGCATGGCAAGCGGTCCCGTGCAGGTACGAGGATCGCCGAAGGTGTCGATGGGCACGTCCATGGCCCGCGCAAGTGAAACAAAGAGGTTTTGATGGGGAGCGCCCCCACATTTGACCCAACGGCCGGTGCGAATGGCGCCCCCACCGCTGCCCGCGAGAATCCATCGCAGGTTGTTGAGGCTGTGGCTCCCTAAGGCAATCTCTCCCGCCCACAACACAATCGTGTTGTCGAGCAGCCGCTTGCCGTCCACGTCGGGCATGGAGAGTGCGGTGAGCAACTTGTTGAACACCTGCGCGTAGACAAGATGATACTTTCGCATCACCTCAACGGCGCCTACGTTGTCGCGCAGATTCCCGTTGTCGGGTGACGTGCGATGTACAAGGTCATGTGCGTCCGAACTCCCGAACGCATTCGAAGGGTAGCCGCTGGTGGCGTGCGACAGTTCGTCCACGTTCAAGCTAGCCACGCGGGTTAAATCGCAGGCGAATGCCATTTGAATGAGTTTGATCTGGGCGTCTACGTTGCGAGCAAAGGTGCCCACCATGGGCTGGGCCACCGCCTCGCAGCCCTGAGCCTGCCCGGGCACAGAGCCGCCGCCTTCGCTTCCCTTGGAAAGGCTGTTTTCCAGGTCGCGCACCGCTGTTAGATGGTTTTCGAGCCGTGCCTTGTCGGCCTGGCCCATCTTCTTTTCCAGCGCAGCGATCTCGTTCTTCACGTAATCGATGACGCTTTTCTGCTTAACTTTGTCGGCGTCGGGCGCAGCAGGCGTGGGCACTGAGCCGCCCCCCATGGGCACAAAGCCTTTGAAGATGTTGTTCCAAACCTTCAGCGCACTGCCTTCACTGGGCATCTGTTGCCCCGAGCCGCTGTAGATCACGTTGTGGTAAGAGGGGAAGCCAGTTTGGTCCACTACGCCCAGCTCCATGGAGGGGAAGCGGGTTTTCGTGGGCAAGCCGCGGGCGATCACTTGGTCGATGCTAGGGCCGCCCGCCAGCGAAGCGCTCACGGGGCGAATCGCCGAGAGTGCATGATTTTGTCCCTGCTGGTGCGCGTTTCCAGGGTTGGGGCTGGCGGGGGCAGATTTCATGTCCAGCCCATCGAGCAACACGATGTCCTTTTTGAAGGCAGCATAGGGCTCCATCAGGCTGTTGATGTCAAAATCAGTTTCGTTGCCTGCCTTGGGCACAAGAAACTGCGGCAACGTGCCCTGGTAGGTGTAGTAGATGAGAAGCCGTTTGGGCGAACTGGCTGCGCGCGCGGTGCGCGTGAGCGAAGGATAAAGCGTGGAGCCTGTGGCAAGGCCCAGACTGCGCAGGAGGGTGCGGCGTTGAAACAGCGTTGGCATCATGGTTTTTCTCCTGCGGCTTAGATGGCTTTGCGGTAACGAAAGGCGTCGCTGGTCACAAGGGTCAACAGCAACTGTTTGAAGTCGCCGCGGCTCCTGATGAACCCATCAACGATGGGCTTAAGCGCGCACGCATCCGCTTCGGTCTCGGTTTTGCCGAAGCCATAACGGAACCACTGGGTGGCCACGCACTGGTGAACTTGCGTGCTGCCCGCTAACTTGCGCCCCAGCTCGATCGCGCCGTGAAAGGGGCCATCAATGTCGCGCGTGCCCACGAGCTCGCCTGACACGTCCACGTCGATGCCGTTTTCTTGCTCGCGGTATTTTCCGATGGCGTCGTAATGGCCGAATCCGAAGCCGATGCCGTCGATGAACTGATGGCAGGCGGCGCAGACTTTGTTGCTGTGGGTTATCTCCACGCGCTGCCGCGTGGTACGAGGCTCCTCGCCGGATGCGGGCTCCGCAAGCGCGGGTACGTCTGGCGGCGGCGGCGCCATGTCACCACACAGCAGATGCTCGATCACGAAGAGGCCGCGGTGAACGGGCGAATCGTAGGAAGGCTTGGCCAGCGCCGCCATGAGCCCTGCTTGCGTGAGCAAGCCACCACGCCGCTGTTCGTCCAAGTCCATCAGTTGCATTTCGCCACCGCTTTCCACTTCGTAGATGGCGGCGAGCTTTTGATCCACGAACGCGCGCGGCTCGGTCAGCATGGCGCGTAGGCTGCCAGCTTCCCAAAACGCGCGTTCGGTGAAGCGATCAAGGGATATCCGCATAGCGTTCTGGATGTCTTGGTTGAAGTCGGGATAGGCGTGACGATCTTTCTCCAGCTTCTCGAGCTTCGATGTTTGCAGCCATTGGCTCTGAAAACGCGCCACCGCTGCATGCGAACGAGGATCGTCCAGAAGCCGGCGCGCTTGCTTCTCGATGCCCTCGCGTGACGACAGTGTGCCGTCGTCGGATGCGGCCAACAGATCGGCGTCGGGCATCGTGTCCCACAGGAAATACGAAAGCCGAGCGGCTATCTCATAACTCCCCAGTGCCACCGCATCGCCTTCTGGCCGATCGTGGTTGCCCAGTTCCGGCCGGAACACGAACTGCGGCGCCATCAGCATGGCCGAAAGCGTCGCCTCAACGCCGTGCGCGTATCCGTGATCGCCGGCAACGGCTAAGAACACGCCACGTAGACGATCTTGCTCGTCGCTTTCCAAGGGTCGGCGGAAGGCGCGTTTGCCAAAACTGTCGATGAAGGCGTTTGCGCAGTTTAGGTCCGCGGTGCCTGTCTGACACGGCGCCAGCTTTGCGAGTTTCGCGGCCGAGGAAGTGGCGGTTTTGGCCACCACCGTGGCCGCATGCCGATAGCTCTGCAGCAGGGCCAGCGTGGACGTTTGCCCCACGGCGATGTTGTCGAAGCCGGTTATCAACGTCTCGCTTGGCAGCTGCAGGTCTTCGGGCACGGGCGCCAGGTCCCCCAGCAGATCGGCCAGGGTGTTGCGGTACTGCTGGTGAGTCAGCCTTCGCAGGGGCGACTCCAGGGCGGCCACGCCGTTCTGGTCACAGACCAGCAGATTGACCGAGGGATCGCCCACGGGCGGATCATCGGTCAGCGGGGGCGGCTCTTCGTTCTCCACGTCCGTGCCGCCGGCAGGGGCCCCCACGGAGCCGGTGCAGGCCGCAAAGGTCCAACTTCCCGCCAGCAGCAAAGCCGCAGCGAACTTCCAGGTGCGGTCGAGGGTGCTCATACTTCTTGTCCCTTTCTAGAAGGAGACGCCCAATGCCCCTGATTCGGCTCGCCTTGAGTGCGAAATTATCCAAAGGGCGTCGGCCTGCCCCGAACCGTGTGGGCGGTGCGGACGAACCCATGAACGGGCACGGAGGCGAACAGGGGGCACGCGGCGGGCTTGGTTCCGACGCGCGCACGCCGAATGATTCCGATGCCGCCGTCGATGACGGTCAGTTATCGCCAGAGACCAATGCCGATGCAGCATCTCCTGCCCCGTTGCCCGCCGGCAAGGTCGCTAGGCGGCTCAGGGAAGGCGTCAGAGCGCTGCACAAAATAGAAAGCGCGCTGTGAGCGCTCACCAGAGGTAGTTTGGCGCTTGATTTGCTTGATACCCTGCCATGGAAGCGACAGGCGGGCGAGACGTGCACAATACGGGAATTTCCCATGGGCCCTTGGGGGCATTTGTAACTCCCGGGGGCGAGTCGATGCGGGGCGGTGTCACGCGCATCAACGAAGAGTTGCGCGTTTTCATCGAGGTTTTGTGGGACATCCCCGATGATCGGACGGGGGGGCTTTCTGGCATCAAGGTTTAATCTTTGGCAACGGTGGGTGAAACCGTACTGCCGTCGCGAAACTGTTCGGGTGACAGATCGAAGCGCTCCATCCAGCGGTGGATCTGCATGCGCGCTTTGCCCATCTCGCGCGCAACGGCGCTGATGTTGCCTTGGTGACGTTTTAGACTTTCCTGCAAGGCAAGTTTAAGGTCGTCGCCTTGCAGCGCACCCGGCGTCGAGAGAATGGCTTCTTCGCCCAGATCGGCCACGTCGATCTCGCCCTTGCTGCGCGCCAAGACCACGGCGGCTTGTAGGCACTGATCTAATTCGCGAATGTTCAGCGGCCATCTGCGACGAAACAAGGCCACGCAGGCCTCTGAAGTGAAACGAAGGTGGCCAGCGTTGTCAGGAGCATGCCGCTGGAGGATCTGTGCCACCAGCAGCCCCAGATCGATCAGGCGCTTGCGCAGAGGCGTTAGCCGCAGAGTGTAGCCCGCCAATCGGCCCAGCAGATCGGCACGAAACGCACCCGCATTCACCGCTTGGTCCAATCGTGGTTGCGTGGCCGCGATCACCCGCACGTCCACGGGCACAGCGCGCGTCGCGCCCAAAGGAAGCACCTCACCTTCCTGCAGCACACGCAAAAGCTTGGCTTGGCTGGCGAGCGGCAATTCGGCCACCTCGTCTAGCAAAAGCGTGCCACCATCGGCCGCACGAATCAGACCCAGCCTGTCTTCTTTGGCTTCCGAGAACGCGCCTCGCCGGTAGCCGAACAATTCGCTTTCAACCAACGTTTGCGGCAAGGCGGCGCAGTTGACAGGAACAAACGCGCCTTTGCGCTGAGAAAACTGGTGAATCTCTTTCGCCAATACCTCTTTGCCGGTGCCGGTTTCCGCCACCAGCAGCAACGGCACCCGTGACGTGGCCAGATTGTGGGCCGTCACATAGGTGCGGGCGGTTTGCGGCATGAAGGTGCTCAGGCGGCCCGATGCGCCTCCCCACACATAAGGTTCAGCGCCTAGCATTTGCTGACTGGTATCCAACATGAACACAGAGCGCCCGATCACGAACCACGCGCCCAGTTCAAGTTTTGTGCGTGTGCTTGTGCCGGCTGAATGCCGGGTGCCGTTGCGCGAGCCCAAATCTTCGAGCCACGCTTCCGTGGGCGACAACAACAATCGCGCGTGTCGACCCGACACGATGGGATCAGGAAGCTCCAAGCGCGCCGCGTCCGGCGCACCGGCCGGCATCAAAGCGAGCGCGCCGCCGCGGCCGATCACGAGCTCGCGCACGCCCCCCAAATCAAAAGCCTGTGTGCCCGCAAATGGGCTGTCGCCGCGAATAACCAAAAACAGGGTGGGCCCCACGCCCTCCGATCCTGTGTCGGGGGGCGCGGATTCCGTTTGTGTGCCTCCGGGAGCGGGTGCAGAAAACGCAGGCGTTGCCATTTAAAACATGCCTTGCCACGCCATCAGTAGACCCGACCCGTTGGGCAATGGGGCCACGCTGACGCCGTTGGCGGTGATGTCTTCCTCTGGGCGCGCATACAACCACAACCCCACCGCCAGCGCCGCCACACCCGCGCTTCCTGCAGCCAACGCGGCCCAGCGTTGGGTTTCCGCGCGTCCGCGGGCCGCGCGATGGTCTTCATATGTGCTGGCGCGATTTGCGGCACGCCTTTCGGTTTCAGACACCAGGGCAACAATGGCACCCGCCGTGATCAATGCCAAGCCACCACTGGTGACCGCCAGTGCCCAGGCATGCGGCTGTGAGGTGGTGGCCGGCGGTCTCGACCGCGTTTGCACAATTTGTTGTTGCCGCAATTCCGTTTCCTCACAACGGCGAAGCCCGATCTTGGCCGCTTGCGTTTCTTCGGGCTGTTCGCTCACCGCAACGAAGCGCTGATAAAGCGGCACCGCTGCTTCGCAACGCCCCGCCAGCCGTTGTGATTGCGCCCAAGCAAACAGCGCGGCGCGGTTGGCGCCCAATGAGAAGCTTTGGGAAAATGCCTGCGCCGCTTCGGCAAAGCGTCGCGCTTGCGCATGCCCAACGCCTACGTCAAATGGCGCTTGCGCCTGCGTGTTGGGTGGGTTCTGTGGCATGGGTTGCACAGCTTCGTCGCGGGCTTGGCTCCAGCTGCGCTTAGGGCACGCGCAAGTGAACGCGAAGCAGAACAGCGTTAGCGAAGCCACGCGGCCAAGTGAGCGGCGTGCAGAAGGGGAATCCTGTTTGATCATTGGGGCAACAAAACGGAATCGGGATCCCACAAAGGCACTCGTTGTGTTGGGCTCGTGGGCGCATCGGCCGCGGACTTGAACTCTGGTTTTGGTGAAGCCTTGGCCGTTTGGTTTTCCATAGGGCGTTTTCGTAAGCGACGCTTGGCGCGCACCGGTGTGGACTTGATCGTTGGTAGTGCACGCGCCTTCGCGTGCGTGGGCGCTTCAGCCACTTCGGTCGTTGGGGGCTCAAGCGAAGGGCTGATCGTTTCTGCGGGGGCACGCACTGGCAAAGCCGCGGTGCCGCCTGCCGTCGGCGCGGGTGTCATGGTCGGCCCCCGAAGTGAATAAGCGCCTACGGCCACCACCACCCCAAGGCTGACCACCCACCAGAGCCGCGCGGGCGCGAACCAAGCTTTGGATGCTGCGGGCTCGGCCGATTCAGGTGGAGGCGCCTCAGGTTGGGTCACCTCGTCTTCAAGCCCCAAGTCGTCCATCTGCGCCAGCGGCGTCACCTCGGCAGCGGGCAATCGGGCCAAATGCTCAGGCAGCGTCAGTCCCTCTTGTTGAGCGCCCTGCCAATTGGCGAGTTTGCGCGGAAACAAGCTGTGCATCAATGCGGCGCGCGCGCTTGAATCCCAAGCTTCACCCACGCTGGCGGCGTAGGCTTCCAAATCCTCGGCCAATGCTTGTGCGGTTGCGTACCGTTGTGCCGGAGCTGGTGCCAAAGCGCGTAGAACGATGTCTTGCAAGCGCGCCGGAAAGTTGGGTCGTCGCCGGGAAGGCAGAGGGATCACGCCGCTGCTAAGTTGCCGAAGCACGGCCATATCGGTAGCGCCTTGAAACAAGCGTGTTCCCGTGGCCAGCTCAAACAAGACGATGCCCAAAGAAAAGATGTCAGAGCGCCGATCGATGGCATGACCACCGGCTTGTTCGGGAGACATATACGCCAGCTTGCCTTTCAAGGTGCCGGCGGTGGTGCGCGTTTGTTGTTCATCCCACTTTGCTACGCCAAAGTCGGCCAGTTTCACCGCGCCTTCATAGCTGACCAAGATGTTCGAGGGCGAAACGTCGCGATGAACGATGTTCAAAGGTCGCCCGTTGTCGGCGCGCTTCTCATGCACGTAATGCAAGGCACGCGCGGCCGCGGCGCCAATGCCCGCAATCACGGCGTCACCTGCGCCGCGGCCCGTGGTGGCTGCGGCCCGGGTTAGCGTACGCAGGTCTTCACCGTGCACGTACTCCATGGCAAAAAAGTATTGGCCGGACTCAGCCCCAATGTCGTGCACCTGGGTGATGTTCGGGTGATCCAGCTTGGCCAGCAGCCGCGCTTCGTCCATGAACATTCGAACCAGCATGGGATCTTGGGCAAATTGCGGAATCAGCCGTTTGACCACAAGTGCTTTTTCAAAGCCGCCAATGCCCTCAACCCGGGCCAAAAAAATCTCGGCCATACCGCCCACGGCCAGACGTGACAGCAGGCGATAGCGCCCCAAGTTGACCGGGGTGTGAAAATCGCTTGGCTCTGAGACTTCAAGCCGCGATGCGGGTGGCGGACGCGCCGACATGTTGGCATTATTATGCCTGCGTTTGGCGCCAAGCACGTACCTTGTGTGCACTGCGAACCCAAGATCCCCCCGGCCTCGAAGTTCTGATAGCCCAGGAATGCTCGCCTTGCGCGTTTTGATTGCTCTCTTCTTGGTTGTTTTCACCTGCAGCGCTTGCCATGTGAAACCGTTTGAATGTACGTCTTCGGCGCAATGTGTGTGGAAAGGCGCGCAGGGCCGCTGTGAGGCAAACGCCCAATGCAGCCTTCCCGATGCCGCATGCGCTTCGGGCTTTAGCTATGCCCCACTTGGCGATGAGCGGGGATGTGCGCCATCTGAGCTTGCTGATGCGGCGGTCCCGCCCCCCGTTCCCGATGCGGGGGACATCGACGTGGGGCCGATTTCCCCGCGCTGTCAGGTGCTGGACGTGGCCGCAGGTGGGCGGCATACGTGCTTGATTGTGGCCCCAAATGCGAAGGCGGGTGCGCTTCTGTGCTTTGGCGACAACTCCAGCGGGCAATTGGGCAATGGCAGCTTCGTTTCGCGGGGCGCCGCAACACCCACCACCTTGAAAGCCGTTGTCCAAGTGGCAGCGGGCGATGGTTATACCTGTGCCCGTGACCCAGGTGGAAGCGTGCATTGCTTCGGCGACAACGCACACGGGCAGCTGGGTTCGGGCGATCAAACCGCGCGGGCGGCGCCTTCGAGGGTCGAGTCCCTGTCCGCCGTAATGCAGGTTGCGACCGGCACCGGTCACGTCTGCGCGGTCACGAGCACGCACGAAGTTATGTGTTGGGGCGACAATCGCCGCCGTCAACTCGGCCAATCAATGATCAACCGCGCCTTTCAGCCTTTGACAGTGCCAGACTTAACGGACGTGCAGGAGGTGCGCGCCGGTGACAGCTTCACTTGCGCGCGCAAGACGGATGGAAGCGTGTGGTGTTGGGGCGACAACAGCCGTCATCAAGTGTCTGATGAACCTGCGACCTCGATCGGGACTCCAACACAACGTCCTGACATCGTCAACGCGCGTTCGTTGAGTGTCGGTGGGCGTTTTGCGTGCGTGACAAACGCCGAGAACGCGGCGTTGTGTTGGGGCGAGAACCACGAAAGCCAGCTTGCGCGGGCCGCCTCCCCGCGCGAGTCAAATGCGGCTGTTGTGCCCGGCATGCAGCCTGTCAAAGCTGTGGGCGCGGGGTTCTCACACAACTGTGCCGCATCGACGAACGGGGCGCTCTATTGTTGGGGGCGCGGGGCCGAGGGGCAGCTGGGCGCCGGCGGCACCAGCCAAAGTTTTGCGCCTGTGTTGGCGCTTTCCGCCGGGGTGGATCGGGTTTTTAGCGGACGCACCCATTCGTGCGCTGTGGACGCGGACAACAAGTTGTGGTGCTGGGGCCAAGCGCGCCAAGGGCAGTTGGGAAACAACGTGACGGTCAACAGCGCCGAACCGTTGCCGGTCACCATGGTGAATTTGGCCGCCGAGGTGGTGGCGGGATCCGCACACGCTTGCGCGCGGCTTATCAACGGCATTTTGGTGTGCTGGGGCGACGGAACGCTTGGGCAGTTGGGCACGGGCCAGCGCTCGACAAATGCTGTGGCCGCGCCGGTGAGCGGCCTGTCGGTGGTTTCTGGCGGTGTCTCAGCTGGTGGTGGCACAACGTGCGCGGTCAACACCGCCGGGGCGCTGCTGTGTTGGGGGGCCAACGACGAAGGGCAATTGGGTTTGGGGGATCTGCCAGGCCAGTCACGTCCACAGCTTGTGGCCTTGCCAGATCCCGTGACTCAAGTGGCGGTCGGCCACCGCCACGTCTGCGCTGTGCGTGAGGGGCTTGTGTATTGCTGGGGGCACGGCGACTGCGGAGAAATTGGCAATGGCTTGTTTGAAGACACATCTACGCCCACTTTAGTTTCAGGCATTAAAAACGCGGTTGCGGTCGCCTCGGGCGATCACGCCAGCTGCGCGCGTTTAACATCGGGGGCGCTGATGTGCTGGGGACGCGGGGCGGACGGGGTGGTGATTGGCAACGGCCTCAATGCGGCAAAGCCCGTGAAAATTGTAGGGCTGGAAGATGTGGTGGCTGTGTTTGTGGGACACGGCCGCGCCTGCGCCCGCGAAGGCGACGGCCGCGTGTGGTGTTGGGGGGCCGGACCCGATTACAAGGCACCTTCTTCGGGTTTGGTGCAGCAACCCGCGCTGACCAACGCCCAAACCATAACCTTGGGGGCGGCGCACGCCTGTGCGTTGGTCGCCGGCCGCGACGATCCTCTGTGTTGGGGCCACAACATCGACGGGCGTTTGGGCGATGGAGGCTTCCAGTCACGCGACGAACCAAAACCAACCTTGGCTTTGCCAGGCAAGGCCATCTCAGTGGCTGCGGGCGCTGCGTTTGGCTGCGCCGTTGTGGCATCAGGCGCCGTGGTTTGTTTTGGTGCCAATGATCTAGGGCAACTGGGCAATGGCGCAAGGCCGCTTGAGCCAAAGCCCGTTCTCGTGCCGTTGCCGTGCGAACCCGCTAGCCCGTAACAACGTTTCGGCGCGCGCCCATTCACTTTTAATGAAGGGTGAAAAGCTGCGTGTGACAGTTACCCTAGAAGGGCCATCTAACCTTTTAAGGAAAGTTGCGGACTTGTAGCCAATTTCTTTGTGGACAGTCGCCCAGGCCAGGCAGCGCATCGCCACCCAACCCGCTACACTTGCTGAAGGGATTTTGGCCAGTGAGTGGAGATAGCACCGATAGCGAGCGACCGGCGGAAAACACTTCTGAGGAACGTTTTCGCGCGCTGTTTGAATCCATCGATCAGGGCTTTTGCGTGATGCAGATGCACTTCGATGCGGATGGAAACGCCATCGACTACGCCTTCGTTGAGGCGAACGCGGCGTTCGAGCAGCAAACTGGCCTTGTGGGCGCTGTAGGGCAACGCGTGAGTGCGCTTGTGCCCAATCTGGACGAGTCGTGGTTTCGTATTTATGGGAGCGTCGCCAAAACTGGAAAGTCCGTGCGGTTTGAGAACCACGCGCCCGCGATGAATCGTTGGTTTGACGTCTTGGCGTTGCGTGCGGGCGATGCCAAAAGCGGCCGGGTGGCTTTGCTGTTTAGTGACATCACGGAACGCAAGCGGGTTGAAGCTGCGCTTGTGCAAAGTGAGGCCGCCCTGCGCAAAAGCGAAGAGCGACATCGTTTGGTGGCCCGCGCAACCAACGATGTGGTGTGGGATTGGGATCTGCACACGGGGCACCTTGAGTGGAGCGCCTCGGTGCTGGAGCACTTTGGTTGCGACGCGCATAGCTTGGGGACGCACATCGTTGGTTGGATCGGCCGCATCCACCCGGACGATCGCGACCGGGTGGTAGAGGGCATCCACGCCGCCATCCGCGAGGGCAAAGAAAGCTGGTCGGACGAATATCGGTTTCGCCGCCAGGATGAAACCTATGCGTCGTTTTTAGACCGCGGCTACATTGCGCGCGACGCCTCGGGCGAGGCCACGCGCATGATCGGATCCATGCTGAACCTCACGGAGCGACGTCGAGCTGAGGACGCGCTTCGGGAGGCGGATAGGCGCAAGGACGAGTTTCTGGCGGTTTTGGCCCACGAATTGCGCAACCCGTTGGCGCCTGTGCGCACCGCCGTTCACCTCATGGGGCGATCGGGCGCTAGCCCTGAAGTTGTCGAACGCGCACGACAGGTCATTGATCGGCAGGTAAGCCATATGGCGCGGCTTATCGACGACTTGCTAGACGTCTCGCGCATCACCCGCGGCATCCTGGAGCTCAAATCTGAACGTTGCGATTTGCGCACGCTGGTTCTCCAAACGGCCGAAGATTATCGCGGCAACCTGGAGGAGGCGGGCCTTGAGGTCGCGATTCGTGACCCGGGAGCGCCTGTGTGGGTGCAGGGGGATCCGACCCGACTCACGCAGATGGTTGGCAACTTGCTTCACAACGCAACTCGGTTCACGCCGGCAGGTGGCAAGGTCACTGTTAGTGTTGCCTTGGATGTGGACAGGGTCCTGGCGCAAGTGTCGGTCGAAGACACTGGCGTTGGTATCGAGCCTGGGCTGCTTGCGCGGCTCTTCGATCCCTTCAGCCAAGCGGAGCAAGGGCTTGCGCGCAGCAAGGGCGGGTTGGGATTGGGATTGGCGCTCACCAAAGGCTTGGCCGAGCTGCAAGGAGGTTCCGTGACAGCCCACAGCGACGGCGCCCAGCAAGGCTCTTGCTTCACATTGCGTTTGCCTTTGATAGACCCACCCGGGGCAAAAAGCGACGTCGAGGCAGTGAAGAAGCCCGATGGGTTGCGCGTGGTGGTGATTGAAGACAACGAAGACGCAGCCGAGATGCTGGCAGAGCTGTTGGCATTCTCGGGCCACCAGGTCAAAGTGGCGCTTGATGGCCGTCAGGGCATCGATGTGGTTCGCGCGTTCCGGCCCCAGGTGGTGATCTCCGATTTGGGGCTGCCTGGGCACACCGATGGGTACGCGGTGGCCGGCGCCCTGCGCGCCGATCCGGCGGTGGCTCCGGCTTTGATGATAGCGCTATCGGGCTACGCGCAAGATGAAGACCGTCGGCGTTCGCGCGAGGCAGGCTTTCACGAACATTTGGCAAAGCCTCCCGACTTGGCTGCCTTGGAATCTATGCTTGCGAGCGTGCCCCGCGAGGTTTGAAACACGGCGGCTGGTTGGCCGCGCTTCAATGGTGGTGATGCCCGCCTGGGCCGTGCACGTGGCCGTGGGTCAACTCGGCCTCTGTGGCGTCGCGCACTGCCAGCACACGCACAGAAAAGTGCAGCGTTTTGCCCGCCAAGGGATGGTTGGCGTCCACAAGGATCTCTTGGTGAGCCACGTCAACAACGCGCAGCAGAGCCGGGCCGTTTTCCCCACGGGCATGAAACGTCATGCCCTTCTTGATGGGTCCCTCGGGAAACTGGGTGCGAGGAACCGTGTGGATCAGTTCCTCGTCGACGTTGCCGTACCCCTTGTCGGGCGGCACGGTCACTTCGATTCTGTCGTTAACTTCTAACCCGGCCAAGGCGTCCTCTAGCCCCGGCACAATGTTGCGGGCGCCATGCAGATACATATGCGGCACCGCTTTCGCGGACGAATCAATCACCTGACCCTGATCATCGGTCAACGTGTATTCGATGGTTACAACTTTGTTGGCTTCAATTTTCATGCGCGCGCGCGGCAGCCTACGACATCGCCGCCGCTGCATCCAGGGAACATGCCTACGCCGCGGGAGGGCGCCGAAAATGGCTGGGTGCGCGCCCCGTGGCTTTGCGAATGAACTTGTTGAATTGTTGCAGGTCGGGAAGCCCCAGTTCGTGTGCGATGGTTTTGATGGGCAGATTCGAATGTGTGAGCAAATGCTGCGCCTTTTCCAAGCGCCGCTTGCGTATGTGGGCTGCCACGCCATGACCGAAGCACTGGTCGAAAAGTCGTGTGAGTTGGTTGTGTGAGATGCCCACGCGTTTGGCGATTTGAGCCACCCGAGGGGCTTGAGCCAGTTCGTTTTCAATGATGGCCACCGCCGTTTGCACCACAAAGGGCAGTGGGTTTGCGCGCGGCACGCTTTGCTTTTGGGTGACCGCAAGCCGCAGCAGCAGATCCCAAAGTCGAATTTCCGCGCGCAGGGGGTGGACGCTGAACAAGGTGATCAGCGTTTCCATCTCTTCGCACAGCTGCGCAAACGCCGCGCCGGTTTGCTGCACGATCGGAACCCGCGTCACGGGGCCTCCTGTACGCAAAGCAAAATGCGCGTAGTAATGCGGGCACCGCTCGTTGTCGTATCGCCACAAAAGCGGCGTATTGGGGGGCTCAACGCCCGCGCACCCGGGGCTGATGGCGTAACTGCGTGTGCCTATCTGCAGCGCCCCCGACCAACGGTAAAGGTGCACGCTCCACAAATTGTCCATGATGTAGCGCTCGGTGCGCCGCGCGCCGTGTACGTTGAGGCCCACCTGTTTGAGCGTTGGCTTGGCCCCCAAAGGCATCAATAAGTGTTCACCGGACACCGTGGGCATGGTGAAAAAATACCACTAGATGGTGAATGGTGCAGATTGTTTGCAGATGTAAATGCATCTACCTTGAATCTCGGGTGAATTTTCACCACTTCAACAACCTTCAGCAGGAGCGAGCCATGACAAATTCAGCGGGTGAACGCGTTGACGGAACCGCGCTTCACGATGGCGCCAGCCGACGGCAAGGCCATAGCTACCAGGTGACGGCTGAGGAAAAGGCGCGTTTCCTTCGCGACGGTTATTTGGTTTTGCGCCAAGTGGTCACGGCTCAGGAGTTGGACGCCATCGACGACGTTTTCGAGACCTTTGCCCGCGGGGGCGTGGTGGGTATGGGCAAAGACTTTTGCGATATGAGCGGCGGGCTGGATCGAAAGCCCGACGACTTCACGTTGATCAACGCGATGTTGCCGCGGGTGTACCAACCCAAATTTGCGGACAACATTTTTGAGCGCCGGGCGCGTAGCGTGGCGCGGGCGCTTTTGGGCGACGACATGAACATTGACTACGACCAATTTTTGGCCAAAAAGCCGGGAAAGTCGGACGCGGTTTTCGCTTGGCATCAGGACATGGCCTACTGGCCAAGAAAAACGCCTGACACCCGCACGGTCACCTGCTCGCTGGCGCTTGATGATGCCGATCAAGAAAATGGCTGCCTCCGTGTTGTTCCTGGGTCCCACACCGCCGGGCTCAGACGTCATCGGCCGTTGGCGCAAGATTTGGTGGCAAACAATGGCGATGCGGCTTCGCGGGAGGACGCGCATGCTCAGGTTTTGGATCTGCAACCCGAAGAGGAAGTTGTGTATTTACCCGTGCGCCGTGGCGACATCACGTTGCACAACGAATGGTTGATCCATGGCTCAGGTGGCAATCAGTCCCCCACTCGATGGCGTCGCACCTACGTGCTTGCGTTTCGCTCAGAGCCAACCATCGCGCACGAACGAAAAATGGGCTTCACCCATTCACACAACGACACCGTCAACTGGGACACCTTCGACTGCATCGAATTATAGGCGTTCACGCTGGCTTGCTTTTGGCGTCAAACGCCATTTGTTTGCCAGCGTCAATGGCTTGGTTGGCAAGCGCCGCGCTGATTCCCGACGCCCAACCTACGTGGGCGTCGGCGAACGGCGTTTCGTGTTTCCGAAGGCTGGTGATGAACGCGCGGCAGGCAAGGTAAGTCACGTCAGATTCCAAGCCGTCACGGGGGCGCCAAATTTCGCTCACCACATGCGCGCCAGGATTCTCGCCCGTAGACAGGTAACTTGCGCCCGTCACCGCGTCGGCGGCCTTCGTTTCGGCCCGGGTGGCCGGGAGGGGGGCCGACCTTTCTCGGTAAATTGTGGCCGAATCCAGTGTGAGCTGAACGCTGCCAAGGGTTCCGTAGATCCACTGCTGGTAGCCTTGGTGGGCGTTGCTCGTGATCGAGCTGAAAGTGAACGAGCCACCTTCAGGGTAGCGGAAGATTGCTTTGACGTTGTCGTTCACCTCGCGGCCATCTCGCCAATGATCGATTCCACCTGACCCGATGACAGATGCGGGCGTGCCGCCGAACACCCAGTTTGCCAAATCAATGGCGTGCGAACCCAGTTCAGCCATCAGGCCGCCCGAGTACTCGCGGTACAAACGCCAATTGATCAGCCGATCCAGCTTTGCATCCGGCTTCTGCGACGTACCGGGTATGAACCGTCGCCAATCGTGGTTGCGGTGCCAGTAGGCATCGATGTGCGTCACCTTGCCAATTTCGCCGGCGTGCACACGCCGTAGCGCCTCTTGATACCAAGGGGCGTAGCGAAACTGGTGCCCGATCTGGAACAAGCGGCGGCTTGACGTTGCCGCCTTCAAAATTGCGTTGCAGTGATCGAGCGACAGGCCCATCGATTTTTCGCCGTACACGTGCCGGCCGCTGTTGAGGGCGGCGGTGACGTGGTTTGCGTGCAGGTAAAGCGGCGTTGCCACCACCACGGCGTCAAGGTCTTTCCTCTCCAGCAGCGCCCGATGGTCGACGTAACGCCCAAACGGCTGTTTCGTTAGCTTTTCAAGCTGAGCAAACCGAGGTTCGTAGACGTCACAGGCGGCCACAAGAGACACGCCGGGAAGCCGGCCAAAATGGCGCGCCAACTCTTGCCCCCGGCTGCCAGCCCCAATCAGGCCCAGGCGCACGGGCGCGTCTGGCGTTTTGGACTTGGCGAACGAAGGGGCGGCCGCAAGCAGGGAGGCGCCCGCGCCCGCCATGACGGTGCGTCGATTCATTCCTCTATGATAACCCGAACTGGCCGTCACATTCATCGTGGCAACGCTTGAAGAGTCAATGCAGCCGCCGTTTGTGGCCTAGGCCACAAAAATGCCACCCTTAGCTCTGGGAGACACTGACTGGCATAGCCGCGGCTATGTCCCTATCGGGCGTCATCTGGTCGAGGGTTACGTCCATATGCGTGTATCGGGCGGTTTCGGCTCGGGTTAGGTGCTGTTCAACGTTTTCCCACAAGGGGGAGGCCAGCAACCTGCTCTCGCATTTCGCGACATTGGGATGCAGCAGCAGTTTGTCCAAATCGTTCAAGGACAACTCGCCCACGTGTTTGCGCAGCAAATACTCTGCGCCCTCCGTGTTGTCGGTTTCGGTGCTGGTGCTCTCAAGAATTTTGTTTTCAATCAACACATTCAAAACGCTTTGACACCATTGCGCGGAAATGCCCACTTCTTTTGCCACACCAACCGCTGTGATCGATTGGCCTTGGTGGAAATGCTCCCACAACGAAACCACCACACGCGACAGCAGTCGCAAAGAGGGGGCGGTGGGGTGATCCTCAGGTTCCAAAGTGAGGCGGGTCACCTGCCCCCGCGCGCACGCGAAAGCCGCCCCAAATAACACGATTGACCAGCTGACATAGATCCAGATCATCAACAAGGGCAGGGCGCTCAGCGCACCGTAGATGGCGCTGTGACTGCTTGACGCACGGGTCATCCAAACAAAACCTGCTTTGGCAATGTTCCAACACACGGCCGCCACGATCGCGCCGGAAGCGGCGTCTCTCCAGGGCACATGTGTGTCGGGAACCATCATATAAATCACGAAGAAAACCAAAGCCACCGATATCGGCGAGGTGAACGTTAACAGCGCTCCTGCGGCGCCTTCACCAAACCAGGCGCTGACCGTTCGGTTGATCAAATTGGTTGAGATGGAGATAGACAGCGCCACCAGGGGCGGTGCCAGAGTCAAGATGCACCAGTAGATGGCTAGCCTCACGTAAAGCGGGCGGCGCAACGGCACATTCCAAACGCGATTGAATGCCTGTTCAATGTTCGTGAGCAGCTCGGTGGCTGTATAAAACAAAACCAAAACGCCAATACCCGCGATGGCGCCGCTGTTCACCTGTTCCACGAAGCTTTGCAGCCAGTTGGCCACCTCTTCGGATTCCGCGATGGCCAGCTGCGAAAAGATAAGGTCTTCTAACGGCTGTTGCAGACGCTCAAAACCGCCGAACGCTTTGAACAGCGCAAACGCCACCGCCAAAAGCGGCACCAGTGACAACAGCGTGTGATACGTCAAAGCGGCAGCGCGGCGCGAGATCTCGTCGTTTTGGCTGGCCCGCGCAACCTGCACCAAAATGATGAGTTCTCGTTTCACCCGCGCGAGCCAGGGACGGTCCGAACCGCTGCGCAACCAACGAACAAAAGTTCCAAACCATTTGTGCAGCCGTTCCACAGCATTCATCCTTCGCTGGCGTTGGTTCGGCAAAAGCTTGCCCGTGCGTGCGTCTGCGTCATGGGGATAGTGTATCCGATTGTGGTCAATACCGTCGTTTCCAGATCAGGTCGCCAGATCCGGTGCCGGCATCGCCATATTCTCCTTCAAAGCTCCAAGCGGGCGAGAGCTGGTATTCAAGGTGCACCGCGTTTACGTTCTGGTAGCGCCACGGGTCGGCCGCCAGGCGCCGCACGTAGCCCACATAAAGGTCATCGGTGACATAGGTGCCGGCCTCGATGGCGCTGGACGTGACGGAAAGAAAGTCGATGGGCAAGCGCCGCAAAGCCGTGCGCTGCAGTTTTGACGCCAAGAGCCCCCCCACGATCGAGGCGGCCTGCGCCGTGGGGTCGGCAGAGTCTCCGCCGCCACGGTCCCCCGGGCTCAGCCTGCCGGTGATGAGCAGGGTGATGATGTCTGACTCGCTCAAGGTCGCACGGTCCGACCGAAACTGCAGATCCAGCTTTTCGGGCGAGCCCTTCACCGCAACCCAAACCCGAACCTGCGCCCGCTCGTTGAAGTGCTCAAGCGTGACATCAAAGGTTGGCGCATCCACGGGACCAGAGAATCTTAGATTGGAATCCGACTCAACGTCGAAGCGGCGCCCAAACACGTTGATGGTGCCACGTCGCAAATACACGGTGCCAAACACCACGGTGTCGCCCTGAATCAGCACCTGGAAGTCGTCGCTTAAACCAACCTCAATGTTGGCGTCGGGACCATGCACCCACAAATTGCGCGGCGCTTTGAACTTAACCTTAATCGGCATGGCCTCGGGGCGGACCTGAGGTTCAACCCGGTCCGTTTCGCCGTCATCATCGGCATCTGCCTGTTCAGGTGGCCCCAATCTAGCTAGTTTCTTGGCTTCATCTCTATTTATGGGCTCACCGTTGCGTACCAGCACCACGTCCTTGGGAACATCCATATCTTGCAGATCCTTGGGGCTGTCACCCTCCAAAAACACTTTGGCATCAGGGATTTCCAAAGGATCGATCACGATGGCGTCAGCGTTGGCTTTGCCTTTGAAAGCAGCCTCAAGCGACAATTCACCCAATTTGCGCTGCGGGCTTTGCAAGGGAAAACGTCTCAAGTTCACGTCACCGTTGAGCTTTAGGCCCCTTGTTTCAGCCCGGCGCGCATGAAAGCTGATGCGGCCCCGGCCTGCGCCGCTGCGAAAGCGAAACGCGTCGATGTCCACATGTTGTTCGCTGGCCTTGAGAGCCATGGACATGTCGTGAAACCGACCCACTTCCACAATGTCGACCTCGCCGCCCGAGAGCTTCAGATCGCCGTCGAAGTCAGGTTTGTCAAAGGTGCCTGTATAGACGAAGCGCCCCTGCAGCTTTCCTGCAATGTCGCGATAATCGCGCGCCAAACCATTGAATGCCGAAAGCGACAGGTCGCGGGCCTCGAACTGCACCCGAATCGGCAAAGTGCCCGCCGCAAACCCGGGCTTGGTGGCCTCCTGCCAGGGCAAAGGCGCTTGCGTTTGCGCCGCCAGCAACAGACTTCCGCCTGCCGTGGCATTCACCTCTAGATTCACAGAAGGCGTGAGGTCGTGATATTTGGCCGTGAGGGTTACGTTGCCCAGTCCGCCGCGATCCGCCTTGATGTCGCGAAGCCAAGCTTCCAAATCAACCGTGGGCTTCTCCACGGTGCCCTTGACACTTAGATGCGCCTCAGCCTGACCGCGCAGGCTGCCCAATTGCTCTTGCGGCAACTGTACATGTTGCACTTTCATCGGCCCCACGTGAGCGTCCACCGTAAGCGCCGTCTGCATCCAAGCTTTTTGCACAAGCGGTGTACGCGGCACCGCGATGTCGCCATCAAGCCGCAACAGCGACAACAGCGATCCTTGGCGCCCTTGCTGCGATACCTCAAGGTGCGTCTTCACTTTTTGGGGTGTCAGCGCCAAGCTGAATTTTCCATCGGTGGGGGGCAGCCCGGGCCGTTGCACTTGGCTTACGGAGACGTTGAGGTTGCCCGTGGGTGCCAGGGGCGTGCCCGTGATGTCCACATCAAGGTCAAGCCAGCCCTGCAAGGGCTGGGGGAGCGGTTCGAAACGGGGCTTCTCCAAACCGTTCAGGGCGGTTGTAAACCGCTGCAAATTTAGCTTTGTGATGTTCCCTTGCACTCGCAGGGGCCGCGCGCGCGCCGCCCGCAAAATCTGGGGCGTGGAGCCGCGCAACAGCTCGTGTGTGAACACCGCCGTCTCCGCTTCCAATGACACCGCCTCAGCCAGTGCGGTGTTGTGCAGCGCAAGCTTGGCGGTTAGGGGATGGCGTTCGTCATCGTGCAGGCTCAGATCCAAATCGCCCACGTTGACGTCATCAATCTTGAGGGCTTTGCCATGAATCTGCACATCAAGGGTGGGTTTGGCCGTGCGGCCGGTGAAGTTCACCTGCATCGTGAGTGAGCCCGACGGCGTGCCTTGCGACCGCAGCCCCAGCTTTGCCGCGGCCTCGGACAACGACGGAACGTTGGCGTTGATCACCACATCCGCTGGGGCCCGCGCGGGCCATGGCCACACGGTGGGCACGTTGAAACTGGCGTTTATCGTGGCGCCGGCGCCCGCGGCATCCAAAGCGCCTTTCACCCGCCGTCCCTGCAATTGGGCGCTGAGCGTGGCGTTGGCAGGGCCGTACTCGCCAAACGCGGCGTTGTGCAATTCGAGCGTCACGTTGCCGCCGGGCAGCGGCAGTTTTCCTTGTGCGTCGATTTTCACCGACACTGTACCGGTGGCGGGAAAATTGTTGCCCACCAACGGTTTTAACCCTGCAATGTTGAAGCTTTGCACGGCCACCTGCGCGTTCACTTTGTCATCTTCAATGTCAACGTCAGCGGCTACAGACTGCGCGCCCGCTAGCAATCTCAGCCCTTCAACTTGCAGGGCCTTACCGAAGGCGACTTGCGCCGGCTGCGAGGTTTGCCAAACGGTGCCCGGATACTGAATGCGTAGACGTTCCAGGCGCAGCTTTTCCCCTAACACAAGCCAACGAATGCGCGCGGACAAAGACGCCAATAGATCGCCCCGCACACCCAGGTTCACGTCAACGATGTCTTTCTCGGGCGACGCGATGGTTAATTGGGGCGAAACAAACCGGCGGCCTCCCGCGTGCACCACGCGCGCCGCCAGTTGCGCCTCTGCTGTCCAGGGGGCTTGAAGCGAAGGCACTTGGGCGTTGACCGTTAGGTTCAAAGCGCGGGCGTCTGCTGCTTTGAGACGCGGGAAGTGGCTGCGCACATCAAGCGCCAACGCTTGCAATGTTCCCGTAGCCGAGACATCCAGTTGTCCAAGTCCTTCAAGAGGGGGCGTGGCCACGCCGATCGCAGCCAAGGCTTTGGCGGTCTGAGACAGGTTCGTCAATTTGAGCGCCGCCGCGGCTTCAACGGGCGCTTTGGGCGCCGGGTACCCTCGCACCTGCGCTTGCGCCGTGAAGTCCAGCCCTGGCAATTGTACCGAGAGCGATTGTAGCGTCAGATCGCCGCGGTTGGCCCGCGCGTGCAAGGAGATCGGCCCCGTGGCCAGGCCCGCGATGGATCCGGGTGCCAGCTTCAACTTGACGAACCCCACCAGCGTTTCAACCTGCGTGCCTTTGGATTCGGCGTCCATTTCAAATTGCAGGTTCGAGGCCATCGCGCCCGTGACGATGCGTTCAAGATTGAGGGGCGAGCTGCGAAGTTGCACTTTGACGTGCGGCGGATCCACTTGTGGCGCGTCCAGCTGCAGATCGATCCGGCCCCCTTGGGTTCTTAGGGTCAGTGTGCCGCTGCCGCCCGTCAGGTCGCCTTTCACCGATCCGTTCAGCGTCAGTGGGCTCACCAAGGGCAACGTGGGCGCAAAAGCTTTGATCAGCTCCTGGGTTATATGCACGCGCTCAAGGGTCAGATCGGCTGAGGGACTTTCGGGATCCAAACCGGCCACGCCATGAACCCGCACTTCGTTGCCGCCTGCCATCAACGCCAGGTTCACATTGTGGTGAGGCAAGGTTTGCGGTTTTACGGAGACGTCAAAAGCAATCGGCAGTTGCACGGGTTGCTGGGCCTTCGCGTGACCGCTGACCTTGATGGCAATCGGACCTCCAGGCCAAGTGACTTCTGCCTGTGACGTCATGTTGATGCCACTGACCGCAACGTGCGAAGGCGGCGACGCCACCAGGTTGCGGTGGTCAACGGCCCCGTTGTGCAGATCGAACCCCTTCACCTCCACGTGCAGCGGCGCTTGGTCGCTGGTTGGCTGTGGCTTTGGTTTGGTTGGCTGCGGATCTTTGGGCTCAAGCGCGCGCGCAAGGTTTAGCCCTCGCTTTTCGGTCACAAGCTGCAGCTCAGGGTTATGCAGCGTCAGATCGTGAACCACCACGTTGCCGCTGAGCAAAGGCCGAAGCCCCACATGCACATGCACCTGCGGCACGAAAGCGGCCGTGCGGCCTTCCGGGTCGTGAACGCGCACGCCGCGCAGCCACAGCTGCATGCCTTTGCGCTGAATCTGTGCAATCTCAATGCGCCCTTGGATCTGATCGTTGATGCGCGGCAACGCCAGGCGCCGCACGCGTTCTAGGCCCCAATCGGACAGGGCCACCGCCACGGCCAAAAAAACTACAAGAAGCAGGCCACCTATGCTTGCCAGAGGAATCTTCCACCACAGCCCGCGTCGTTGGTGTTCGGCCATTAGAACGCCTCGCCGATGGACAGGTGGATTTGGCAGAGGCCATCGGAAAGCTGTGTGTTGCCGCCGCCGAAGCCAAAGCAGCTTGTGTTTTCTGTGAGCGGGCCGTCCCCGACTTGGTCTACACCGTAGTTCACAGAGCGCTGTGCCCCGTTTGCGAACCTACGAGCAATATCAAGCCGTATCGATCCCACGGGCGTCAAAATGCGAACGCCACCACCCACGGCATGAAACAGACGCGTGTTGACGAGAGTATCGCTGGACTCCGTCACCGCGCCCGTGTCGTAAAAGGCCGCTAACAGAAAGTTGGACGTTATCTTGAAGCGTGTTTCTAAGTTACTGACAAACAAACCATTGCCGCCAATCACCACGGTCGCTAGCCTTGTGGAACCATCTTTTTTTTTGATGGGCACCGCGAGCAAAGGCGACAACCGACGATACCCAAACCCGCGCATTGACATACCACCACCGGCATACAAGCGATGCTGAATTGGCGTGTCAGCGGGAACACCCGAAGTGGGGAACAGTCCACCCAATTGCGCACGCCCCGCGAAGGTGATGCGCCCAAAGCTAATGTACCCGCGCACATCACCGATGGCTCGTAGGTACGTAAAGTCGCTCAGGGGCCCGCCCGCTTCTTGCAACTGGGCATCCACATAAAAGCCCCGCCTAGGCTCCATGGGATCGTCGCGCCGGTCGAAAGTGATGCGTTGGTGGAGACTTGAAATCAAGGTCGTACACGCATCTATTTTTTCACCGGGCATTCGCATTTCTGGGATCTTGCACCCACTCACCAACAGGCTCTGCAGCGGGCTAATGATCGCAAGCGGTTCGATGTACCAGCCTTCAAGTTCGTATCCCACCGAAATGCGAAGATCAGAGCGCAATTGCCATATCAAGTCGGGCCCTGATCGCCCTGATGTGGCCGTGAAAGCTTCTTGCAGCTGTCGCTCGCCCTCGATGTGGTGTGCAAACTTCCATGCTGGGGCCTCGAATAGGCGCGGCTGTTCAAAGTCAGCTCGGAGCAATCCAATGGCGCCATTGCGCAGGGAAGGATCGCTGCCGCCCGTGATGTTGGAGTAGGCGTTGGGAATAAACGCCCACCCCAGCCGGGACCGCAGCCGGAGCGTGCGCAAACCGCCTAGGAAATTGTTGTCCGTCCATTCGCCCAACACACGCACTTCGTTGCGCACTTGATCAAAACCGGCGCCGCCTCCCAGCCGCAGTAGATGGTAAGGCGCGGTCTGTGTTTTAACAATCAAGGGCACGCGCTGGGTTTGTGGATCGGGCTGTCCAAGTTCCACGTCGGCTTGAGTAAATACATTCATGGTGAACACGCGCCGCTGCGCTTCGGTAACCGCCTCCGGCGTGAACACTTCGCCCAAGGGCGCCGCCAAGCGAACCTGCTCTTCGATCCACAAGGGCTTAATGGACGGCGTGCCTTGTTCAACCACGATGTCGCCGAAGCTGTAAACGGGACCGGGCTGCACCCACACGGTGGCATCAACCTTGTTGCTCGCGAGATCCACCATGGCGCGCCCCTCCACTTGCGCCTCGGCGTGACCGGTGTCGCGAAGCCGGCTGTCAAGAATCCCCTTGGTTTTTTGCCATTCGCCTTCAGTGAAAGGTTCTGCTTCTTTCAATGGCAACCGCTTCTGCAAAGCTTGTTGTCGGTTTTCCGGGAGGCCCTCTAGCCCTTCCAACCGAAGCTTTTCCACCGTCGCGCGAGGTCCTTCGTCAACCTCCATCTTCACTTCGACTTTGGCGTTCGGGTCGCGCGCCTTCTCCACGGGCACGCGTGAGGCCTTCACCTTGGCTTGATAGAAACCCTCGCTGGCGTAGAGGCGCTCAACGCGCGCGCGGTCCTTGTCCCACGTTACAGGGTCGTAATCCTTGCGACTGGCGAACGGCCACCAACCGGTGGCTTCCGTAACGATCTTTGATTTAATGTGGCTCGAAGATAACGATTCGTTACCTTCTATCTTGAACGATTCGACCTCGGGTCCAACGTGCTCGGTGTGTGAACAGGACCCAGCGGCGCCCAGCGCGACAATCGCTAAAACACGCATCAACCCGCCAACCCGCGCGCACTCTCGTCGGTTTTTGCTCATCCTCTTGATCGTCACTTCAAACCACTTGGATGCGCGTGCACCGCTTCATGCCACCCAAGGCCAGCTTTATAAGCCTTCTTCAAGTCCGGGCGCCACCAGCACCACGCGGCCTGGAAACGCGGTGCCCACGGCGGTGGTCTCCGGAAAGCCTGCCGTGCGCGCCAGTTGCTGCAATTCATCGGGGGCGAAGCCTTTGCGGATGGAAAGCCGCCCGTCGTGAAAGGTGAAACTTCGATGGAACAAAACCGCTGCCAAAACTGAATACGAAACATAGGAAAAGTACGAACGATGCAAATCATTGACCAACAGCCGGATGCGCGTGGAATCGCGCATCAGTTTGAGTGCGTGACTAACCTCACTGGGGGGGATGTGATGAAGAACGTGGTTGCAGAACAAATAATCAGCCGGCTGTGCAAGTTCACCAAGCCGTTGCAGCGGCAGCTGCAGGACCGCCACCTCCGGAAACGACGCTAACCGGTGGCGCGCCAAATCCAGGGCCCGCGTGTCCGTGTCAATGCCGGTGAAGGCCATCTGCAGGCCTTGCTGCCGCGCCCGTTTGGCCAACCAAAGCAAAACGTCTCCGCCACCGCAGCCCACCTCCACCACATGCGCAGGTTGCTGCCTGTTGACGATTTCGGCCAAGATGTGGCGCGATAGCAGCGCGCGCATTCTTGAAATGGCCAAGTTGATGAGCGCCAGTTGCTGGTAGCTACGAACCAGCTTCTGCGGATCGCAGTGGGGATCGTCCATCAATTCGGGCAAATAAATGCGCTTGCTCAAATCGGGAAACCAGCTGCCCATGCGTTTACGCCCCCGGATGATGAAGCAGCGCCGACTCGAGGGTAAGCCCGGGGCCAAAGCCACAAGCGTAAATGTAGCCGGCAGTTTCGCGCTCGCGCACGCGATCCAGAACAAACCAAATCGTGGACGAGCTCATGTTGCCATGCGCGCGCAACACGTCTTGCGACACCGCCACGTGTTCCATGTCGATCTCGAGCGCCTTGCAGGATTTCTCCAAAA
>JBBSJE010000059.1:0-31641 GCA_038257535.1 Polyangia bacterium
AAGCCCTTTACGGTTTCGATAATGTTGGGCGCCGAAAGCGCTGCGTGTTGCACGCCATCGCCGCGGTGATCTTCGGAAAACACGTTGATCTGGGAGTTTTTAAAGAATGGCCGCAGCGGTTCATTGCAGGCGAACTTCAAACCGGAATCAGGATCCCACATCACCACTGACTTCAATCCAGATCCGTGGGTTCCATGGATTCCATGAATTCCATGATGGGCCACATCTTCGGTATGAAATTTCACATCCCAAAATGGCTCCCAGCCCATGACGTGCTTCATCCACAGCAGCGCGGGGCTCATGGTTTGAAAGTTGCTGGTGACATGATCGATGGCGCCGAAGCCAAATCGGTTGTGGCCCCCTTGCGGGGTTGGGTGCATGACAAACCCGGGAAACAAGGGTTTGTAGCCGCGTCGTTCCAGGAACCGAAACGTGGTGTCTCCAAACGGCGTGGTGATGGAAAACATCGCCAGGGTGCCGTGGTCATCTTGGAAGCGTTCTATGTCGTTGATGATGGTGCCGCCGCGGGTTTCGATCAACTTGAACGCGTGGTCTATGTTCTCGACGGCGAAGCTCAAAGTGCCCACGCCTTCGGGATGCTTGCGCAAATAGCGCCACGCCCGGCCTCCTGGCCCGTGTGGCGCACATACCACAAGCACCGCGTTTCCCGCTTGAAACACGGCTGCCTCTTGCTTGCCCCGAAGCTCAAGCGGTGCATCGGCCTTTCCAATTTCTTCAAAGTCGAGTTTCTCCGTTAAAAACGCACGCACGCGGGGAAGCTCATGCACGTAATACGTCAAGGCTTCAAGGCGCAAGATGCCTAGCGGCTCGGCGCTCGATGCGGCGGCAAGGGCGTTCATAAGGGGCCTTTCCCCGCGCCCCACTGAAATCCTGGCCAAAGGCGCGGCTATAACATCAGAATTATAGCGCGCCCTTGGACGGCCGGCCGCCGGTGTCAGATCAAGTTTTTGGAAGCTGTTAGCAGCCGGCCGTTTTGCTGGCTTTGCGCCGATACGGGCCGCGACAGCACGATGTCTTTGCCCGCACGATGGCCACTGTGATACGCGTCGTTTTGTTGTGGCACCGTGCCGTAGGTGGACCGGATGCGGGGGTGACGCTTTGAAAAGTAGCTGCGCAGTTCAGGATCGCCCCGCCAGATCAAACCCTCTTCCTGGGTTTGCACCACGCCGGCCGCAAGCTTGGCCTCAAAGCCCTTCATCACGCCGTAAACAAATTCGCGGCGGTGGGCGTTCGAGGAAGTTTTTTGCGTTCGCTTGTGAGCCCGCCACAAACGCTCCGACGTTTCCAACAGAAAATCATGAACCCAGGCGGCCACGTCCAAGTTGCTGGGGGTGCCGCTTAGCTCAAGCACCCAGCCGAAACGCATCTTCTCGATGATGTACGAAGGCACCCACAAGGTGGCCACGAAGAAATACTTTTCAAGCAAGCTGGCCAGCGCTTTTTCCGCCGACGAGTGGCGACTTTTGGCAACGCCCACACTCCGAAAGCTGTACCCCTCGCGCGCGTACGCGCCAGCCGCTTCGATGTTGTGTTTCAACATCAGGCGCTGCGCTTGTTTCATCGCCAGCTCGGCCTCGTGAAGATTCGGGCTGTCGGCCAGCGCCAGCAGTTTGGCGATGCGCCGTAAGATCGGGTGGGGATCGTCGCTGGTGGCTGGTGGCAAGCCCGCGGCAGCGGCGTCAATGCCGTGCTGGGCACAGAGCCTTTGAAACGTGGGTCCATGCGGCGGTTCATCAACCAAGCGCAATTGCTCGGATACGAACTGATGAACCATCTCGTGCTTGAGCACCTCGATCACTTGTGACCACGGCGCTGTATGAACAAACTCGCTCGACAGCGTCAGTGAGCGGGTGCTGCAATCCCAAAGCCCCAGCCGAGATTGGCCACCGTGAAGCCCCAACACCGGCGCCACCAAGCGGCTCTTGAAGTTGTTGTAATTCACATCGCGCCAAGCCTGGGCCAGCGCTCTGAGCAAAGCGGTTTGAAGGTCGCAAAATAGCTGCGCAGATGGCGAAACGCTCACATTCACTCCTTGGCAGTGGCTAGAAACAGAACACCCAAAACAATGAACAATGCGCCCGCGCCGCGTTTCAGCCACACAGGGGAAATGATGCGGCCCAAGGCGCCGCCCGCCAAAACCGCGATGGCGGACGTGGCCACCAGAGCCAAAGCGGAGCCCGCAAACACCGTCCAGCGTGACGTGCCGCCAGCCGCCAATGAGAACGTGGCCAACTGGGTTTTGTCGCCCAGTTCAGCCACAAACACCGTGACAAACGCCATGAGCAGCGCCTTCCATTCCATGCCGGACATCATGGCATGTTCAAGGGCGAAGGGCGGCGGTTTAAGGCGTAGACGCGCACCCCGAAGTCACAAAATGCAGGGCGGCCGTAACCACCTGTTGATCAGACAAGATGCGATTGTGACCCAGCCCCTGGGTGACCAGCATTTGACCCTGCGGCAACGCGGCCACCAAGGACTCGGCTTCGGCAAATGAAGCTTTGTCGTCCTGCCGGTCGTGAATCACCAAGAATGGCATGCGGCAGTGGCTTAGATTGTGGGCCATCGAAAGCCCTCCGCGCGGCAGATCGTAGCGTCGCGAAGCTCGGTTCAAGGCTTTCTCCCGCTGCGCCGGCTCAAGCCCAATGGTGCGCAGGAACAGCGACAAGAACTTTTCAAGGTCGGTGGGGGGCGCTACGAACACAGCGCGACCGAGATCTAACCCTTGCTTGACGGCCAGAGCCACCGCTGACCCGCCCATCGAATGTGTCACGGCGGCCTCAAAGCCCCCAACGTCGGAGGCCAAGGCGCGCACCATCGACGCAAAGTGCGCAACGGATGTGTGGCGTCCAGACGCCTCGCCGTGGGCGGGGCCGTCCACCGCCACAGCTTGAAACCCCGCCTTGACCAGAGGGCTGACAAAGGGCGCCATTTGAGAGGCGCGCCCACCCCAGCCATGCAGCAACAGCACCCGCGGGCCTTCCCCCCAAGTCCATACCGGGATTTGGTTCCGCGCGTGTCGCCAAAAGCGCCGATGCCCCTCACTCAACACCCGCCCTTGCTCTGGCCTCACCCCCATCTGGCGAGGGGAGCGAAAGAA
This sequence comes from Polyangia bacterium, assembly GCA_038257535.1. Taxonomy (GTDB): domain Bacteria; phylum Myxococcota_A; class Polyangia; order Fen-1088; family Fen-1088; genus JAGTJU01. The sequence continues at coordinate 3,119 of JBBSJE010000059.1, forward strand.
AACCCAAAGACCAATCTCTGTGGCCAGACGCGGGGACACGCGCGAGATTTCAGCCAAAGCGCGCGGGATACGTGTGGCCAACCCGGGCGGGGCACCTGATTCGCGGATGGCTTGGGGCGTGAGTCTAGACTTTCGCATCGGCTCCGGTTGGGTCAGCATTTCAAATCTTGAAAGCCAACACAACCGGAGCTTCCGTGATTCGCCATCAGGTTCTGGTTCGGCGACTGGTAATGCTGCGGCCACCCGCGACGCCCATGATCAGCGCCACGACCGCTACAAAGAGGAAACCAAAAAACAGAACCTTACCCACGGAGGTGGCCCCCGCGGCAATGCCGCCAAACCCGAAAATCCCGGCGACCACAGCGACTGCGAACGCAATTAATGCCCACTTCAGCATGATAAATCTCCCTTCACACCACTTGTAAGCAGGAACCGTTCCAAGTACGGCAGGGCTTGTCGCGCCATGGCCGCTAGACGGCGTGTACCGGGGACAAATGCTTGCCCACAAGTTCTGCATCGCAGGCCTCAACCAGCAAATGTTGCGGCCCCAGGCGTGTGTTCAGAAGACCGCCCAAGCTTTCGTTGAACGCCACCTGCAACCAGGCCTTCACCGCCGCTTTCGTGCCCACGGGAAGCCGCGCGGCGTAAGCGGTGAAACCCTGCAGGTCCTTGAACTGGTCCATTCCCAACATCATGTGTGGGTCAGCCACCAGTCCGTCGGGAATGGGACGCGCGGCCACGAAGGGATCGGCCTTAAAGATGGCCACCTCTTGCAACAAGCGACGATGGTAACTGCCATCTTCAATCAGCGAGCGCAGGGCGCGGCTGGCGTAATGCGCGCCACTGAGAACCTGTCGGGTTTGTTCATCCAGTTGTTCAACGCCATCTTCATGCGCTCGCAACAGCACAAGGTCATAAACCGGATGCCGGTGAAAGGTTTGCAACACATGGGCGATGATGGCATCGCGGGGAGCGAACAAACCTACGGGATCCATCATCGTGGCAGGGCCCGACAAAAACCTTCGCAGATTGTGGAACCCCCAGGGGATGCCCAAGCTCTTATAAAAGATCTTCGTCTCTTCCGCAGCACTGAGCATCATTTGGTCGCGCGCAGCCACCATCATCTGCGCCAACGTGGGCGTGTGTTGAATGTGGCCAAGGTGACGGAGTCGATCCAAGCGCTGCTTTACCACTGAAGGACGAACAAAAGCGTAAAGCAGCTGCAGCAACTGAATCAGCTTCTCAAGATTCGCTCTGACACCCACCAACACATCTAGCAACAAGCGCGCGCGCGAACGGCCACTGGCCAACCAAACAGGTGGCGTTGCGCTTTGCTTGGCAGCCATAGACGTGTCCATCATCGTGGGTATCTAACCTACTATGTCGCCACAATGTGTCGGCGCAAGCGTTTGTGAAGCGGTTGCGGTGTCGGAATTTTGGCGTTCTCTGTTATCGTGAGGCCCATGCCAAAGGACCTTCCCCGTCGCAAAGCCGACGCCGAGGACATGCCCACCGTTCTGCCTCTGCTACCAGTGCGCGACCTGGTGGTGTTTCCCTACATGATCGCACCGCTTCGGGTGTCTCGCCGAATGTCACTGGAAGCCGTTGAAGCGGCGCTGGCGAGCGAAGATCGCTTGGTGTTCATTGTGGCGCAACGAGATGCCTCCGATGAAGAGCCGCAGCCTTCGGCCTTGTACCGCACGGGCACCGTAGGGGTGATCATGCGCATGCGCCGGCTGTCGGATGACAGCTTGAAGATCCTGGTGCAAGGATTGTCGCGGGCGCGGGTGCAGCGCTTCTTGGTTGAGCAGCCCTATTTCCAAGTGAGGCTCGACCACTACGAAGACGTGGGCGGGCAGCGGTCTGTGGAAGTGGAAGCGGTGACACGTTCGGTGCGCACGAACGTTGAGCGCATCGCCGAGCTGGGCAAGACCTTGCAACCCGAGCTGGCCATGGTGCTTCAGAACGTTGAGGAATCGGGCCGCATGGCGGATCTTGTGGCCTCGAACCTCACGCTCAAGCTGCCTGAGGCGCAAGCGCTGCTGGAAAACGAAGAGCCAGGATCGCGGCTCACCAAGGTCAACGAACTGCTGGAGCGCGAAATTGGCATTTTGGAGGTGCAGAACCGCATCCAGAACCGCGCCAAAGAGGAGATGACCAAAACCCAGCGCGACTACTTTCTGCGCGAACAGCTGCGCCAGATCCGCAACGAACTGGGCGACACCGATGCCCTTCGGGACGAAGTCGAAGAGCTGCGCACCAAGATCGCCAAGAACGGCTTGCCCGAAGAAGCCAAGATTGAGGCCGACAAGCAATTGCGCCGCCTGGAAGCCATGTCGCCCGAAAGCGCTGAATCGGCCGTGCTGCGCAATTACCTTGATTGGTTGGTGGAGATCCCTTGGCAAGAAACCGAAGATCCGCTGGTGGATCTGGCGGAAGCGCGAAAGATCCTTGATGACGATCATTACGATCTCGAACACATCAAAGAACGCATTCTCGATTACCTAGCGGTGCATCGCCTGCGCCGGGGTGTGCATGGACCGATCTTGTGTTTTCTTGGCCCTCCTGGCGTGGGCAAAACCTCACTGGGTCGTTCGATCGCGCGTGCCCTTGATCGCAAGTTTGTGCGCATCTCTTTGGGCGGCGTGCGCGATGAAGCGGAAATTCGGGGGCACCGGCGCACCTATGTGGGGGCTTTGCCTGGGCGCATCGTTCAAGGCATGAAGCAAGCGGGCTCGAAAAACCCTGTGTTCTTGTTGGATGAGATCGACAAGCTGGGCTCTGATTTCCGTGGTGATCCGTCTGCGGCCTTGCTGGAAGTTTTGGATCCAGAACAAAATCACACGTTCCGCGATCACTACCTGGGCGTGCCTTACGATCTTTCAAAGGTCATGTTCATTGCCACGGCCAACATGGCCGAAGGCATTCCACCCGCGCTTCGCGACCGCATGGAAATATTGCGGTTGGCTGGCTACAGCGAAGAAGAAAAGCTGGCCATTGCGCAGAAGTTCCTGGTGCCCAAACAGATCACGGAATCGGGGCTTTCGCCTGATGAAGTGACGATGGGGCTAGATGTATTGCGCAAGGTGGTCACGGAGTATACGCGCGAAGCGGGTTTGCGTGAGCTTGAACGCTTGGTGGCGCAGCTGGCGCGCAAGCTCGCGCGCCGGGTGGTGGAAGCGGGCTCTGATCCCGCGGCCAAGAAAAAGTCTCGCAGCAAAGAAAGCCTCACCGTGGGCCCCGACGACGTCGCAAAGCTGTTAGGGCCGCCGCGCTACCTGGCGGATGAACGTATGGAGGTCGACGAAGTGGGTGTGGCCAACGGTTTGGCCTGGACGCCTTATGGCGGCGAAGTGCTGAACATAGAGGCGCAAACCATGGCTGGCAAGGGCAGCTTGATTCTGACCGGCCAGCTGGGCGACGTGATGAAAGAATCCGCGCAAGCGGCGCTTTCTTACGCGCGGGCGCAAGCGTTGTCCTTGGGAAAAGGCCAAGAATTTTTCGCCGAGCGGGAAATTCACATTCACGTACCAGCCGGTGGTGTGCCCAAAGATGGGCCGTCGGCGGGGATTACGATTGCCACCGTGCTGATCTCCATGCTCACGGGCGTGCCCGTGCGTAGCGATCTGGCGATGACCGGTGAACTCACGTTGCGCGGGCGCGTGTTGCCCATTGGCGGCCTGAAAGAGAAGCTGCTGGCGGCGGTGAGGCTAGGGCTGAAAACCGTCATCATTCCAGCCGGAAATGCGTCAGAGCTTTCTGAGGTTCCAGATCACCTGCGGGCGAAACTTGAAATTGTTCCGGTGAAAACGATGGCCGAAGTGCTGCGGGTGGCGCTGTCGCGGCCCCTCAGCGTGCAGATTGCGGGAGGCGCCAGCGGCTCACAAAAATCGCGCGCGCCGCAAAAAACGAAGGTGCAAGCGCCAGCGGCCAGAGCCAAAGCCGCTTCACGTACACCGGTGCGCAAGCCCCCGCCGCGCCGCCGGCCTTCAGCCAACGCGTAAAGCGTCCAACGTCCCGTCGATCGGGGCGGGTACGTTTTTGTCGCGGGGGCGCAAGCGAGCCGGTGCCACCAGGGCGGCGCCGGTTTCGGCCTCGAGCGGCGTTGCCACAGCTTTGCTCAACGAGGGATCCAGCAAATGTGTGGGGTTCACATTGCCCAGCGCCGCCAACATGCTTTGGCGCACGGTGGGGTGCTGCGCTTGCAATTGAGTGAGCAGCTCCTTCATTTGCTTGCGTTGCGCCTGACTTTGCGAGCCGCACAGGTTACACGGCAGAATCGGATAGGCTTGTTCGGCCGCAAACTTCATCAACTCGTCTTCCGCGCAGAAGATCAGCGGTCGGATCACCACGTTGGCGCCATCGTCACTGGTCAAGCGTGCCGGCATCGAAGCCAATTTTCCCGCGAAGAACAGATTTAGCAGCAGCGTTTCAAGCGCGTCGTCGCGGTGATGGCCTAGCGCAATCTTGTTGCAGCCCAGCTTTTGGGCCGCGGTGTACAGAATTCCCCGCCGCAAACGCGAGCACAACGAACAGTAGGTTTTGCCTTCAGGGATCTTGTCCGTAACCACCGTAAAGGTGTCTTCGCGCAAGATGTGATAGGTCGCCGCTTGTGCCTTCAACCAAGACTCGAGCGGCGTGCCGTCGTAGCCTGGATGCCCTTGGTCCAAATGCACGGCCAGCAACTCAAAGTGAATCGGCGCGCGGCGGCGCAAGCGTTCGAGCAGAGTGTAAAGGCTGTAGCTGTCTTTGCCGCCGGACATCGCCACCATGATGCGGTCGCCATCGCCGATCAAATCAAACTGTGCCACCGCACGACCCACGTCTCGCATCAGGACGCGCTCGCTGGCGCTTTCTTTGCCGGCGACGGCCGCCTTGGGCCGGTGCAGCGTGGGTGGGGTTGACATGGCCTCAGGGTAGCGGGCATGGGGGCCCCTGGCCATAAGTGAGCTTGGGGCGTGGTACGATCACAAGGTGATAAACGTCCGCCGGCGCGCTCGCTTGCGTTCCGCCTTTGTGGCGGCCGTGGGGGTGTCCACGCTTGCGCACGTGCTGGCGTTGGCGTTGTTTGTAGTTGGGCTTTCGCACGCGCAGCTGCGCCCCGCCGTGATCGACGCACCGCTGGCTTTGTCGGCCTGGGCGTTGGCGCTGGCCGAGCAAGGCATAGACCTCGAAAAATTCGAGCTGAGCCCGGACATTTCGGTGGTTTCAGAGGCCGAGGTGCTGCCCAAGGCGTGGTTGAGCCGCACGGGCGACGAAAGCATTCGACAACAAGAAACCGCACCCCGTGTGGCGTTGGGGACGGACCCGCGGCCCCCCGCACCCGACGGGGGCGAAGGCGCGGGCCAGGCGCATCCGGCATCTTGGCGCCGGGACAAACAAACGTTGCGAGCCCAATTGACCGATGGCGCCGTGGCCTATCAACCCGCGCGAACACGGCAGGGCCGCAGCGTGTCTTCGCCGCAGGCCGAGCGGCGTGAAGCGCGGGTGGGCATTGGTGACGCCCCGGCCACCAACACCAGGGCCCTGGATGTGGCGGCGCAGCAGCCTCTGCGCGCTGAGGGCGAAAACGTCGCGGCTGTGCGCGACGAGAGCCTGGAGCAGCGAAACGGACGTGCGGCTCAGTCTGGTGTAGGCCCGTTGCAGGCTGCGGCGGGGGCGCGGCGGTTCGACGCCGAGAACGTGGGGCCGGCAGCAGATGTTGTGGATCAGCGTTCAGCCTCAAACGAACGCCATCCTGCGCGGCTTGATCTGGCCGCGGCTGGGACGCAGGGGCCATCAGAGGCAAGCACGCAACAGGGCCCCTCCGAAACTCCCGGAGCTGTGGCGCGTCCAAGCCGGGGCGCCGCAGCGTCTCAAGCGGGCGCTCCGGTTCAGGTGGCCCCCGGCGCACAAGTGGCACTAAGTGCCCGCGAAGCCCAGCGCATGCGTTACGAACGCGAGATCCGCAAGCGCGCGCAATCGATGTTGAAGTTTCCCCGCAAGCTTGCACTGGAGTTACAGCAAGGGGAAACCATCGTGCGGTTTGCTGTGGCGCCCGACGGATCCTTGCGGGGGCCCGTGGCCGTTACGAAGTCCGCCGGCTTTTCCGAATTCGATGCCGAAGCCGTGGGGGCTGTTCACCGAGCCGCCCCATTTCCGCGCATGCCCGAGCCGCTGGTGATCAACATGCGCATTGCCTTTGAGAACCCCGTGCTGCGCTAACGCAGCGCCTTGCAGCTTCGCAGTTCTGGGTTGCAGCTTCGGCTGCTAGACTACGAGCTGACACGACGGCTGGAGTCCGCAAAGTACCATGGGTTCCAAGACCCGCCCCAACGCACGTCCGACAGCAAACCGCTCCCGCGGAAAACCGAGGCGCCTTGGTTTCTGGGTGCTGATCGCACTGGCGCTGCACGTGGAGTTGGGCTTGGGATTGGTGCTTTGGTCGTATTTCTATGCGCCACGGAACGCGGAGCTGGATGCTTTGCGGGCCGCCATGGACGGCGAATCCATCGAGCTTGGCATGTTGGATGGCGATGCCGCGCGTGAGATATTGGCTGAGCTCGACAGGGAAGCGGAGAAAGAACGCGAAGAAGCGGTGAAGAAAGAGGTGGAGGCCAAAAAGCCTCCCGGTCAAGTGGTGGAGCTGCCGCGTCCCGCGCGCGAGGAGCGCCCCGAGGACGCCAAATTCGCGGCCGAATTCGACTCCAAAGTCGAAAAAGAAACCCGCAAATTTGGCGACCTGAAGAAGAACGCGCGCATGGGATCCACCAGCGGCGCCGATCAGATCACCACACCTGAAGTGCCGGCAAGCCAACCCGAAACGCCATCCCCGGCGCGCCCAGGGCCTGCCTCGAAGCTTCTGGCCATGCGAAACCCCGGTCCGCAAGGCGCCCAGCAACAGCCTTCGCCCACGGGGTCGGGTCCGCGCAGCCCTGGCAGCCCCAGCCCCGAAGTGGAAACGGGGCCTCCCGATGGCGATGGGCAGGATTACGCATTGGGGCGCCCTATGCCGCCTTTGCCGCCCGGCGGTGGGGGCGCGCCTCCCGGCAATCCCGGCTCGCCCGGTGCACCCGCGCTGATGCCCAGCCCCGCCCAAGTGGCGCAAGCCATTGGCAGCGGCACCAACGACCATTTGCCTGATGTGGACGAAGGCGAAGGCACGGCGTTGAATGCCAAGAAGTGGAAGTTCGCTTCGTTTTTCAACCGCGTGAAACGTCAAGTGCGGGATCACTGGCGGCCGGCCGAGGAGTACCGCAAGCGTGATCCCACCTTCCGCATCTTCGGTACCCGCGATCGTTTCACGCTGTTGCGTGTGGCACTGAAACCCGATGGGTCACTGGCCACCGTGGATCTGGAAACCACCTCTGGCATCGATTTTCTCGACGATGAGGCCGTGGAAGCGTTCAAGCTGGCGCAACCGTTTCCAAACCCGCCGCGGCAACTTGTCGAAGATGGGTCGGGTTTGATCAGTTTTCGGTTTGGTTTTTACTTCGAAATCGGCGGCGGTGGCGCGAACCCGCGCATGAAGGTGTTTCGCTACAACGACTTTTAGCGACGGCGCTTAGCTGCGGTAGTCGGCGTTTTCACTGACGTATTCGTGGCTGAGATCGGCACCAAAAATCGAGACCTCTTGTGCCCCGGCTTGGCCCCAATTCACCTCGATGTCCACACACCGCTCATGGGGAGGGAACGCGAGCGGCGGGCGGAAAATGCCATCGTCGCTGGCGCGAGATTCGTACATCTGAGCGTGTTGCAGATACGCCTGCAAGGTGGTTTCTAATTCGCGTGACAGCGTGAATGCTCCGCGGGAGAACAAGGGATGACCGCCCATAAAGACATTGAGGTCGCTGGTTTTGAGATCAAAGCCCGCGCCGCCGGCCACCTTGCCAATCGCACATAACAAGCGCCCCACGTTCGGATCGTTGCCGCAGATGGCGGCTTTGACCAGTGGCGAATTCACAACGCTTTTGCCAATCGCCTTCGCCCACGCGGTGTTTGCAACGCCTTTGACGGTCACACGCATCACGTGGTGCACCCCTTCTCCGTTGCGAACCACATCGTGCGCCAAGTTTTGGCAAACGTGCATCAGCGCCGCCTCAAACTGTCCCAGATCGGGGCAGGGCACTTTGCCCGATGACAACACCACAACCATGTCGCTGGTGCTGGTGTCGCTGTCGATGCTGATGGCATTGAAGCTTTGATCCACCACACGCGGCAACATCGCCCGCAGCGCTTCGCGTGGCACCGCAAGATCGGTGAGCACGAAGCCCAACATCGTGGCCATGTTGGGCTCGATCATGCCCGCGCCTTTGGCAATGCCTGTAATGCAACCTTCGCCCACCCTAGCCGTGCGCGCTTTGGGGTAAAGGTCGGTGGTCATGATGGCCTCGGCCGCGGGAAAAAGCGACGCCGACGTGAGCGACTCTATCGCCTTTGGCACAGCCGCAACGATGGCAGCTTTGGGCAAGCGCCAGCCGATCACGCCGGTTGACGCTGACATCACGGCGGATCCCGGCAAACCCAGGCCAGCGCCCACGGCCGCGCACACCGCTTCGGCGTCTGCCATGCCCGTGTCCACGCCCACGTTGGAGATCTTGTTGTTGATGACGATGGCACCCAACTGCGGCTCGTTCAACCGCTGTCGCCCCAACAACACGGGCGCACCCGCCACCGCGTTGCGGGTGAACACCGCCGCGAAATCAGCGCACGGCTGGTCCGCCGCCAGCACCGTGACGTTCATGTTTGCGGGTTTGTCCACCTCGGCGGGCGTAAACGCAAACCGAGTGGATCCTGCGCGAAAGCCTTGCGGCATGCGCGCTTGTTGCGCCACAAACGCGCGGTGTTCCGCTTGCGAAGCAAAGGTTCGGCTCATGGGAGACCTTGTTTAAATTACCTAAGCGTAGCTGTCGATCGGCGGGCAGGCGCAAACGAAGTTGCGATCGCCGTGCACATTGTCGATGCGTCCCACCGATGGCCAGAATTTTCGGGTTTTCACCCAAGCCATAGGATAAGCCGCCTGCGTGCGCGAATAGGGCTTGGTCCATTCGTCCGCAAGCAAAACTTCGGCGGTGTGAGGCGCGTTCTTCAATAAGTTGCCCTCGCGCGGTTGTTTGCCGGCTTCCACCTCGGCGATCTCTTGCCGAATGGAAATGAGGGCGTCGCAGAACCTGTCCAGTTCGGCGAGCGATTCGCTTTCGGTGGGCTCGATCATCAGGGTGCCAGGAATGGGAAACGACATGGTGGGCGCATGAAAGCCGTAATCCATCAAGCGTTTGGCCACATCTTCCACTTCAAGTCCCGCGGATTTTTTGAACGCACGCAGGTCCACGATGCATTCGTGTGCCACGCGCCCTTGGCGCCCGCGGTACACCACGGGAAAATGCGGATGCAGCCGATGCGCCATGTAGTTGGCATTCAGAATGGCGACCTCGGTTGCGCGGCGTAGGCCATCGGGACCCATCATCATGATGTAGGCCCACGAGATGAGCAGAATGTCCGCGCTGCCCCAAGGCGCCGCCGAAATGGTGCCCAGTGACTGTTCGCCCCCCACCGGCACCACAGGATGCGTGGGAAGATACGGCGAAAGGTGAGCGGCGCATGCGATGGGGCCCATACCCGGCCCACCACCGCCGTGCGGAATACAAAACGTTTTGTGCAGATTGATGTGGCACACGTCGGCGCCGAAATCGGCGGGGCGGGCGAGACCCACGAGCGCGTTGAGATTTGCCCCGTCCATGTACACCTGGCCGCCGTTCGTGTGCACGGTTTGACAGATCAGTTTGATTTCTTCCTCAAACACCCCGTGGGTTGAGGGGTACGTGATCATGAGTCCCGCCAAGTTGGCCGCGTGTTTGGTGGCTTTTTCCGCCAAATCGGACAAATCCACGTTGCCCATGTCGTCGCATTTGACCACCACCACCTGATAGCCCGCCATCACGGCAGATGCGGGGTTGGTGCCGTGCGCCGACGAAGGGATCAGGCATATGTTGCGATGACCTTGGCCGCGTTGCTCGTGGTATTGGCGGATCAGCAACAAGCCTGCCAGCTCACCTTGCGAGCCTGCGTTGGGCTGTAGCGACACGCCGGGGAATCCGGTCACTGCCGAAAGCGCTGCTTCAAGTTGACGGAAGATTTCGTGATATCCCGCCGCCTGTTCGGCCGGCACAAACGGATGCAGCTTGCACCACCCGGGCCAGGTAATCGGCATCATCTCGGCCGTGGCGTTTAGCTTCATGGTGCACGAACCCAGCGCAATCATTGAATGCGTCAACGACAGATCGCGCGATTCCAGCTGGCGAATGTAGCGCAACATCTCGGTTTCCGAGTGATGGCTGCTAAACACCGGATGCGACAAGAAGCCACTGGTGCGGCGCAAGTTCTCGGGCAACTCCGGCAGCGGTGAGGCGGTCTCTGCGGCGTCGGCGCCGAACACCTGAGCCAAGGTCGCCAGCTCTTGTTCCGTGGTGGTTTCGTCCAGCGAAACGCAAACGCTGGTGGCAGAGTATGGCCGCAAGTTCATGCGGTGGCGTTTGGCGTCTTCGTGAAACCGCGCGATGGCGTCGGCACTGGCGTCAATGCGAAGCGTGTCGAACACGGGTCCCGGCGCCACCGCTAGGCCTTTGCGCACAAGCGCCGCGCGCAGCGTGGCTGTTAACCGCGCCACTCGCAAGGCGATCGCCTTGAGCCCGTCGGGGCCGTGATACACGGCGTACATGCTTGCCATCACCGCCAGTAGCACCTGCGCTGTGCAAATGTTGCTGGTGGCCTTCTCACGGCGAATGTGTTGTTCGCGGGTTTGCAGCGCCATGCGGAAGGCGCGCTTGCCTTGTGCGTCCTTCGACACGCCGATCAAACGGCCCGGAATCTTTCGGGTGTGCTCGGCGCGGGTGGCAAAAAACGCCGCGTGGGGCCCCCCGTAGCCCATGGGCACGCCAAATCGTTGAGCGCTGCCCAACGCCACATCGGCGCCCCATTCGCCTGGCGGCGTCAGCAACGTGAGTGAAAGCAGATCGCAAGCCACCGCCACGTGCGCCTTGGCGGCGTGCGCGCGTTCCACGAAGGCGCGATTGTCAGCGATGCGGCCATCGGTGGTGGGGTATTGCAACAAGGCGCCGAACACATCAGCGCTGAAACTGAACGTTTGCGGATCACCCACAACGACCTTGATGCCGCGGGGCACGGCACGGGTTTGCACCACCGCGATGGTTTGGGGATGACAATCGGCCGCCACAAAAAACGTGGTGGCGCTGTCCGATTCGCAGATATCAGCCAACATCTGCATGGCTTCACCGGCAGCTGTGGCTTCGTCAAGCAAGGAGGCCCCGGCCACATCCATGCCGGTCAAATCCATCACCATCTGCTGGTAGTTCACAAGCGCTTCCAAACGCCCTTGTGAAATCTCTGCTTGGTAGGGTGTGTACTGTGTGTACCAGCCGGGGTTCTCCAAAATGTTGCGCTGGATCACCGGCGGCGTGAAGCAATCGTGGTAGCCAGCGCCAATGAACGAACGAAACACCTGATTCTTGGCAGCCAAGGCCTCCAGCATGGCCAACGCCTCGGCTTCGCTGCGTGCCGCGGGAATGTCCATCACGCCCGCAAAGCGTATGGCAGAAGGGACGGCCTGCTCCACCACCGCGTCGAGCGAGGGGGCGCCCAGCGCGCGAAGCATGGTGTCTACCTCGTTGTGGCGGGGGCCAATGTGACGATCAACAAAACGGGCGACAATGGGAGCGCTGGTCATTTACGGGTTGGCCTTTGGAAAGGGGGCCTTGTGGGGGCGGGGGCTAATCTGTGTTTTCGCGAACGAAGGTTTCGTACGCTTCAGGCGACATCAGCTTTTCGGCTTCGGCTGGGGTGGTCATCTCGATTTGAATCAGCCAGCCCTGATCGTAAGGATCTTCGTTCACGTATTCGGGGGAATCGGCCAAAGGCGTGTTGATTTTGACAACCTTGCCCGAGACAGGCGCAAACAAATCCGATACTGCTTTGACCGATTCGATCGAACCAAACACATCTCCCTGCTTCACAGATTCGCCTTCGCGAGGCAGATCAACCTGTGTCACGTCGCCCAGCTGCTCAACCGCGAACTGTGTGATGCCCACTGTGGCCAATTTGCCTTCAATGCGCGTCCATTCGTGCTCTTCCGAGAAAATCAGGTCGCTGGGATAGTTGTCGCTCATGCTCACAAGCTCCTTGTTACGTTCGGCGTAAGTTGTCGAGGGAAAAAGTTAGGCAGCGGTTTTGGGCCGTCGGTAAAACGGTCCATCAACCACTTGGGCTGGCACCAATTTGCCGCGGCAATCTATCAATAGGGCTGTGCCCGCCGCCGCGTGCTGCAAAGGTACATACGCCATTCCGATGTTCTTGCCCACCGTGGGACCTACGCCCCCGGAGGTAACCTCGCCAATCGGGGCGCCAGGGCCGCCGTTGTTAGATGCCAGCACCGCGTAGCCATGACGGGCAATGCCGCGGTCTTTCATCTCGAAGCCCACGAGACGGCGCGATATGCCTGCGGCCTTTTGCGCCTGCAGGGCCGCGCTGCCGATGAAGGGGCCCTTGTCGAGTTTCACCACCCAACCCAGGCCCGCTTCCAGAGGCGACGTGTCGTCAGACAAATCGTTTCCATAAAGTGGCAGCTTGGCTTCCAGGCGTAAGGTGTCACGTGCGCCCAGGCCCACCGCGCATCCTCCCGCGCCGGCCGCTGCGGCCACCAGCGCCTCAAACACCGACGGCGCGTCGCTGGCGCTGCAGAAAATCTCCACCCCATCCTCACCAGTGTAACCAGTGCGCGCCACCCACGCGGGTTTTCCGGCCACGTGCAGGTCGTTGCGAAACTCAAACGACTTGAGCGCCTGTGCTTCGGGCGTGCCTACGGCGGGTGTGGCCAGCGTAGCCAAAGCGGTGGGACCCTGAAAAGCAATCAAGGCGGTTTGTGCCGACGCGTCTTCAAGCGCGCAAAGTTCGCCTGTGTGGGTTTTGAACCAATCCCAGTCTTTGGCAATGTTGGCCGCATTGACCACCGCGAGGTAGTGATCGGCGGCCACCCGGTACACGATCAAATCGTCAACGATGCCGCCGCGTTCGTTGCAGGCCACGGTGTAGAGCGCCTGCCCATCCGTCAATCGGGCCACATTGTTGGTCACCAAGTTTTGCACAGCGTCCAAGGCCTTCGGGCCGCGGAAGTGAAACTCGCCCATGTGGGACACATCGAACACGCCCACCGCCTGGCGGGTGGCTGCGTGCTCCGCCAAGATCCCACCGCCGTAATTTACCGGAAGCGCCCAACCGCCGAAGTCGATGATCTTGCCGCCCAGGTGTTTGTGCGCCTCGTAAAGCGGTGTTTTCTTCGGTGGCGAGTTGGGGGCCGCAGCGTCTGTCACGGCGCCATACTGGGAGAAAGTGACGCAGCAATCAAGGGCTTGTGGAATGACGGACGCTTTCGCCGGTGGCGTCGCTTGTGCACTGTGTCGAGCGAGGCATCGAAGCGGCTGTCCGGGGCTAAAGCAATTGGCGCGCTTTGATCTCCAGGTATCGGTTCACCAACGCGGGTGTAAGTTTTGCGGCCGGGGTGTGCAAGGTGAAGACGCCGCTGGTCTTGAGCCGGCCCACCACGCGTTCTCGCCAAAGCACGGTTTCGGCGGCGGCAGCCTGCTCGTGTAGCGACAAGCTCTTGAGGTCAACTTTGCCGCCGGGCAAAGCCGCGTCTGCCAATGCTTGAATGTCGTCGTCGCGAAACAGCACGCACAAGGGCAGATGCCGCCCCGGAAGCGCCCGCATGTGCCGCACCAAAGCCCGCTCACCCACGTCGTCAACAACCTGCGTGAACATCACCACCAGCGCCCGTTTGCGCATACGTTGCTCCAACGCCTCGAACGCGCAGCCGTAATCGGTTTCCACAAGTTCGGGGTGCAGATCATAAACCGCGTTGATGAGTTGCCGCGTGGCACGGGCGCCCGATGCGGGGGGGCTAAACGCGCGCACGCGGTGATCAAACGCCAACAAGCCCACCTGGTCGCCGGTGCGGGCCGCCACGTGCGCCAACATCAAACTGGCGTTCAAGGCGTGATCAAAGTGCGAGATGCCGTCGCTTTCGGCGGTCATCAAGCGGCCGCAGTCCAACAAACAGATCACGGTTTGGTCCCGCTCTTTTTGGTATTCCTTCACAGTGAGACGTTGCCGTCGCGCAGTGGCTTTCCAATCAATCGCCCGGTAGGGATCGTCGCGCAGGTGATCGCGCAATCGCTCAAACTCATTTTCTCCCCCCCGCAGCCGCGCGGCACGAGCCAGCAGCGCCTCGCGATTTTGTTTCGCCAACAAATCATAAGTGCGCACGGCGCGCACATCGGGATAAACGCGAATGGGATCTCGTGTAGCACGCCGAATTTGGCGCATCCATAACCCCAAAACGCTTGCGTAGCGGGCGTGCTGATCGCCCAGTTCGTAGGCGCCGCGCCGGGTGGGGCGAAGGTGATAAACCACCTCAGCGCGCCCCAGCGCAGGCAAAGTTAGTTGCAACGGCTGCTGCGAAGGCTCGACCGAATCCGGCACATCGTCTTTGAGCCACACGCGCAAGGGGCGTTTGGCTTGCGATCGCACTTCAAGCGTGACGGGATTGTCACGTCCCAACGACAACACCCGCGGCACCCGGCGATGCAACGACAGGGGGTTGCGCAGCAGTGTCAGCGCGTCCATCAGCGCCAGAGCGAAAATGGCGGCGTCGAGGGCCACCATGGTCTTGGTTAATGTCGGAACAAACGGCGTGGCCGCCGCCAAACCCAGCGGCACCACCAAAAGCGCGACCAAGCGTGATGTGGGCACAAACTTCATGCACGCGGCTTATGTGGCGGTGTTGGGCACCCGAACCTCGCGCAGGATGTCGCTAACACAATCGTCAGTGGACAGCCCTTCGATTTCGGCGTCCGGATGCAATCCAATGCGGTGGCGCAGCACCGAAGGGGCCAGAGCTTTGACGTCGTCGGGCACCACGAAATCGCGGTCGAGGCTAGCCGCGCGTGCGCGGGCCACGAAAAGCAAGGCGATGGAAGCCCGCGGTGACGCGCCAAAGGTCAAATTGCGGTGCCCACGGGTTCGGCCCACGATGTCGGTGATGTAATCCAGCAAAGAATCATCAATCCGTACGGCCTCAAGCGCCTCTTGCATCTGCAACAGGATCTGAGGATTCGCCTTGGTTTCCAGACCTAGTCGTTCGAGATGGTTGGCATCGAAGCCCTGCAAATGCCCTTGCAAGATGGCTTTCTCCACCGCCGCCGACGGATGTTCGACAAACAACTTGAACAAAAACCTATCAAGCTGCGCCTCTGGCAAGGGATAGGTCCCTTGCGACTCAATGGGGTTCTGGGTGGCAATCACAAAGAAGGGGGCCGGCAGAGCATTGCTTTTGCCATCCACCGTCACGGTTCGTTCCTGCATGGCCTCCAGCAACGATGATTGCGTTTTGGCCGGCGCGCGGTTGATCTCGTCGGCCAGCAAGAGCTGGGTGAACACAGGGCCTTGGTTGAAAACAAATTCATTGCGCTGAAGGTTGAACACATTTTGTCCCGTGACATCCGATGGCATCAAGTCAGGGGTAAACTGAATGCGCTTGAACTGGCATCCCAGCACATGGCCCAGCGTGCGCACAAGCAAGGTCTTCCCCAAGCCAGGCGCGCCCTCAAGCAACACGTGGCCGCGACAAACGATGGCAAGCACCACCTGCTCAATCAATTCTTCCTGCCCCACCAACGCGCGATCCACCTCGGACACGATGGCGCGATACCGCGCCGAAAACTCATTCAAATTCACTGGGAACTCCCGGTTGTCGTGATGCGAACATCGCCTCGGCCTGCAGCGGCGGTGGTTCGGGTTTTGTTGGCGGTTAAGGTCTGAGCAGAGGGGCCCTTGGTCGCCAACAGGGCCGCCAACGCCTCAATGGCTTCTATGTGATCGCGCAATTCCTCTTGGCGCGCGCGTCGGCCTTCTCCCTGCAAGGGGCTATCCTCCTTGGCGGCAAACAGATGGCGGGCCATCTCACCCACGGGGCGGCCTTCTTGTTTCGCCAACGATTCAGCCAACGCACCCACGGCCGTTTGGCCTGTCTGCCGCGCCCGGTGACGAAGCCGTTCGACGAGGTATGTGCCCAACAAAAACAAAACGTGGCGGTGGGCATGTGCGCGCCGAAATTGCAGCCCTATTGCCTGAACGTGCTCCGCGAAGCGCCGGCGGCCGCTGGCGAACACCTGCCTGGGCGCTCCAAACATGGCGCCGCGTGCGGCGAACAAAACCAGCAAGAACAAAGCAACCTGCGCCATAAACGGCGCCAGCTTGCCGCGACCCACCGAAGCGATGGGGTTGGGCGAAACCAAGCCCGCAAGGTCACCCGCGAGCTCAACCCGCCCTTTTGCGCCATCATCCAAGAGCGCACGTACAAACCGAGCGTTGTCCGCCACCAACAAAGCCGCGTTGCTAAACAAGTTGCGATCGGCAAATGCGAACACGGCGCCGCCGCCAAGCTCATCCTCAACTTGCGCTTCATCGGCCGCTTCGGACGGTTTAGCCTGCGCTTCGGGCGGTTCAGCCTGCGCTTCGCGCTGAGGGGCGGCGCTTGGCCCCGGGGCTTTGTCGCCGTCTTTTTTTTCATTTTTGTCTTCGCCGCCAGCGGCCTCCCAGCTCAAAGCAGCCGCGTAAACGCGCTTGTCGTGAACGAGCAGGGGATACACCTTGAGCGACGGCGCAGCAAAGGTGCGTTCAATCGGGGCCGCCACCGCAAGCCCCTGCAGAGCCTCGGGCAAATACGCTCCAGCTTGCAGCTGCGTGGCTTTGGAAAGCGGGGCGTCGTTCAACATGCGTCGCACGACCTGATCAGCCGATTCCACTTTGTCAAATTCGATGCGCAGCCAGTCGGGCAAGTTTTTGGGTCCTGGCGCGAGAATGAGCTGGCCTCCTTGCGCAACCCATTCACCTATCAGCTCCCATTCTTCGTCCGAAACAGAGACGTTGGGCAGCAGGATTAGATGCGAGGTTTCAGCGTTGAGTTTTGACAAAGGCGCCAGCCGCTCGCGCGCATCAAGCCCGGTTTTCTGCAGGTACCGCACCACGGCTTCGATGCCCGAGGGAGAATGTTCCCAATCGTCTCGGCTGGACAAATTGCATCCGGCACCAAAAAGCAAAATGCCCAGCACCAGCAGGCCCAATAGCGGGCGGATGGCGACGTTCAAGCTCACCACGCGTTCGATCAGCGCCGCAACGAAGGAGCCGTCGGTGGGGTGGCCGGCAAACTGCGCCTTATCAACATCCCCGAGCAACTTGGCAACCGCGGGGCGATGCTCTGGGGCGGCTCTGGACAGATCGCGCAAATAATCACTGGTGGTGCGGCTGTTGTGCACCTTGATCAAGCCCTGTCCCTCCAGCCGGCGAAGCAGTGCTGCGTGCGCAAACGCCACCGCCGCGGTCATCTGTCCTTCGGCGGACGCCATGCGCGCTTTGGCCAACAGACGCTGCACGTCCGTTTCAATAACCTGATCGGCGCCGTGCAAAGCCACGACCGTGGAAGCTGGGGTGGCTTCGCCGGCCTCGGCCTTGGGCTGCCATTGGATGAGGTTGCGCACGATAAGCCAGACCAAAACCCCGACCAGACCGCCCACCACCAACCAAAATGCGAAGCTGGGCAGGTTTGGCAGATCGGGAAAGTTGAACGACACGTCTGGATTGTAAGGTTCACGTTCCACCGCCGTGGCGCCCCGTGCGCACAGCGCTTTGAGCTTGGGGCAGGCCTCGAGATTGTCGGGGACTTGAGTGCACCATCGAAACTCTTTGTTTGATAACGGAAAGCTTTCTTCGTGGCAAAACGCAAAGTCGGGATCGGCAAACACTTCGGCCAAGGCGGCTGAGGACGTGAGCGAGCGGTTGGCGGTGTCGTCCGTGGTGGCTTCGTCCGTGGTGGCTTCCGCGGGCAAAGACATTGGCGCGGCAGGCGACATATTGGACGCCAGAACAAGGAACAAGCTTAGCCCGCCAAGATTCATGCGGCCTCGTGTTCCTCAGATTTGTGAGCGGCCACAACGCTCATGAAACGCAACTGAATGTCCCAGCCTTCTTTGCGGGTGCGAATGTCGATGTATTTCAAAAACCGCGCCGTGGCCACCAAGGGCAGGGACATGAAAAAGCCTGCGAGCGCATAAAGCGACCCGCCCTCGGTAAAGAGGTCGCCCACCGGTTGGCCCAGTTGCAACGTTGTGGACACGATCGCTTGCCCCAGCACCTCCGCCAAGAGCACACAAAGCGCGGGGCAAACCATCAAGGCCACCCACATACCAAACGCAGCGGCGTTGTTGCGCGTGACCAGCTTCTGGCTGCGCGCCATCGCCCCCGGGCCAGAGGCGCCTTCAAGCAGGGCCGCCTCATGCACGAACAGCAAGGCGCTGCCCGCGATCGGCCACCCCACCACAGTGCAAGCCGCAACCATCAGCGCCATGCGCGAGGTGATGTGGGCAAACACAAACGGAAACAAGCGCCGCCCCAAGTGGCGAATCAACGTGCGCAGCTGCGCTTGCTCCGGTTCATTGAACAAAAGTTCGCCAGCAGCCAAAGAAAAGGGGGCTTGCAAAAAGCCTCCCAAAACAACACTGACCACCCACACCTGTTGCCAAGTCCACGCGGCCCCATAATGCAAAAGCGCACACAAACAGAACGCCGGACCCAAAACCAACACGCATAGCGTGCCGAACAGGCGCCAGCCACGCACGCAGTAGGGCACCGTCAGATCCAAAACATCGGCAACGCCGCGCATGCGCAACACAACGCGGGCATCAAGCAGATTCATAGGCGCACCGCCCGAGGTGAACGGCCCGCAAACACGAAATACAGCGCCACCAGCAACCAATACACGGCGGCTGCGCTCCACTTCACAGGCGGCGCAAACGCAGAGGGCGACCAAAATCCTTCTATGGCGGCGGCGATCAAAAGCATCAAGGCGGCACCCAGGATCAAATACGCAATCTGCCGCGATTGGCTTCGCAAGGACGCCCAGCGCCCCAAGCCCTGAGTGTCAACCAGTGCGTAGCCCATAACCATACCCGCCATGCCAGAGATCACGATCGCCGTGAGCTCGAACGCGCTGTGACCACACACAAAGGTGAAGAAATTTTCGCCGTGCCCAGCCGCCGTGACCACGCCCGCCGCGGCGCCAATCATGAGGCCGTTGTAGACCAGATAAAACACGCTGCCCATCCCGAACAGAATGCCGGTGGCGAAACACTGAAACGCAATGCCCACGTTGTTGCGAACATAGAAGCCGGCCATGGTGGAGTCGGCGCCCGGCGCGCGGCCCTGTTCCGTGGGTTGGGCGTACATGGCTTCCATTTGTTCGGCGGTTTCCTCCGGCATGATTTGCAGGGCAAACCGCCGCGATTTGTACGCGCCCACAAAGCCCGCCACACACGGCAGAAGGAAGAGCGCAAGCGCTATACAAAACGCGCGGCTGTGACGCCGCAAGGTGCGCGGAAAGTCGCGCCAAATCAATTCACCTGCGGCCCCCCAACGGTAAGGTGGTGCCGAATACAATGCCGCATGCGCGCGCGCCGCCAAGCCATCGAGAAAGGCGACCAAATCGGGCGTGTAGCCAGCCGCTTGGGCGTGCATGAGGTCGGCAGCTATTGCCCGATACTGGGCAGCGGCGCGCGAGATGTCAGGTCCGCTTAGGGTGTGCCAGCGCCGCCCCCCTTGCACCAGGCTTTCCAAAGCCGTCCACTCGGGGGTGCGACGCTGCACGAACGCGTCTTGCGCTTCTTTCATGCGCGTTCCTGCTGTTGCAGATCTTTCGCGGCCGTCTTGCGACCCCAAGCCCGAACATGCAGCAGTTGCAAGAACCGTATGGGATCGTGAACGTTTACCCCTGTCCGCTCACCCCACAACGAAGACACCATCTCCGCCAGTTCAACTCGTCGTGCTTGCGACAGCGCGGCTCTGCGCACAAACATGTCAAGCGCTTCCAGCTCGGGCGTGGACAAGGGCAAGCGCGTGGGCAGCATCGATAGCTCGTCCGCGCGGGCAGGGGGCTGCAAAACGATCGGCGCTTGCACGGCCGTGGTTTGCTCAATCACCACCATGGTGCCGGCCACGCGGTCACCCAGGCGGCGAAAGCGGCCATCGGCCACCATGGCCAGAGTTCCTAAGACATAACCCAACGGCAAAAAGTCGGCGGCGCGCAGAAGGTTTCGCAGCACTGAATCGATAAACGTAATGGGTTCACCACGGTCTTTCACCACGCGCAAGCGCAACGCGCGTTTGCCGGGGCTGCGGCCATTGTCGAGAGTCTCGAACAAAACGAAGTACACCCATTCCAGGACAAACAGCACCAGTAACACAATGCCTTGGCCCACCCCTTGAAGCACATCCGAGCGGCCGGCCATCAGCATCACGATCGCGCCAATCACAGCGGCCAGGACCAAACGCACAAGCCAATCCAGTATATACGCCACGAAGCGGCGGGTGGGCCCGGCCACGTAATGACGAAAGCGAATGTGCTCGGGCGTTTCTATGGCCACCGTGTTGTCCAGCGCGGCCAGCGTCGTTGTCGAACTTGCTTGGGCGGCCACTGGGCTCATGCGCGCAATCCCAACCCCAACCTTGTTTTGCAATGCTCCAGGCTACGTTCCAGCTGCTGTTTTTGAAACGCTTGCTCTGCCGTGGCGTGGTCACTGCCTGTCGGGGCTTTCCAGGGCGTCTGCGGACGGCCCTTGCTAGCCAAACGCCAAAACCGCGCCAGCTCGGCGGCAGAAACGTTTTTGTAGGCGGCCCAAAAATCCTTGTCGAAGAACGCAAACTCTCTATTGAAGCCCGAAATGGTCTCGATGTGCACTGGCGCTAAGGGACATAGCTGCGCAAACCTGTCCATATAGGTTTGAAAATCCACCACCCCATCGCCCATGGCCGTCCATTGCACGCTCACGCCTTTGTCGCTGCTCCACACGTGGCTGTCGCGCATGCTGCTGGTCAAGGTGTAGGGCCCCAGAAGCTCAAGATTGTCGAGGGGATCTTCCAATCCCCACACGGCGTTGCCTGGGTCAATGTTTACGCCCACAAAGTCTTTGCCGGCTTTTTCCACCAGCCCCACCAACTCGCGGGCGCGCAGATCGCCCGCATGATTTTCCACCGCAATTTTGACGCCTGCGTCTTTGGCGCGGCGCTTGTTCCTTCGCAGCACCTTCACCATGTCAGCGATGCGCGCCTGAATGCCACCCGTGCTCAAACGGTCCTGGTGATTGCCCAAAATCACGCGCAGAACCGGTGAACCCAAGTCGGCCGCCATACGAAGGCCCAAAGCCAGGTGTTCGTCGGCATTGCCCCAGTTGGCTTTGAACACGTTTGACGACGGACACACGCTCCAGGTGCCCAAGTGAATCTGCACGCCTTGATCGGCCGCGCGCTTGCGCAGGTCGCACAAATGCGCGCTGTCGCGGCTGTCGAAGGCATCAAGGTCGGTGATGAACAGCGAATCAAGCTTGGCTTTGGCCGCGTAATCGATGAGGGCCGGCGCCTTCCACCCAAACGCGCGCAAGGCAAAGTTGTCGAAACCCAATTTGATGTTTCGCTTGGGCGATTGGGCGCGGGTGGTTTGCGGTGTCAAAGCCGCAACACCTGCGGCCAAACCAGTTAGCAAAGCGCGACGGTTCATGGTCGTATGAAAGTGTTTTTGCATCACAAGTTCCTAACCTGGGGGCTTTGCAGGAAGCGCCGCGGCCCGCAGGGTGGGGTTCAAGTACCAGGCCAAAATGGCTGCGGCTTGATCTTGAACCGCCCGCGCAAGCGCCACATCGATAACTTCGTTCATGACAAATGAGAACACCAGCGGTCCGCGCCCCGGCGATCCGGCCAGCCCCGACAGCGCGCTGGTGCCCAAGAGCGTGCCGCTTTTTCCCCGCACGTAGCGTTCAGCAGGGCTGCCGGCCATACGTGACACCAAGGTTCCATCAATGCCGGCCAGCGCCAGCGAAGCGGCAAACTCACCGGCGATGCGAAAGTCGCGCAACGCCGCACGAATGACGGCGGTGATTTGTTCAGCGGAAAAACGATTGGAGTCATAAAGTCCCGCGGCGTTCTCCATGCGGTAGGTGCCCCGTTTGATGCCCAAACCTTCAAGGTGGCGCGCCACCGCCTCAAGACCTTTTTCCCAGCTTCCCGGCACACCCATCACTTCAGCCCCCAAAGTGCGCACCAGCTGTTCGGCGGTAAAATTGTTAGAGCGCTTGTTAAGTTCGTGCACCACCACGCCCAAGGGCTCCGAAACGTGAGTGGCGAGCAAGCGTAGCCCATCGGGCGTGGCGTCCACCCGCACTTGGCCTTGCACGGCAACGCCCCGACGGGCCAGCATCACCACCAGCGTATGCCCCAAGTACAACGCCGGATCCACCACACGTCGTTGAAATTGGCGCGGCGTTTGTTCAAGCGCCACGCGACCCGACAGCAAGATTCTGGTTTTGCCATCGGTGCCGGGTGCGGTGTCCACAACCGGCCATGCAGGCGCTTTCGACGAGGTTGTGATGCGTCCCACGACCTCGAAATAGGGTGATTCTGGTTCAATCGCCACCGCTGCGGCTTGTCCCGGCGCCGCGCCTGGCACCACCGTTACGGTGATCGCGTTGCTGTTGAGTGAAGTTGCTGACGAAGGCGCGCGAAACGCACCCGATTCTTCCTTTTGCTCATACCCGGGCGGAATCACGCGTTGATCGAAAAACGTAGGGTCAACAATGATGTCGCCTTTGATGCGGCGAATGCCCAATGCCCACAGCTGATTGGCCAGGTCGGCCAAGTCGGAGGTGGCCAAGGTGGGATCGCCCATGCCCCGCACATGTACGGGGCCCACCAATTCGCCACCTGCTTCCAAGTAGCGGCCCGCGGTGCGCTGAGGCCCGTACACAAGTGTTCGAAAGCGGTACTCTGGCCCGAGCGCCGCCAGGGCCACGGACGCTGTGATCAGTTTCACGTTCGAGGCCACGTTCAGCTGCGCCCGCGGCTCACGTGAATAGACGGGGCGACCGCTGTCGTGGTCCATCACCATCACGGACACCTTTCCCGCACCCAAAGGCCGCGGCGAAGCCCCGGGGCCCCCGAACAGCACGTCCAATTGGGTGCTTAGCCATTTGGCGCGCGCGGCCCCATCCTCCGGCGGCGGGGGCACCGGCGGCAACGAAGCGTTTCGCGACGCCAATGCCTGCGCCAAGCTGTTTTCGTCGGTCAGCATCTCTGGCGGGGCGGGGGAGGGCCCGGTCGGGGGCGCCTGCGCAGGTGCGGCGGGAGGCTTGGGAAATCGGGGCTTAGGTGCCACGGTGGGGGTGGGGGCACACGCCACGCCGCAGGTCCAAGCGGCCAGCGCGAGCAAGCCACGATGTGAGGGCACAGAAATCGTCACTGTTGCTACTTAAACCCAGGACGCGCCCGGAATCCAGGCTGCAGGCGGTTTCGTTTCTAGCTCACGCGGTAGGGGATGCCCGGCTTGACCGCTGCGGCCGCCAGCGCCAGTGTATCGGCGTGCTCTGGGGTCAAACGCAGGCTCGTGAAAGCGCTTGCCGCGGGCAAGGTCTTGGTGCGTTCTGCGAATGGGCTGGCTTCGTACTTCTCATGCTGGCAACCGTTGGTTGCCAACGCGCGCGCCCTCGCGACACCTTGGTTCTCCTGAATGAGAGCCCCCTGGGCCGTCTGGATCCGCGTTTTGCCATCACCAGCTGGGATGTGCGGGTCTCCCGCCTGATCGCCCCGGGCTTGGTGGTGCCGGGCGAGGCCCTCGCCGCTGGAGGCGGGTTGGCGGACACTCTTGAGGCGCTTGACCCACTCACGTGGGAAGCCAGCTTGTCGTCAACAGCGCGCTTCTCGAACGGCGCTGCGGTTACGCCGGCCGACGTGGTGTACACCTTTGAATCGCTGCTCGATCCCACTTTCGGCAGCCCCTACAGGTCCGCGTTGGCCGAGGTTCTTCGTGGCGTGGAAGTGCGCCCCAACGGCCGCGTGCGATTTCATCTCAAGGTGCCGCGTGCGTCGTTCACCTCAGATCTTCATATGGGCGTGGTGGCGCGTCCGCAAATCACTCCACCGCAAGTGGATTTCATGGGCGCGGGGCCCTACCAGCTGAAACAACAAACCGGTGACCGTGTGGTGCTGGCGGCGAATCCCCACACGCCCACGCCGCCCGCCATGAACAAGCTTGTGGTCCGCACCATTCGCGACGACAACGCTCGCATCATGGCGGTGTTCGGAGGGTCAGGCGACGCCATATTTAATGGTGTAACCCCGCAGGTCCTGCAAACCGTGCAAGCGCGCGCGGATGTGCAGGTGTTGTTTGCCCCCAGCGCCACTGTGACTTACGTAGGGTTCAATCTGCACGATCCGGTCTTGGCCCACCGCAAGGTTCGCCGTGCGCTGGCGATGTCGATCGACCGAGCGCGTCTGGTGCAGGCCAAACTGGCGGGGCAGGCTGCCGTGGCAGAGTCGCTGCTAGACGCGGCCAATCCGTTTTTTGCACACGGCCTGCCGCCTCTGGTTTTCGATCCGCAAGCCGCTGCAGCCTTGTTGGACGAAGCCGGTTTCCCCGATCCCGATGGACCGGGGCCGCTGCCCCGTTTCGCCTTGGTGTGGAAAACCAGCAACAATCGCTTTCGCTTAAGTTTGGTTCAAGCGATGGCGCGGCAATTGGCCGCTGTGGGCGTGGCTGTTGACGTGCGCGCTTACGAGTTTGCCACGTTCATGCACGACGTACGCAATGGCAACTTTCAGCTGTTCACGTTGCAAATGTCGGACGTGCTCGATCCCGATTGGCTGCGCTCGGCTTTGCATTCCCAGCGCATTCCATCGGCGAAGAACCATTGGGTGGGCCTCAACCGTTTCCGCTTCGATGATCCCACGGTGGATGCGTTGTTGGAAGCGGCGTCGGTTGAGGCCAATCTTCCGCGCCGTCGCGATCTTTATCGTAAGGTGCAGGAGCAGGTGGCCGAACGCTTGCCGTGTTTGCCGCTGTGGCACGAGCACAACGTTTTGGTGTTGCGGCGGGACATTGAAGGCGTATCCCTTCCTTATGCAGGCGGTTTGCAAGGTTTGCTCTTAGCTCGCCGACGTCCGTAGCTTTAACCTGGAGCCCTTATGCCCAACGATCTCTTTGCCCACGCGGCCACCAAAGACAAGCGCGGCCAGCCGCTGGCCGAACGTATGCGGCCCCGGCGCTTGAGCGAGGTTGTAGGCCAAAGCCAGCTTCTGGGCCCTGGCACGTGGTTGCGGCGGGCCATCGAAGGCCGGCGGCTTACCTCAGTGATTTTGTGGGGCCCCCCGGGCGTGGGAAAAACCACTTTAGGTCGCTTGATCGCCGACGAAATCGACGCCGATTTTGTTGCGCTTTCGGCGGTGATGTCGGGTGTGAAAGACCTCCGCGAAGCGGTGGCGCAAGCCGA
Source organism: Polyangia bacterium (assembly GCA_038257535.1). Taxonomy (GTDB): domain Bacteria; phylum Myxococcota_A; class Polyangia; order Fen-1088; family Fen-1088; genus JAGTJU01. The sequence continues at coordinate 28,531 of JBBSJE010000059.1, forward strand.
ATCTTTGCGCAACGTGCGCGCGCGCCGAACGGTGCTGTTTGTTGACGAAATTCATCGCTTCAACAAAGCCCAACAAGACGCGCTACTGCCACACGTTGAGGCAGGAACGATTCTCCTGGTGGGTGCCACCACCGAAAACCCTTCCTTCGAGGTCAACGCCGCGCTGCTGTCGCGCACCAAGGTTTTGGTGCTCCAGCCGCTTTCGTCCGCTGACCTCGAGGCGTTGCTGTCACGAGCCTTAACCGACCGCGAGCGCGGCCTAGGGGATCTGGCGCTTGAATGCCCGGACGACATTTTGAAGCTGATCGCCGCTGAAGCGCATGGCGACGCGCGACGCGCGCTCTCCACGCTTGAAGCCGCTGTGGCCGTGAACGAGCCCTCTGCAGACGGCAAGGTGCAGATGGATCGCCGCGCTGTTGAAGAGGCGTTGCAGCGCAAAACCTTGCTTTACGACAAAGCTGGCGATGAACATTTCGCCGTCATCAGCGCGCTGATCAAGAGCCTGCGTGGAAGCGACCCCAATGCCGCCACGTATTGGTTGGCGCGGCTGGTGGAGGCCGGAGAGGATCCAAAGTTCATCATGCGGCGGTTGGTGATCTTCGCCTCCGAAGACGTGGGCAACGCCGATCCCCGCGCCTTGTCAGTGGCCATTTCCGCGATGGAAGCGGCCCGTTTCATCGGCTTTCCAGAAGCCATCTACCCGCTTACGCAAGCCACGCTGTATCTGGCCTTGGCGCCCAAAAGCAACTCAGCCCTCACAACCTACGCCGCCGCAAAAGCCGCCGTGGCCGCGCACGGCGCCTTGCCCGTGCCCCCACACCTGCGCAACGCTTCCACCGGGCTGCAAAGACAGCTAGGCCATGGCCGCGACTACCAATACCCCCACGATCATCAGGGTCACCACGTGGCTCAACAGTACCTTCCCGATCACCTCAGCGCCGCGCGCTTTTACGCACCCTCCGACCAAGGCGAAGAACCTTCCCTCAGTGCCGCCTATCGCCAACGCCTCAGCAAAAAACCATAGCCGCCTAAAAAACGAAGGGCCCGCCGAAGCGAGCCCTCACGTTTTCGTATGGCTAGTTGGTTACCGCTTCTTGCGGCCGTTGCGGCTCAACCGGAACCCAAAGATCCCTGCAACCGCCAACCCCAACAACATCAACGGAACCGAGCTTCCGGATGATGAAGCCACGCCCGCTACCGAGTCCGGCTGCAAGGCACAGCCGCCACGGAAGTTTTCGTCACAGGCGTCGCCGACTTTGTTTCCGTCCTGATCCCCTTGGCGAGAGTTTGATACGGTGGGGCAGTTGTCGCAGATGTTGGGGATGGCGTCAAAGTCAAAGTCTTCGCAAGCATCTCCCACGCCGTTGCCGTCTGCGTCAGCCTGGTTCGGGTTGTAGATGAGCGGGCAGTTGTCCTCAATACCAATGAAGCCGTCTGGCTTCAAAGCGCCGTCGCAGTCGCGATCCAGATCTGCCGCGTCGTCGGGATCGGCCACATTGGTGAAGCGGATAAAGTCTACCTTGATGCAGTCGGGGTCTTCGTCCAACGGATTTTCTGGCACAGTTGGGTCACAAACGGCGGCCTCTTCGGAGGGAACAAAAGTGAATCCTTCCTCATAGACCTTGCCCGCGTAGCCGGGCACCTTTCTCAGGTCAACCGCGTAGGTATGGAACTTTCCATCCCATATCAGCCAGGTCTTTTCTTTTTCGGTGAGCCTATCATCGTCGGCTGGGATCCGAATTTCAGGACCGTTTTTGATGCGCAGTTTGGCCAATGCCTTGGGCCATTTGTCCGGGTCGGTGCCCTTAAATGGCAGTTGCATACGAACCATCAGAGCGTTGTCGCCGTAGGTAACGAACTTGTCCTTGTCTTCGGTGAAAAGCTTCGACCGAACCTCTTCAACCAGCCGCCCGTCGATCCGCACTGGCAACTGCTGGGGGGCGTGAGGCGTAAACTCCATTTCACCCGCCGCGCCAGGGGTGCTGACCATTGCGTAGCTCAAGATCGCGGTGGAGTTGGGATCTCGGCGAGCGCCGGAGACTTTGAAATCCAGACCTCCCTGGGGAGTGAAGGATTTTGCGTCATCTGTCTTCTGCATGAATTCCCAGTAGGCAGAGTCGTCATGGGTTTGATCGAAAGTGGCGCGCATCCGCCCGTTGTAGCTTGTGAGCGCGTAAAAATACTGCTGCCAAGCGCGACGCCACCGAAGCATGTGGGCGGTCTGCTCTTCGTTGATCGTATCAACCAAACCGGTGTCCACATTGTTGGCTTTGTCCTCAAATTTCGTTACAAGCACCCAAAGCTGTCGGATGAAATGAGGCGCTTGTTCAAACTCGGGGTTGCGAGGAGGCTTTGCATCGGGAGGCAATTGCAACAGGTCCTGCACAGACAAAACGGCACGTCTTCCGTCGCTAAAGATTTGCATCTGTTTCGCGCCCGTGCCTTGGCCCGGAGTGGGCATGCCCATCCGGGGACCTGCGTTTTTATGGAAAACACCCTCAAGCCCCACTTCCCCTACCAGTTTGGCTGCATCTACCTGGTAAATGTTGATTTTCACGTCCGGAGTTGCGGCGAATCCCATCAACCACAGCTCAACGGGGTGAAACACCGACATCCTTCGCCCTCGGAAGGGAGCGGAGCCTGCCTCAAAAGCTGCGGGCCCCCCGTTGGACGCCGTTCCGTTTCCGTTTTCGTACCAATTGCTGCCGCCACCCATCAACGAACCATCAAGGTCCATAAACGAATTCCAAATTCGTGGGCGAATGATGTCGTGAAGCGGCTTGGGATCGGATTTCATTTCATCCCATTTGCCTGTTCGAGTGTTGAATCCACGGTAACCGGCTTGCACTCTGGCTGCCAAGTTGTTCTTCTGATCCGGGCACACAGAGAGGGCTGGTTCCCCGAACGCAAGGATTTGGCCTGCAGGAGGCTTAACTCGTGTTCCGGAGATTTTGTTGAGATCCAGAAGCGGTGCGCCCCCGGTCTCAAGATTGAAAGGTGGGAGGCTTCCAGCCATCCCGCCACCATCCGAGCCGCTTCCAGCGTCCGCCACACCACCGTCACCGGCAACAACTGCCGGGGCGAGACTCAAGGGAACCGCCCCTGCCGGCT
>JBBSJE010000060.1:0-31553 GCA_038257535.1 Polyangia bacterium
ACCACCCTGCTCCAAAACAACCAGCTGGTGTCGGTGTTTCCTGAAGGCCTTCGCGGGGTGGGCAAGCTCTACCGGGAACGCTACCGGCTCACGCGGTTTGGGCGCGGCGGTTTCATGCGTTTGGCCGCGTCGGCAAGGGTGCCGCTGATCCCCACCGCCATTGTGGGCGCCGAGGAGATTCATCCCCTCATTGGCAAGCTAACGGCGCCCGCGCGCTGGTTGGGCGTTCCCTACATACCCGTGACGCCCACGTTTCCCTTTTTGGGTCCCCTGGGGCTTTTGCCGCTGCCTACGAAGTGGAGGATTCGCATCGGCAAGCCGCTGCCGCCCCCACCCGTTGACCTGGACAACAGCATCGCGGTGTTGGAAGCCGCCGAGGCGGTGCGCACTCAGGTTGACACCATGATCGCTGAAATGCTGCTGGAACGGCGCTCAGTGTTCTTTGGTTAACGTCTTCGGTTAACTTGTTCGGTGACGTCTTCGGTGACGTCTTACAGTTCCCCACAAAGCGCTTTGCCACCACCTTTTTGTTCAACGTTATTAGTTACGTTGCCGCAACATTTGCAGGCCCTTTTTACATCGCAGACGCCCAATCTGCGTGGCACCTTTCAAGCCGGGCGGCCTTCTTGACGAACATACAGAAATGGGTGATGGTGCCCGAAGGTGTACAAATCGCCAGTAAGGGTGAGGACTTAACTTTCCCATGATTTCGGTCGGACAGACTGTCGGGAATTACAAAATCACCGCCAAATTGGGCGAGGGGGGCATGGGTGTGGTGTACCTGGCCGAGCACCCTGTGATCGGGAAGAAGGTGGCGATCAAAGCCATTCACCCCGAGTTGTCCAAGAACCCTGAAGTGATTTCAAGGTTCATGACCGAAGCCAAGTCGGTCAACCAGATCGGCAATGAGCACATCGTTGACATCAGCGACTTTGGCAACACCGACGACGGAGAATTTTTCTTCGTCATGGAGTTTCTGCAAGGCGAAGCGCTTTCGGATCGCATCAGCCGCGAACACAGGTTCCCGCCCGAGCGCGCACTGAAGATTGCCGCGCAGGTGGCGGACGCTTTGTTGGCGTCGCACGACCACGGGATCATTCACCGCGATCTGAAACCCGAAAACGTATATCTCATCAACCGCGGCGCCAGCGTTGACTTCGTCAAGGTGTTGGACTTTGGTTTGGCCAAGCTCACGCAGGGCGATCAAAAGGTCACGCACAAGACCCGAACGGGCTCGGTGATGGGCACGCCATATTACATGTCGCCCGAGCAGTGCGAGGGCCGCGCCGACGTTGACCACCGTTCAGACGTTTACGCGCTGGGCGTGATCCTGTTCGAGATGCTTACCGGCAAAGTGCCGTTTGGCGGGGAAGGCTACGGCGAGATCATCGTTAAGCACATCACCCAAGCGCCCCCTTCGCTGCGGGCGATCAACCCCACATTGGAGGATCATCACGAGCAGCTGGTGCTGAGGGCGCTGTCCAAGAACCGCGCTGATCGCTATCAAAACATGCGGGAATTTCGTGCGGCGATTTTGGATCCCCACGGAGCTGCCGAGAAAAGTCCGCGCATTCAAACCGCCATGGACGCCGTTCCCGCGGCACGCCCTGGCGAGGCAGACGCTCGCAGCGGGCGGGTGGTGTTCGGCGGGGGCAACGACAACGTGGGCGCCCGCCCGCGCCCCATTCCCACCACCTTTGGGCAGGGCAGTGGCGAACTGGCCGATGATGCCGACTTTCCCCAAAAGTCCCGCAAGGGCCTGGTCATTGGCGTGGCCGGTGCGGTTGTGGTGGCAGGCTTGGGCGCTTTGCTTTTGTTCGGAGGTGGAGGAGACGAGGCCCCCGCCACGCCCGCCGTTACCACCAACGAGCCGGAACCAGTGGTGGATGACACCCCCAAGACACCCGAAAAGGTGCTGGTGATGTTTCGTTCGGAACCGGCGGGCGCCCAGGTGGTGCAAAAGTCTTCGGGCGCGGTTCTGGGTGTAACCCCCTTCGACCAGGAGCTGCCGTTTGGAAAAGCTTCGATCGATTTTCAATTTCTCAAAGAAGGCTTTGAGCCCAAAACTTTGGCTTTGGTGCCGGAGATCTCCACAAAGCTGTCCACCGCTTTGGCGCGCGAGCGCGAACCCGATGTGAAAAAGCCCGTCGTGGCCACCAACAACAGAAGCCCCAGGCCCCGGGTCACGCCTCCGAAGAAGGAAGAGCCCCCTGCCCCCGTGGTGAAGCCCAAACGCCCGCGCCACCCGCTGGACGAAGACGCGGTCTTGGAACCGTCTTTTGATTGAGGCTGATCAAGGCTAACTAAGGCCCGCTGCGCCCGCAGGCGGCCTGCTCCAACGGCTTCGACGCCCCTGCTGTGCGTTATCCGTTGACATTTGGCCCCCGGCTCCGTACCGTCCCCACCACAGTTATTCGTCCGGCGCTCCGGACCGCCGACTCCTCGCTGGGAGTCTATCAAGCTCGTGTCGCACCCATCAACCAGTCAGGGACCTGACAGGAATTCCGAGTACCGACCTTATCGACGTTTTTTGGCGTGGTCGGTCGTGTCGTTTTCTGTCGTGGGAAGCCTCTACATTCTTACGTCTGTAGCGGTGACAATCTACGCACGACGCAACCCACCCTTGGAAGCTGCCACGCCCGTGGGCGAAAACGTGTCACCGGAAGAGCTGACCGACTGTTGGGAAGAGCTTTCCGATGTGCAGGTGGCGCTTGAGAAGCACCTCGAGAGTTTCCACCACTTGCTAGCCGGTTACGAGCCTGACGAGGCGCAACGCTGGGGCGACGAAGGCGCCCTGTGGCGCAAACGCTGGAATCATCTGGGCCAACGCTGCCGGTTTGCCGAGGTGCGTACGAGCAACTTCCGAAAACAAATGGATGAAATGGCCTCGATTCACGACGAATTGGGCGCCGTTCACCTTTCCTACACGCGCGAGCTCAAGCGGTTCGGCAAAGAACACGCCCCCCGCCTCTTGCGCGCGCGCACGCGCCTAGACCTGCTGGGCAAGCGCCTCCACGAAGGCCGTCAAGGCGGCTAGATTCCACAAACCACACCACGACGACGAGAGCAAAGCCTATGAGCGACAACGAAATTGAACAACAGGTAGAGGGTGAAGCGGCGGCGGTGACACCTCAGGGCAGCTTTGCTGATTTGGGTTTGAAGCCAGAGATTCTGCAGGCGCTACAGGAGATGGGCTTTACGGCCCCCATGGACGTGCAACGCCAGACCGCCCCGGTGGTGCGTTCGGGACGCGATGTTTTGGTGCAATCGCGCACCGGATCAGGAAAAACGGCGGCGTTTGGCATTCCCATGATCGATGGCCTGGTCGCTCCGGAAGAGCGGCATGTGCAAGCGATCGTGATGTTGCCCACCCGCGAGTTGGCGCTTCAGGTGGCCGCGGAGTTGGCCCGCATCGCCGCGCACCTAGATGTGACGGTGGTGCCTGTCTACGGCGGCGCGCCCATGGGTCGACAGGTTGAACAGCTCCGCGCCGGTGGCCAAATCGTGTGTGGCACCCCCGGGCGCATCTTGGACCATTTGCGACGCGGCACCTTGAAGCTGGACCGCGTGCGCTGCGCGGTGCTGGACGAATGCGACGAAATGTTGTCGATGGGTTTTCAAGAAGACATCGAACGCATTCTTGAGCACACGCCCACCACGCGGCAAACCATGTTGTTTTCGGCCACGTTGCCGGAAGGCATTCGCCGTTTGGCACGCCGGTATCTGCGCGATCCTGTGCATTTGAAGTTATCGGCCGATTTCGTGGGTGTGGCCGAGATCAGCCACCTTTACTACACGGTGAGCGGCGCCAATCGCGAATCCGATCTGCTTCGCATCGTGGCGTTTGAGAATCCTGGCCGCGGCATCGTGTTTTGCAACACCCGCGAAGAGACCGGGCGCGTGGCGGAATTCTTGCGCAGCAAGGGCATGCAAGCCGAGGCCATTTCTTCGGACCTTTCGCAAAGCGATCGCGAAAAGGTGATGAAGCAAATGCGCGAAGGTAGCATTCGATTTTTGGTGGCCACCGATGTGGCCGCCCGCGGGATCGACATCGACGACATCTCGCACGTGTTCAATTTCTCATTTCCAGATTCCCCTGAATCCTACATTCATCGCACCGGCCGTACGGGCAGGGCTGGGCGCCACGGTGTAGCGGTTTCGTTGATCGGCCCCGCAGAGGTTGGCTCGTTTTATTACCTGAAGCTGCTTTACAAAATTAAGCCCGAAGAGCGCACGCTGCCCTCCGAAGTGGAAATCCAAGCGCGCAGAGAAGGCGAAAGCTTGCTGACCTTGCGCAAGGACTTGGCCAAAGAGCCCGGGCAAACGTGGCGGGCGCTCGCGCGCCGGATGCTCACGGGCCTGGACGCGGAACACTTGTTGGCGGGTTTGTTGAAAGCGCACCTGACGGCCCCAGCGACAGCGGCCAGATCCAATGAAGCCAGTGTGGCGAATGGGACCCAATCCGCTGTGCGTGCAGAGCGGTCCCCCAACCGAGAGCCTGAGCGCGACGCGCCCCGCGACCCCAATGGTGCGGCTGACCGAGGATTGGAAAGCCGCGACGCCAGCCGCCGGGGTCGTTTTGCAGGCGACCGGGAACGTGGAGGCCGCTTTGGCGAGCGTGGCGCACGCCCCGCTCGACGTGGCGAAAGGCCTGAACGCGGCGAGCGACCCGAGCGCGACCGCAGCGACCACAGCGACCGTGACCGCAGCGCCGAAGTTGACGAGCCCGTGAATCCCGAACGCTTGGCCGCGCAACAGGCGGCCGCAGCCATCCCGGCAGCCTTGCCGGCCGCAGCCATCCCGGTGGCCTCGCCGCCAACGGCAACGGGTGTGGCCAGCGAAGAAGCGCCCCGCCGTATGCGGTCTGACCGACCCAACAGGGATAGGTCTGTCGAAGCCGTTCCCGTTGCGCGAGAGCGCCTGGGCGGCAAAGACGATTTCATGTCCGTTTGGGATGATGAAGGTGGCGGCGCCCCAACGTCGCCCCCTGCGTTTGCTGACGAGCCCTCGAGCGACGCCGATGGGGGTGCACGCCTGTATTTGAACCTAGGACGCAAAGATCGCGTGCGCGCCGACGACGTTGCGAAGCTGCTTGAAGAGCTGGGCACACCGGTTCCATTGAACGCGATCGATGTGATGAACACGCATAGCTACATCAACGTGGAAGGTGCGCGCGGTGAGCGGCTTGCGGAAGTCCTCAACGGACGCGAATACAATGGCCGCACGTTGGTGTGCGAGCGCGCCAAGCCTCGACGCCCTCGTTACTAAAGCAAAACTTTTTACGGCACAAGCTCATGGCCTGAGCGCGCTTGCGACGGGCCAAACCCCAAAGCCTCTACTCCCCGGGGAAGCCCTTGAGTTCGGCGGGCGTGACGAGGTTGTCCTTGGGTGGCTTCGAGGGCGCCGCCGGGGTGTCCTCGTCGGGCGCACCCATGCGGCGGGGGCGCTGCGAAGGCGCCTCGGAGCGGGAGCGTTTTGCCGTGGCGGCCGGTGGGGCGGGATCAACGGGCGCTGCCGGGGCTTGCGGGGCCGCCACATGAAGCTCCGCGGTGGGCGGCTGAGCGGGCGGCACAGGCATTGGGGCCACGGCGGCGGTGGGAGGCGCCGATGCGGGTGCGCTTGCGGGCGGCGGTGGTGAGCCGCGGCCCAACAACACAGCACCTAACGCCATAGCCGCCCCCAGGGCCAACCCTCCGGCAATCAACCACAGCTTTGAATTGGTTTTGGGCGCCGCCACCTCGGTGCGCTCGGTCCGCGCGTCGCCCGCCGCGATCATGTCCGTATGGGACACGCGGCCGCTGGTGGCGATGATGGGCATGCCATCGGAGCCTCCCATGGGGCGCGTGAGGCTGCCGCGCGCCGGCGATTGATCTTCGGCCGCGCCGGCCACAGAAGCCCCTGGCGTAACGGCGTCCGCGATCGCTTCAACGGACGCCATGAGCTCAGCCATGCTCTGAAACCGCTCCTCAGGCTTCTTGGCGAGCGCTTTGAGCACCAGCGCATCCATTTGCGGTGTGATTCCGAAGCTTGGCTGGCGGACGCTGGGCGGCTTGGGTTGCTCCAAGAGGTGTTTGGTGAGCATCCCAACGAAGTTTTCCGCTTGGAACGGAGGCTCACCCACGATCAGGTGGTGGATCACGCATCCTACCGCGTAAATGTCTGCCCGTTGGTCGCACGCTTTGCCCTCGGCCTGTTCGGGCGCCATATATTCAGGCGTGCCAAAGATCATGCCCGTTTGAGTAAGCTTTGGGCCCTCACCATCGGCCGATTGCACCTTGGCGATGCCGAAATCAAGCAGCTTTACGAAATCAGAGCGCCCGCCGCGTTCGATCAAGAACACGTTTTCGGGCTTCATGTCCCGGTGAACAATCCCTTTGGCGTGTGCCGCGCCCAATGCCTTGCAGACCTGCAAAATGATGGGGCGTGCGCGGCGCCACGGAATGGCGCCCTCGGCGCGCACCACCTGGCCCAAGTCCTGCCCCTGCAGGTACTCCATGGCAAAGTACACCCAGCCCTCAGGCGACTGGCCAAAATCAGAGATGTCGATGACGTTCTCGTGCCCAATGCGGGAGGCGCTCTTGGCCTCTTGCAAGAAGCGCGCGGTGAGATCGGCTTTGCGAGACAGCTCGGGCGCTAACACCTTCAGCGCCACCCTTTTCTCGATGAAGACATGCTCCACCAAATACACGGCCCCCATGCCGCCCTCGCCCAACTTCTTGATGACGCGATAGCGATCGGAAACCACCTTGCCTAGCAAGGGGTCAACCTGGCTTGGCGGCTGCAGCTCTCCTACGGCCATAAGGCAACCACTGTATCACGGCAGCGCGACCCGGGGACATTACGAGATCGAGTCAAGTGAGCGAACCAGAAGTTCGTAATCGCCCGAGAGCGAAAAATCGAACAAAGCGCTGGCCAAGGGCACACTGGCCAGCGTAGAGGCTGACAGCGGCAGACCTCGTGCGGCCAGCAGCACTTGCAGTGCGATCGCCAAATCGCCGCAGGCCAGCAAGCCCACGCGCGCCGCCGTTTCTTCCACTGCCCCTGCTACCTGGCTCAGGCTTTCGGGCCTGGCCATTTCCGCGACATAGGGACGCAACTCCGTACGCAAAGAGCGACCCAACACGCGGTTGAGGCGCGGCAGCACGGAGGCCACTTTTTCTTCGTCGATGAAGGTCTCCACGGGACCTTGCAATTGAACAAAGCGCTGCACCAGCGCCATCAGCAAGGCTGCGGCTCCGGGATCCGGCGCCGCCAGCAGATCGAAATGCGTGGCCACCAAGCGCAAGACGTAGCCCGCGGCAAATCGCACCGCCACCGGTCCACGTTCCACCAGCGCGTTGCCCAAGACGATGGCGGGCGGATCGCCAGGCTCCACCACCATCACGAAGGGCTGCTTTTGCGACACAAACACATCGAAACCGCGAACCCCCAAATCGACCGCGATGACGTCAATCACGGTCCGGGGCCCTTCCCCCACCCCCAGACGTTCTGCGCGCGTGACGCCGTACGCGGTGAGATCAGGCTTGCTGACCTTGGACAAAGGCGGTCCCAGCAGGCGCATCACTTGGCGCAGGCCCGGCGGCAAGTGCGCGGGGTACGCCATTTCATCCACGTCAGGGTTTAGAAGCGGTGTCAGCCGCCTGCCGCGGACAGGCGCCACAGCCCAGGCGCGCATCTCGCGCTCTTCGTTGGGATCTTCCGTAAGCGCCGCCAACAATTGCGCCGTAGCCGCCGACCCCGCGGCCCGCGAGCACCAACGCAGCACGGGCACGATCGCCCGCAACGCTGAAAGGTCACCCGGAAAACGACGGAGATCGTCATGTAGACGTGACAACGACGTGTCTAGCAACACCCTTCGCGCTTGCACATCCTTGTGGCGTTCGTAATGACGAGCCATCTCGCCAATGGCCTGCAAACTGCGTGGAGCCAACTCGACCGCGCGACGAAGCAAATTTCCTGCGATCTGCGGCTGGCCATTCTTTTCGTGCAAACCAGCCAGCCGGAGTTGATAGGTCAAGCGGCGTTTGTCATCGGTTTCGGCGGCTAGCGCACGCTCGGTCATCGCGATGGCGCGCGGCAGATCGTTTTGTTTGTTGTAGATCTCGGACAAACCCGATAGAGCGTCCAGATCCGTAGGCAGAAGCTTTAAAACCCGCTCGTAAGCCCCCGCGGCGAGTTTGGAGTCGGATAGCTTCTTGTGATAGATGCGCCCCAGCCGCCGGAAGATCTGGGCTTGTGTGGGCGGATCGTTTTTCAACCGTGCCAAGCGCAAATAGATCTCTGCCGCCACGGAATAGGCACCGTCTCGATATTCCAATTCAACCAAGTGATTGAGCGCGGTGGCGTTTTGAGGATCGAGCACAAGCAGAGCCCGCAATTCGGCTTTGGCCGCGGCCCGATCGCCCGATGTTTCGAGCAACATCGCACGTTCAAGCCGCAGCGACTCAGCTTGGTTGGCGGGCAGGGATGATTGCAGGCGGATGCGGATGAGATCAGCCAAAGCCACTCCATCCCGCGTGGACTCAAACACCGCACGTAGCAACGCAAACGCTTCTGCATTGCCTGGATCCGACCGCAGTGATTGCTCAAGCAAACCTTGTCGCGAGCTCCCGTCGTCAGCGTTTTGGCATTGCGCGGCTTCTAAAAACAACTGCGACTGATGGTGCGGCTGCTTGCACAGCAAAGCCGCTTGGTGCAAAGGCGCCGCGGCTCGCGCTGGCCATCCCGCGGCGCGCGCCACGCGCGCCGCCAAGCGCAACGCGGGCAAATGTTGCGGATCGGCGGCCGTCACTTGCGCAAGCAAATCCAAGGCCTCCTCAAACTGTTTGGTGCGGGCCAAAGCCTCAGCGGCACGGAGCTTCAAGGCCAAAAGCAAACGTGGATCTCCATCGCGGCGTGAGCCCAGCACAGCGCAGGCTTGCTGCCAAACATCGGCAGGGGCGCTGGGAACGAGCGTACGCTGCCGCAGCGTCAAACGGTCGCGTCCGTCTTGCGCCGTGCTTAACCATCGCTGCACCGCCGGGGCGTCTTGCTGGCCTTCGGCCACGAACATACGCAAGCACGCGGCATCGGCATCACCGGCCTCGGCCAAGGCTTCAAGCGCCGCCAAGACCACGGTCCCCTGCCCCTGCAAGGCCCCCAATAACATGGCCTGCGCCGCCACCACGGCGGATAGGGGCGCCAGCGCCAGGGCTTCGCCCACCAGCTTGGCCGCGCCAGCAAGATCAGACAAAGATTGCGCTCGCACCTGCGCCCGCTTGAGCATGGCCTGCGCCGCTTTTTCGACCAGACCCACGCCCAAAAAGCCATCGGCTTCGTCGCGCAAGCTGGCGTCCAGGGCGGCAAAGGATTCAGACGCCCACAGCATGCGGTGGTGGGCCACGTGCGCTTCAAGGTGCAAACGTGTGGCGCCCATATCGCGGTACACGGAAGCCGCTTCCAGCGGACGATTCAGCGCGTGCAACGCCTCGGCCCGCCGAAAACGCCAAAACGCTTCGCCATCCACGTCGCGCGCCGTGGCCGCGAGCTTCTCGAAGAGTGTGGCGGCGCTTTCCGGATCGTCGAAGGTGTTGGCCATCACCCGCATCAACATCACGTGGGTGGCGCTGGGCATGCCGCCGGACCAGCGGCTTTGTAGGAACTGCACGGCCTGCTTGCGCTGACCTGCCCCCTTCATCCAGGTGACGGCCTCGAGCACACGCAGGCTTACCTGGCGGCTGGACATGGCGGCCGATCGGTAAACGGCCGCGATGGCCGAAGGGTTGTTTGCCTGCTCAAGCGGCGTCAACGCCAGCACACGCGGATGATCCAAAGTTTCCTCGGCCGACGATGAACGCGCCATCGCCCGCACAACCGCCCGCGTGGGCACTTCGGCCAAACGCAAATCGTCTGCGATTTCCGTCAAGGCGGCTGCCAGTCCGCCCTCCCCCATAACCCCAAATTGCCCCGCCGCAGCTTCCAATTGCGCAAGCGCCGTGACCGCCTGTTTGGCGCCCAGCGCGGTCCAGTAGAAGTGCAATGCCACGCCGTCATTGGGCAACATATGCAACACGGCGTTCTCGGCCGCTTGCCGTTGTTCGTTGTCTCCCAACGGCGCCGCTTGCGCGGCCACCTCCATAAGCGCCATGCCCGCACGGGCCGGATCACCCTTGGCCCACAACGAAAGCGCGCGCAGCCGCAGATCGCTTGCAGGCTGTGCGTGCGCCAAGCGCTCAGCAAACAAAGCCGCGAAGGTGGCCTCGGGGCAAAGCGATAGCGCCAACTCCAGCAGCGCCAACGCGTCGCCCACACGCTCCGCGCGCATGATCATTTCGCTGGTGGTGCACAGAAACAGGGCGGCGGCTGCCGGCTTGAGCCCCAGCACCCAACCCTCAGGATTTTCCACCACATCGCCCAAATGCAGAGGCAGCAGCGCAATGCGATCTGCAAGCGACAGCGATTCGAGGGGCTCGCCATCTACGACCGATTCAAGAATCTCGGCGCCCAACACCGCATCACCTTGGCCGTCGGCCAAGTCGCAGGCCCAACGTCCCAAGGCCCCACGCAGGGCAGGATCGGAGAGCTGTGGCAACAAGGCTTGTGCGGAAACCAACCCATCGCCAGCGGAAAAGCCGCCCGCAAGGCGCAAGGTGGCGATCATCTGTGCGTTTGACTCGGGCGCCAAAGCGCTGGCCTGCGCACGCAAACCGGTGCCTCGATCGGACAAACCGCTGAGTTCCAGCAGCCGCGCGCCGGCTGAGCACAGGTCGGCACCCAGGGCACCGCCCAGTGCGCCCCCTGCTTCACCCAAGGCCTCAGCGGCGACCGCGGCGTCGTCGTCAAGCAGGGCGGTTCGCGCCAGCAACAAGTGCAGACCGGCGTGCGCGCCTGACGACGCAACCAACGCATCCGCGCGCCGAACTTGACCTGCGGCCGCCCGGACAGCTTGCGCCACCGCGCTGTAGGCTGCGCGCTGCAGACCCGCGCGTTCACCAACATCGCTCAGCAGAGCCGCAAGCGCTTGGGCGCGCGCTGTCGGCGTTTGATTAGGGGCGCTGAACATCCGCAAACGCTCGCGACGAGGCGCCACGTCGTCGGGGGCCGCCTCGCAAGCGCGTTCGATGAGCCGTTGAACCGATTCGCTTGCGCCCGCGGCGTGTGCGGCCCGGGCCGCTTCCATCGCCACCCACGCCAGCGTGGGCCCCGGCGCGGATTCGGCTTGCCGCGCTTCCAACTCATCAGCCAAAAACGCCAGGCGCTCTTCCCGGTAAGCGGCCGTGGGCCCATTGTTCGGCACCGCAACGTCTGCCCACGCGGTGTTGACCACGAATCCATCAAGATCCTGAGGCAGCGCCGGCTCGGGAAGCTGCAATGACACAGGGGTGTCGGCAGGGGGCGGGCCTGCGAACGGATCGAAGTCGTCGGCCTCGGCAGCGTCCTCGGTGAGCAAAACTTCTTCAGCGTCCACCACAAAGTCGGCCAGCGGCTCTGTGTGTTCGGGTTCGGTATACGAAACGCCGGTGTCATCGCGAGAAGCCGACAGCAACGGCGCCGAAGGCGCAGGTGTGCGTGGCTTTTCGTGGGCGGCCGAGAGCTCATCGAGGTTGGGGATCTGCACCACGCCGCTGTCGTCGGCTTGCGCGATTGACCGCGGCTGACTTCCGATCGCCAACGGGTCGGCGCTTGGCGTTTGGCCCCCAAGAGGATGCGACGGTTCCAAGGGCGCCGGCGTGGGCGTTTCGACTTCAGCGGGCAGCAGCGGCGCGCTGTCCAAACTTCCAAGCGAGTCGCTCCACGAGTCGATGGCGTCGTCCCATTCTTGGCCGCCCAAACTATGGGACGAGGCGGGCACCGGGGTCTCTTCGGGCGTGGGCTTCACCGGCTTAGACATGATCTTCCCCGGCAGCGTCCAAGCCCAACGTGCGGCGAAGCTTTCCGTAGCCATCGCTCAAAGCGAAGCGCACCAAGGAGCGGGCTGCCTCGTTGGCGGCCACTTCGTCAATGTCGCGGCTGCCCGTCAAAGCAAACACGGATTCAGCCAGGTCGCCGGCCACCAAAAGAGCGAAGCAGGACGCGGATTGTGAGCATTGCCTCAGCCACGCTTCGACGTCCTCAGGTGTCAGCCGCTGCAAATCGGGGGCAAGTGGCTCAAGCGCGCGCAGCGATCGACGCGGCAACGCGTGCTGGACGCGTTCACAAATGTCGCCACCGGCCGCGGCCGAAACCGCTTCGGGTGCACCAGCCGCGGCCAGCGCGCCGCTTGCCCATCGCGCGACGGAAGCTTCGTTTTGGTTGGCTGCAAGACCAAGACCCAACCGCAAAAGTGCCAACGCACGCGCCACGCGGAAGCGGCTGGCAGGATCGCCTGCCAAAAGTGGCCCACCCAAGATCAGGACCGGGGCGGATCCGCCGGCAACCGTCACCAAGGGTTGCAAGCCCACTTGATGAACGGACAACGCTTCCAATTGCAGCACTTGCATGGCCGATTGCACCCAGGCAAGCCGCGCGTCTGCATTTGCATCCACACGTGTGGCGCGTGAGATCGACGGCAAGGGCGTTGTTGTCAGCCAGGCTTTGCTCACACCGTTTTGCAACGCGGGCCACACCGCTTGAACGGTCAAGACACCGGGAGACGACGTTTCGGCGCCCAACGAAAAGAGCTCTTGCAGGGTCAAGGTGCCGGTTGCGTTACGGGCGTGGCCACGGCTTTCTCCATGACCCAGAAGAAACAGCAACTGCCCCGCAATCGCGCGCCGCCATGGTGGCCCTACGACGTGGGCGAAGGCGCGCACCGTTTCAACGTTCCGCGCGTCGAACAAGCCTTGGTCGCGAACGTGCTGCAGCACCTGCGCGTTGGCAGCCTGTAAGGTTTGTTGTTGTTCGCGGGTTAACACGGCCGCGGGTTCAAGCGCCGCCAATTCAGAAGCGGCGTCACCAAACGGGTCAGCCTGTAAAGCGCGCAGCAAAGCGCGCACCTCGTTCTCGCGCGCCTCGGGCACGTCATGTGCCTCGCGCCACAAACGCGCCACACGCAAAAGGCAAACGGCGCGTGCAGACGCCTCCGTCTGTGCGGCAGCCACGGTCTCAAGCGCGGCGACCGCCACGTCATGGCAGCGCGCGCGCAAGCATTGAGGCACCAAGCGATCCAAAAGATCGGCCAGCGGGCCTGGCATCTGCGAGAACCATTGTTTGGCGGCACGCAGATGCGCGCGGGCCGCTTCATTGTCCAAGCTCGAAGCGCAGACTTCGGCCAAATCGATCAAGCACGCCACCCTTGTGTCAACGTTTTCGTTGGGCGCAGCAAGGGCCGCTTGCAGGCGACGGCGGGCGGCGCTCCAGGCGGCTTGGGTTTGAGCCGCTTGCCCCAAACGCCACAACGCCTCGAACACGCGGGCGTCGACGGCAAGCGCGCGCCGCCAATCGGCAACGGCGCCTTCAGGGTTGGCCAAGCGCTCGCTTCGAAGCCGCGCGCGCTCAAGCCATAAGGGCACGCAACGGGGGCCGCTGTGTGAAAGCCGGGTGAGTTTGAAGCCCACAAGCTTCTCCGCACGATCCCATTGTTCAGCCTGGCGAAGCAGCAGCAACAAACGGTCAAACGCTTCGTCGTCGTCGGGTGCACGGGACAGCACTTTGTAGAACAAGCGCATGGCGTTCTGCGCGTGGCCTTCGGCCTCGAACAACAGCGCCGCTTCGGCGTAATGCTCGGCGGCAGCCCTTGCGCCCACCAAGGTATCGGCAATGCGTTCAAGCAGCGCCGCTTCGTTGTGACGGGCGCCCGCCAATTGCGCCAAACGCCGCAGCCCCTCCAGGGCCTCAAGTGAATGCGGGCGCCAGCGCAACACTTGTGCGTAGGCTTCCGCAGCGGCGGTCAAGCGGCCTTCCGATTCAGCCACGGCGCCACTTTCCAGCGCCAGCAAACTTGCCAACGCGGCGCTGGGTTCATCATGTGCGTCAGCGTCGCGTGCGAGGTCTTGCAAGCGCGCCGCCACCACGTGGCTATTGTTGGGACCATTGGCGGTCGCAGGCAGATCGGTGAGAACCACTTGCGCTTCGGGAGTGGGGTTGTCGTTAACGGCCGCGTGCAAAGCTTGCAGGGCGTCCGCTTTGTTGTGCAGCAGACCGTGCAGCCCCAACGCAAACCACAGGCCGCCGCGCGCAGGCCCCGCGGGCGCCGCCTGCGCCACAGCCTGTAAGCCCAGCGCAAAAGCGTCGTCGGTGGACCGCAACGCCGCCACAAATGCCAGCACGGGATCCGAGGTGGCCAAGGCATCCGCATGCAAGGCACCGCCCGTGGCAAGCAACACATATTGCGCTTCACGCACCAACGCTTCGCCCAGCGAATTGGGTAATGCTTCGCCGAGATCGCGCAGAGCCATCATGACGGAAGCGATGTCGGTGTCGGCCGCGGCCACCCGAAGCCGGCCCAACGCCGCACGAACCACAAGTTCGGTGTGCAAGCCCGCCTGCGCGGCATAAGACGCCTCGTTGTAAGTCTGCGCCGCTTCTTGTCTGCGCCCCGCCGCTTCAAGGCATTCGGCCAGCAAAATGGTCAATTCCAAACGCACCGACAGCGCGGGTGCGAGATCGGCCGCGGCCAGCAAGCGACGAATGATCTGGGGATCGCGGCTGCGACGCGCAATCTCCACTTGCCAGGCGGCGGCCGCATCATCGGGGCACAAGGGCTCAAGCTCGCCCACCGCGGCAGCAACATCGCCGGTTTCCAGCGCCCGAAACGCTTGCCGGAAACGCAGGGCCCGCACGCGCGAGGCCCCCTCGTGATGCCGGGCCCAAGCGTCCAACTCCCGCTGCAACACGGTTCGACCGCGGGCTGAGTCAACACGCTCGCGGCGTTCCACGAACGCGGCGGCCAGGGCGCGAGGTTCATTGGCCAAGGCGCGTTCCAACCACGCGTCGGCTTCGTAGTCGCGGGGGCCCCCCTGCACAAACCAAACCGCCAGTTGCGCCAACGCCGCTTTGCTTTGGGGGCTTCCCGCCAGACCAAACAAGCGCTTGATGGCCTCGCACACATCATCCACGGCGGCGTCTTCAACGCCAGCCAAGCGGGCGGCCAAATCCAACCACCGGAACAAGGCGCGTACATCTTGCGGCGCGCTTTGCACCAAGAGTTTCTGCGCCGCCAGAGCCGCAGGTAGATCGGAAAGCACATCCCGGTGGAGCAACACCAAAGATTCGCGTAAAGCCCCCGCGCGTTCGGAGCTGGCAGCGGCGGCGGCATCTGCAGCCACCAGTTCCACCAGGCGTTCCCAACGCCCTTCGCGTGTGAAAACCGAGGCCAAACCTTCGATCGCGGGACGATACGATGACACCAAGGCCACGGCCTGCCCGTACAGGGCTTCGGCGTGTAAACTATCAGCCAACTCCACTTCCCACAGCGCGCCGGCGCGCACAAACAGATGCGCCACCTCCAAAAGGTCTTTGGCCGCTGGAATTTCTGCGGCTTTGTGCCGCGCCCAGAGAACCTCTGCTTGCGCTTCGTAGGCTTCGGCCAAGCCCTGCGAATCCGCCAAGCCCACCAACGTGCGAACCCGTTGCACAAAGCACAGATCCTGCAAATCGGGATCGGCCCCCAGCTGATCAAGCGCGCCCATGGCTTCGCCCCACGCCCCCTGACGAAGCGCCACATCCACCCGGCGAAGCATCAATTCGGCTGGCGTCACCGTTGATGTGGCGCGCGCTTGCCATTCATCAAAAACGTCCAGGCGGCCCTCCAAAGACGCCAAGTCCAGCCGATCGGCGGCCAACAAGGGATGTTCGGGATTGAGCGCCAAGGCGGCGTCAAGCTGCGCGCGGGCGGCGGCGAATTGCCCGTCGGCCACGAGGCAGCGCACCCATTCGCGGTGGGCCACAAGCCGCGCAGCCAAAGCGTGTGCCTGCCGCTCGTCTTGGCCTTGCGCCAACACCAAGCGCTCAAGCACCTGCGGGCGCAAGGACGCATGGGCCGGCTGAAGCGAGAGCTGATCCAACGTTGCCAGCACAAATGAATCCGTGGCGCCCGCGTCGAGCGCCGCGAACAGCACCGAAGCCGCAAGCTGCGTGGCGTGTACAGGATCCAGCGCCAGCGCCGCATGCGTTTTCGGCAGCAACAGCCAGGCGGCGTAGGCGCCCGACCACGCCGTTTGCTGCGCAAGGTTTTGCGCCTGGGCCACAAGCCCATCGAAGCCGCTGGGGGCATCTTGCAAGGGCCCCTTGGCCAACACGTGCAGCAACAAAGCCAGCCACGCCACCCGGCTTTCGGGATCCAATTGCACCGCGAGCGCGAAGCTTTCGTACGCGTCAGGCACCCGGCCCAGGTGTTCCCTCAACACCCAGCCTCGCTCAACCGCCAAATCGGACCGATCTTCCGATCGCGTGTTGCTGGCGAAGCGCGCTTCTGCGTCCAGAACGCGCAGCAGGTTTTCCCATTGCCCCTGGCGGGTCAGTTGCCGCCGCAGGGCCCATGCTGTGGGCTGATAAGTTGGGTCGGCGGTTAAGGCATTTTTGTACGCGCGCGCGGCCGCCTTTGCGTCGCCCAATTCCGTTTCTAGGATATGCCCAGCCTCGAAATGCATCACCGCGGCGCCGGATTTGTCGGCCGCCGCCTCGGCCTCGGCGCTCAAGAACGCCACTTCGGCTTGTGCAGCCAGCGCCCGCGCGTCTGGGCCGGGCACCCCGCCTTGCGAAGACGGGCGCGTCACATCGGCGGAACCAGGGGGACGATGGGGCATGGTGGGGCGGGCGATGGCGTGAAAACCGGCGCCAGTATACGGGCAGCATCCCGTGAGGCCAACGGGCTACGCCGTGATCTGTAAGGGCCTTTGTATTTGCGTGTCTGGCAACCCGGCCTCTACAATCGCCGCCTCCCCATGGCCAACTTGGCGGTTTATATTGAGACGGGCGATGGTGGCAAGCCCACGCAAGCCTCGATCCGCGCGCTGGCGCAAGCGCGACGCGTCTCGGAGGCCCTGGGCGCCAGCGTCTACGCCCTGGTGCCCTCTGCGACGGAGGCCGCAGATGTAGAAGGCTTGTCGGTGCGGTTGGGCGCATGCGGCGCCGACCGTGTGTTGATTTGCAGCCCAGGATTGCCCGGCGCGGTGCCGCTTTACGATGCGGCAGGCCCACTGCTTGAAGCGCTGGTAAAAATGCTGCGCCCGCGGTTGTTCGTTTTTCCCATAGGCGACGCCGCCGTGCAATTGGCACCCATGTTGGCGGCGCGTGTTTTGGCGGAGTTCTTGCCGAACGCCTGCGTGGACACAGCCGCCACGCAGCCGCCCGACGGCGAAGCAAGCGCTCTGTGGTTGCGAAGACTTCACGCCGATGGCCGTTGGCAACAAAGCCTGGACGTGTTGGCCGCCGATCGGATGGTTGTTTGCTCTTTGGTGGGGGACCTCTCGCAGCAGGCGCCGGGAGGTAGCGACGTGGAAGTGGACACGTTTTCAAGCCCACCGTCTCGCCCGACTGCCGTGCAAACACGCAGCCAACCGCGCGGGTTTGACGTGACCGATCTAGAGTGCCTGATCATCGACGACGTCACAGATGTCACCGAAGCTGCGGAGGCGGTGATCACCTCGGCCGAGGCGTTGCGGCTGTGGGGGCTTTTGTGCCCCTCGCGCTTGGTGCTGATGGGGTCGCAGCTTTCGGAAATGGCCTGGGTGCTGTTGCCTCTCAACGGTCGCGTGGGCGTCTGTCAAAGATCGGGGAACAAACCACGGACGCCCCCTGGCGCCCATGTTGTGTGGAAAACCAACGCCCCCGACGCCAGCGCGCAATTATGGCAAGCGCGCCCCGTTCGCATGGGCTTTAAGGCGTCATGAAAATTCTGCTGTGTTTGGAGCCCGAGGCGGGACGCGCTTCTCAGACCGCAGCACGGTTGGCCAGGGGTGTGGCGGGTGCCCAAATCGTGTGGATAAGTGTGGGGGCACAACCGTGCCGGCTTTCGGCGTTTGCAGGCGCCCACGAACAGATTGATGTTGTGGACCCTGCGCTTTCTACGGCGCACCCTATGCTGGCGGCCGTCGCCGCGGCCACGCTGGTGCGGCGAGAGGCGCCCGACCTTGTGTTGACGGGCGTGCGCTCGGATGGCCGCGGTCTTGGCCTATTTCCCGCGGCGGTGGCCGCCACCTTGAATTGGCATTTTGTGGCTCAGGTGGCTGACATCGCTCCCGCAGCAACTTTGGCGGAGGTTTTGGTGGAAGCGGCGTCATCACGAGCTGAAGTGAAGGTCCCCTACCCCGCTGTGCTGGCCTGTGTTCCGCAAGCGGACGCTGGCGGTGGCGCCCCAGGCGATGGGCCACGCAAACAGCTGACGCTTGCCGATCTGGAATTGGACTCGAAGGGCGCTTGGCGCCGCAGTACGGATTGGTTTACCGAGCGTGTGCAGGCGCCCAAGCCTACGATGGTTCGGTCGCCAGCGGCCTTCTGGGCCGCCATGGACGGGAAGAAGCCCTAACGACACTTGCGATCGTTAATTCTCGCAGGTGATTTGCCGAACACCGTTGCGGGCAAATCTCATTTCTTCACGAAGCGCCCCATTGCCAGCCGCCCCATCGTCGCGTTGACTAAAGCGATGTCCTTCCTTGTTGCCACCGTGCTTCGCGTGGCTCGCCCTTGTTTCCTCTTCACTTTCGCGCTTTGGTTTGTTGGTGGGGTCGCGAGCGCAGAACCCGGCGATTCGCTTACGCTGCCGGTCGTCGACGATCCAGCTCTAGAGCTGACATTGGTGGCCAGCGCGCCGCAAATCGTCACCCCCGTGGGAATTGCGGTGGATGCCAAGGGGCGCTTGTTTGTTGTTGAATCACACACACATTTTCGACCGCCGTCCTATCAAGGCCCGCCACAAGATCGGGTGATGATGTTTGAGGACCGCGATCACGACGGGCAGTTTGAAACGCGTAGCGTTTATGCCGAGGGCTTCACGTGGGCGATGAATCTGGCATGGGGCGCCGATGGCGAGTTGCTGCTGCTTGAGCGCCACAACCTAAGCGCCCTACGAGACAGCGACGGCGACGGCAAGGCCGACAAGATCACCACGTTGCTGCAACTGCAGACGGAAACCCAGTACCCCCACAACGGCCTGTTCGGTTTTGTGCTGGGCCCCGATGGCTACCTCTACGTGGGCATGGGGGAGAACTTCGGAAATTCATACACGCTAAAGGGAAGCGATGGCAAAACGCATGCGGGTGCGGGCGAAGGCGGCAACGTGTTTCGCTGCCGCCCCGATGGCAGCCAGCTTCACGTTTATGCCACAGGATTTTGGAACCCCACGGGGCTTGCGTTTCACGGCAAAAGCCAATTGCTTGCCGTGGATGATGATCCCGAAACCCGCCCGCCCAACCGCTTGCTTGACGTGGTGGCCGGCGCGGACTTTGGCTTTCGCTACCATTACGGAAACGCAGCGGATCATCCGTTTGTGGCATGGAACGGCGAACTGCCAGGCACCTTGCCCATGTTGGGCCCGGTGGGCGAAGGCGCCAGCGGCCTACTGTCCACGGCAGGTCTAAATTGGCCGGCGGCGTACAGCAACAGCGTGCTGGTGACGTCGTGGAGCGATCGGCGGCTTGAAGTTCATAAGTTGAGCGCCAAAGGCGCCACGTATCAAACGGAGATGAAGGTGTTGGTTCATGGCGATAGCGGCTTTCATCCCGTGGCACTGGCCCAGGGCCCCAATCAAGAGGTTTATTTCACTGATTGGGTCAAACGCGACTACAACGTGCATGGGCAAGGGCGCATCTGGCGATTGGCGCCGCGCAAGCCAGCGCCCCAACGTGGCCGCCATGCCCTCCCAGCCGACAACGGCGCACGACGAAGAATGTTGGCGCTCACGCAGATCACAGGTTCAGTGTCTAAAGCACAAGCCCGCGGCGTCGAAGCGGCGTTGCGCGGTGGGGATCCGTTCCTGCAAACCGCAGCGGTGGGTGCGTTGGCCCGCGAGCCTGAGTTTTGCCGCGCGCACGCTTGGATGCGGCACAAAAACCCGCGCGTGCGCCTTGGCGCTTTGCTGGCGTTCAAGCACGCCGCGTTTTTCCAACAGCAAGCGGCCCCCGACACCGCCGACCTCATTCGATCGGCACTGGCTGATCCCGATTTGCAGGTGCGCCTCGCCGCCACTATCTGGGGTGCTGAAGGGCGGTGGCTAAAACCGCAAGACGGCGCGCTATTGGCGAAAGCGGCGCAAACCGCCCCGCGCACGCCGCGTTTGCGGCTGGCGTACCGCGCGGCCGCGAAGCTTCTGGGTACCGAGGTTCTAAGCGCGCTTGCCGCGCCGGGGCCCGAAGAGTTGCAACGCCGGCTGCAAACGCCAGCGAAAGCGCCCCAAGATGTGCAGAATCAACAAGCGGCCATTTGGCAGCTGGCGCAAGCGGCGCATCCCAACGCCGCAACGCTCTTCGAGGCGCTGGCGCGCGACAAACGCCACAACGTTGTGGTGCGCGCGGACGCGATCGGCGCCTTGGCCATGCTGGGCCAAGCCGCGGCGGTTGTGCCTCTGCTTGATGATCCCGCGGCTGCGGTGCAAACCGAGGCCGCACGGGCGTTGCGTGTGGCCATGGGCGATCCAAAGGTTGCAAGCGCCTTGGCTGCGAAACTGAACCAAGTGCGCAAATCCCGATCGCCGCACGCCAAGCGGCTGGTGCAAGAGCTACAAATGGCGCTGCAAGATGACAGTGTGGTGACAGAGCCACGGCCCGAAGGTCTGCGCGCCTGGCAACAGGCTTTGGCCGCCGGCCGCGGCGACGCCAACGCGGGGCGCCGGGCGTTTGTGCACCCCGGGATTGGATGCAGCCGCTGTCATCGCGCCGCTGATTTGGGCACAAGCTTAGGCCCCCCGCTTACGTTCATCGGCGGCGAACTTCCTCATCGTTTGCTTGAGTCGTTGCTGGACCCGTCCATCGATGTGGTGTGGAGCGCGCGGCAGTTCGAGCTCAAAGATGGCAACTCGTATATTGGCATGGTCAAACAACGTCGCAGCGATGGTTCATTGATTTTGGTCAACGCCGCGGGGCAAGAAGTGCCGCTGGCCAAGCAAGACATTGTGTCAGAAACAAAAGCCGATGCGTCGTTGATGCCGGATGGACTTATGGAAGCGCTGACCGTGCAAGGGGTGCGAGATCTGTTCGCGTTTTTGCGGTCATCGCGTTCAACCACGCCGTTTGAAAACGAAGATCAGGTGATCAAAGACCGCTAGGCACTAGACAGCTTTGGTTCGTAGGATCTCCTGCGCCAACACCACCAGCCCCTGCGGGGTGTTGTGCTGGGGCTCTTCAATCACACGGTCAAGCAGCGCTTCAAGCAACTGTCCCACCAGCTTGCCGGGCGGGATCTTCAACGCGTCCATCAGGGTGCGCCCATCCAGCGCCAAGTCCCGCGCCGACAGGGGCGGATGCGTGGACAACAGCGCCACCACCCGATCGGCAAACGCGCGGGCCTCGGCCGGCATTTGGCCTGAGCGTGAACGCGCTTGGCGATTGGCCAGGTGCAAAGCCACCAGATCGGCAATGCGATCGGCGCCTTGCCGCCACCGTCTCAACAAGCCCCGCAGCTGCGCGTCCGTCCACTGCGGTTCATAACCAAATTCGTGCTGCGCGGTCAGATCCACAAGCAGACGGCGTTCGGCCACCGAGAGGCGTAGGCGTCCGGCCACCGCTGACATCAAAGTGGCGCCGCGCGCGGCGTGGCCCGGGAAAACCACCACACCCAGCTCGCTGCGCTGTTGGGTGCCAGGCTTGCCCACATCGTGTAGCAGCCCCGCCAAGCGCAGGTCGGGGCGTGCGGCAAGCGCGTCCAACACAGCCAAACTGTGATCAAACACATCCATTTCGTGCGGCGGCCCTTGGAAGCATCCCACGCAGGGCAGAAGCTCGGGAAACACCTCCGCCAAGAGCTGCGTCTGCAACATCCATCGCACGCCCATCGAAGGCGTGGGGGCACGAAACATCTTGAACAGTTCGTCGCGGATGCGCTCGCCCGAAACCATGCGAAACGACGCCAACGTAAGCGGGATTGCGCCCAACGTGGGCTCATCGATCGCAAAGCCCAGCTGTGTGGCTTGGCGAACCGCGCGCATGGGGCGCAAACCGTCTTCCGTGAAGCGCTTGATGGGATCGCCCACGGCGCGCACAAGCTTGCGCTGCAAGTCGCCTTGGCCGTCGAACGGGTCGGTGATCTCTTGGGTTAAAGGATCGAAGGCGATCGCGTTCATGGTGAAGTCCCGTCGCGCCAGATCCTCGTGCAGCGTGGCTGAAAACGACACCTGGCTGGGGCGGCGGCCATCCAAGTATTCGCCCTCGCCGCGAAACGTTGTAACCTCGACGTGGCGCGCGGGCTGTCCGGTAAGCACCGTAATGGTGCCGTGCTGCAGGCCCGTTGGCAACGCGTAGCGCGCGCCGAACAAATTCATCACCACGTCGGGGAGCGCGTTGGTGGCCACGTCGAAATCCGCGGGTTGCCGCCCCAACAGAAGATCGCGAATGCCACCGCCCACCAGGTGGGCTTGGTGGCCGGCGGCGTGCAGCGTGCGGCACACGGCCAGCACGTCAGCGGGGATCAAGCTTGCATCAACAACGGAAGCCATGGGCGTTTTGCGATGTTAGCGCAAGCGCGCAAGCCCGCCGATTTAATGGTGGTGGTGCCCACCAGGGCCATGCACGTGGCCGTGCGTGAGCTCTTCCAAAGTGGCGTCGCGCACGTTCAGCACCGTCACATCAAACGACAGCACGCGCCCCGCCAGAGGGTGATTCGCATCCACCGTAACTTCATCGTCTTCGATGTTCACAATGGTCAGCAAAATCGGCCCGTCGGGACCATTGGCTTGAAACTGCATGCCCACCTCGAGATCATCGTCCTCGAAGCGAGACTTGGGCAGCGCTTGCATCAAACTTTCGTCGCGATCGCCATAAGCGTCCGCGGGCTGCACCGTCACTTGAAGCGATTCACCTTCAGCTTTGCCGCTAAGCGCGCCTTCAAGCCCCGCGATGATGTTGCCCGAACCATGCAGGTACACCAAGGGGTCGCTGCCTTTGGAGGTATCAAGCACCTCGCCGTCTTCATCCGTGAGGGTGTATTCCAAAGTGACAACTTTCCGGTTCTCTATCAGCATTTCCCCTCCGTTTCACTTCGCGAAAAAAGGCCATTCCTAGCGGACGGCCTTGTACAATTTTTCGAGGTTAGCGGGTGAGACGCCCAGCCGGTAGAGGGCTGGAAACACATTTACGACAAATGTGTAGTAGAGCGGCCGCTGCAGGAAGCGGCGCCCCGACACGTGCACCGACGCGGCCAGCACCACCACGCGGCCCTGGCGGAGCAAGCGACGCGACAGCTCGAGGTCTTCCATAAGCGGCTGATCAGGGAAACCGCCCAAACGCGCAAACACAGGCTGGCGTACAAAAAGCGCTTGGTCTCCATATGGCAAGCGGCTGGTGCGCGAGCGCAGATCGGCCAAATGCAGCAGCGGCGACCACCAACGGCGGTCAGGCGCGGCACGATCGTCAACCGTCCACGTGCGGAAGGCCCCCGCGACCACCTGCGGATCAAGCAACGCTTGCAGCAACGACTTTGCAAACCCTTGCGGCAGCTGAACGTCGGCGTGCAAAAACAAAAACACATCGGTGGTGGCGGCCACGGCCTGCGCACCGGCGTTCATCTGGCGTGCGCGGCCGCGCGGGGCCGCAACCCACACCAGCCGATCTTGAAGGTCATTGACTTTGTGCGCATAAAACACAGCGCGGGTTTGATCATCGCTGCCCCCATCGGCGACAACAATGTGCTGCACGTGAGGGTCTTGCAGCAGTTCCTGCAAGCGTAGCCCCAACCTGCGCTCTTCGTTCAAGGTGGGGATCACCACGCTCAGTTGCATGCCATTCACGCGTTCCCTCCAAGCGCAACTTGCGTGAGTGCGGCCGTTGTGTGCGGCGCTTGAATGCGCCCTTCGGCGATCAACGTCTTCAAGCGGCGTAGGTCGTTCACGTCATCCACATCGAACCACGCTGGCGCAGAAGCCACACGCATGCCCAGGCTTTGCAAGCGGGCCTGTGTTTGCGCCGCAGTGTTGGGTTGGCTCCAGGGCAAGTCGCTGAGCATCTCATGAACAACCTGCGTGAGGCCCAAAACATAAAAGCCCCCATCGTCGCTGGGGCCAAGCACCGCTTCGTGGTTTGCCAAGGCGTCACTTGCGGCTTGCAGGTTCCCCACCGGCAAGCCCGGGCTGTCGGCGCCGATCTCCAAAACAGCACCAAATCCCGCCGCTAGGGCGCGTTCGGCGATGCTCTCAAGCTTGGCGCCCAGATCCCCCGGGCCTTGCACCCACAGGGGATCGCCTGCTGCCAAGGTCAACAACTGCGACGTGGTCTCGGTGGCCGCCAAGACGGGTTGGGCCCAGGGCAAACTTTTCACCATGGCCCACGTGTCACGCAAGAACGCCTCCGCGAGATGGGCCGCGGCCTCGTTGCCCAGCTCTGCGGCCAAGCGCGTTTTCACCTGCCCGGGACGCGGAGGTTTGGCAAAAACGCACACGGCCACGCGGGCTGCCATCGCGCAACTTCCCCTAGTCAGTGGCCGCCAAACGCCGTTCCAATATTGCCGCCAAACGCGCTTTGGCGGCATCGCCAATAGCGCCTGGTGGCGTCACCAGCGCGGCGTCTAGCACCGTTTGGCAGCCACAACTGGCGTGCGCGTCAAGCGTGGACAGCGCTTGCGCCACGATGGCCTTGGCTTTGTCCACCGTGCGCTTGAGTGTGGCAAACGCTTCGTGGGCGGTCACTTGTTCGTCGTGCGCGCGCCAGCAGTCGTAATCGCTGGGCAACGCCAGCGTGGCGTAACACAGCTCGGCCTCGCGGGCCAGACGAGCTTCAGGCAAGTTGGTCATGCCCACCACGGCCGCGCCCCACTGGCGCCACAACTCGGACTCGGCGCGGGTGGAGAACTGTGGGCCCTCAATGCAAAGGTAAGTGCCGCCCACATGGACTTGACCGCCCACGCTGCGGGCCGCGGCTTCAATGACGCTTGAGGTGCGCAAACAAATGGGATTGGCAAACGCAATGTGAGCCACCACGCCTTGGCCGAAGAAGCTGCGTTCGCGGTCAACGGTGCGATCGATAAACTGATGAGGCAACACAACGTCGCCAGGCGCGATCTGCTCACGCAACGAGCCTACGGCCGACACGGAGATGACATGCGTGACCCCCAGGGTTTTCAGAGCGTAAATGTTGGCCCGCGAGTTCACCTCATTGGGCAGCAGCGTGTGGTTGCGACCATGCCGGGCCAAAAACGCCACGCGCCGGCCGTGCAGCCGCCCCAATAAGACGGCGTCGGAAGGCGCACCAAACGGGGTGCTCACCTCAACCTCTTGAAGGTCGGTGATGCCGGGCAAATCGTAAAAACCGCTTCCGCCCAATACGGCGGTCGTGGGTTCACTGGTGGCTTGCGAATTGGTCATGCAAAACTAATACAAGCGCGCGGCCCAGAGCGCCACTTACGTGCGGCGGGCTACCGCGGCAGCGGCGCGCGCTGAGGTGCCCACCCCGCCCAGGCGGCGCACAGCGCCGTGGCCACCACCAGCGCTGCAAAATGCGACAGGAGCAAATGCTTTTGCAGATGCGCGTCGGGGCAGCCCACGCCCACCAACAGCTGTCCTGCCAGCGCGCCCACAGCCCCCAGCGCGGCCGCGCTTTGCATGGTGAGCCTCTGTTCCCGGCGACGAAAGGCCGCCCATACAACCGCAACGGGCAGAAAAGCGGCACCTAAGACCACCCAAGAGCAAGGCAAATGTGGCCCTGGCACCGGTGCGTGGGCGGCAGGATTCAGAGCCAAGGCGGCGCTTACCAACACGGTGGCGGCCAGCAAAGCGCTCTTGAGCCAAGCGGCCCAAGTGAGCGTGGGACGCGTCTGGCGAGCAGCCAGCGCCGCCAGCATTTGTGGCGAGGGCGACACAAGCGATGGCCGTTGCCCCACCCGCCTGACGCCTACTACCAAGGCACGACTTTGCGCCCAATGCCGCGCGCAGTTGTCGCAGGTCTCGGCGTGTGCCCGCAGGGGTTCTGCATGGGCCTCAGGCAAGGCCCCATCAAGGTGCGCATTCACGCGCTCGGAAAACTGCTGACATGTAAGCATGGCGAAGCGGTGCCCCGCTTTGTTTCTTGTCGTCTGGGGCCAGCCCTGATTGTTACAGCGAAAATTGAAACCGACCCACGGAAAATGCGTGCGGGCCGCCGCAGTGGCCAGCCAACCGCCCGCAAGCGTGTGAGGAAGCAGCTGTTATCTTTGGCGCGTGGCTGCGCTTGCCCGAAATGCCCCCGCCGACCCCGCCAAAGCAGGCGTGGTGCGCCCCGCACGCAGGCCCGCGGGATGGTGCCCCGGCGGACCGCAACCTGCCGGCGATCAGGGCCGCGCCGATCTGCGTCCTGGGCTCAATGAAGACCTGTGTTATCTCACCGGGAATTTTCGCGTGTTTCAGCGCCAGGACGGCCATCGTTGGTCTCTGGACGATCTCCTCACCGCCTGGCTTGCCGCGCGGCTTGTTCCCTGCCCTCCCGCGCGTTATTTGGATATGGGCAGCGGCGTCGGCTCGGTGCTGATGATGTTGGCCTGGAAGTTTCCAAATGCTCTAGGCGTGGGCATTGAAGCGCAGGACATCAGCGTGGGTTTGGCGCGCCGCTCGCTGGCTTACAACGGCATCGACAACCGGGTGACGCTCCACCACGCCGATTTTCGCGACCCGCCAGCCGAACTGCAGGGCCAAACTTTTCCACTGATCACGGGCACACCACCCTACTTCGTTGCGAATGCGGCGGTGCAAAGCCTCAAGCCACAATGCGGACCTTGTCGCTTTGAATGGCGTGGAGGCGTAGAGGCGTACTGCGAAAGCGCGGCGCGCTGGCTTTGCTCCACAGGTGTGTTCTTGATGGTGGCTGCAGCTGAGCAAACACCACGCATTTGCGCGATAGCAGCCACGCTCAAACTACACAGGCTTCACGAACTGGTGGTGATTCCGAAACTGGGCAAAGCGCCGTTGATTGCCGTTCATGCGCTGGCGAAAACGTCCTTGCACGCGTCAGAAACCGAAACGCTGATTGTCAGAGGTGAGGACGATCAGTGGACACCAACATTCTTAAATATTCGAGAGGCCATGGGCCTGCCAGGGCGGATTAGGTAGTTCTGCGTACGCACGTACAAGCGGCGTAAAACCTAAGCGAGCCAGATCGCAGAACCTTGACGATTTTGGGTTTCGACGTTTAGAAACAGTTCTTCCGGGACGCACGCAAGATCGTGCGCCGCACGAAGGAATGGCCTGACCTCGCGCTTTCTCGCGGGCGTCGCGCTGTCCTTCAACCGTGAAGGAGCCATGACCATGAAGCGTTTCAAGATGGGAATTGTGCTGTTGTCTTTCACTTGTGCGTTCGCTGTGGCGGCGTGTTCAAGCGGAAGCAATGACGACGACAGCGACGAGGACAACAACGGCGGCGACAACAACGCCGGGGACCGCGGGCAATCAGAAGGCGAGCGCGGCGGATCGGGAGGCGAAGCGAGCGGCGATGACGAGCCCGGCGCGGGGGGCGAAGGCGGAGAGGCCAGCGATGGTGGCTCCGGCGGCAGCGGGGGTTCCGGTGGCAGCGGTGGCTCCGGCGGCAGCGGTGGTTCCGGCGGCAGCGGCGGCGCTATGGGCGGCAACGGGGGAACCGCAGGAAGCGGTGGCGGCGCTGCACCCACCTTCACGATGGTGCACTCCATGATCCTCGGCCAAAAATGCCGCACCTGTCATGCCGGGCAGTACGAGAACAAGATGGCTGCGTACAACCGCCTGATGGCGATGAGCGGTGGCATGTGCCCGGGCCCGCGCGTGCAAAAAGGCAACGCCGCCGCCAGCACCTTGGTTATGAAGATCAAGGGGATACGCGGCCCCTCAAACGCGTGCAACGGCCTGCGCATGCCCGCCATCAACAACAACACGGCCTGCAACCCCGCCCAAGGCCAATGCCTCACCGACGATCAAATCAAAATGATCGAAAATTGGATCAACGCGGGCGCCGAGAACAACTGATCGCACGAGGGCCGATCAGTGGCTCAGAGCCACGGGTCAGCCCGGGGTGACACCCTCGCTCACGGGGGCTGTGTGATGTTAAGGTCGTGGGTAAATGACAAAGCCCACGGCCTTGGCCCACCCCTCGCCCTCACCGGGTGACACGGGCGCCAGCGGCCACAGCTCAGCCGCCCAAGACAACGAACGCCATCTGCTGGCCGAGTTGCGGCGTGGCGATGCCGTGGCGTTTGCCAGCTTGGTGCAGCGGTACCAAGCTTCACTGTTGCGCATCGCATTAGGCTTCGTTTCGTCGCAGGCGGTCGCGGAAGAAGTGGTGCAGGACGCGTGGTTGGCGGTGATCAACGGGCTAGACAAATTCGAAGGCCGGTCGTCGTTTCGTACGTGGCTGTTTTCCATTTTGATCAACCGAGCCAAAACGCGCGGCCAGCGGGAAAGCCGGGGCACCCCGTTTTCGGCATTGGGCGCCGGCCGCAATGAGGAGGCTGAGATCACAGTGGATCACTTTCGCGACAACGGTGCGTGGACCACACCGCCGCGCTCTTGGGGCGCCGAATCACCCGAAGAGATCCTGTTGCGAGACGAAATGACCAACGTCATCGACAAGGCCATTGCCGCGTTGCCCGACCGCTACCGGGTTGTGGTGACCTTGCGAGACATCGAGGAGCTTCCGTCGGACGACGTGTGCCGCATGTTGGAGATCAACGAACAGAATCAGCGCGTGTTGTTGCACAGGGCCCGCGCGCGCTTGCGGCAGCTGGTTGAGGTGCATCTATTGGGGGGCGAGGCACGATGAGATCAAGCATCCTGTTTGCCGGATGTTTGGCGGCTATGTTCGCCAGCGGCTGCGCGCACACATGGAGCGACCACAGCGGCCGCCCCACCTGCGTGGTGTTGTCGGCAGGAGGGCCTGCGGGCGTGGCTCACCTGGGCGCCTTGCAGGCCGTAGGCGATGCCAACATTCGCGTTGACTGCGTTACGGGCACCAGCATGGGCGCGCTGGTGGGAGGCTTGTATGCGGCCGCGCCCCAAAAGCCCGTGCGCGCTGAATACGAACAACTGCTTTCGCAATACCGCGCCGAGACTGCTGAGGTAACCGGACGCAACGCTTTGGTAGGCAGCGTTTTGGGCGCCTTGATTGCGGGCATAATCACCGGCGGCGCCAGCACCCTGCCCTTGCTTTTGGGCGCCAGCGCTGGCGCGGCAGCCGCCGCCAACGCCACGCCCGCGGTGGAGCTGCAACGTTTCGAGGACGTGCTGCATCGCTACCATCACGGCGTGACCATAGAAGCTTTGTCGCTGCCCTACGCCACCTTCTATCAACAGCGACATGAGACGGGCTTGCGGTTGGTGGTGGCCCGGCAAGGCGTGATGGCACATGCAGTGGCGCGGAGCATGGCCAATCCTTTTGTTTTTGAAGGCTTCGACCCTGTGGCGTCGGGATACGTGGATCCGGGTGCGGACCGCATGACGGCGGTGCCGGTGGAAGACACCTGCCGCTTGTTTCCCAAGGCCCGAATCTTGGCCATCAACACCAGCGGCCAAGATGTGGTGTACAGCCAGAAGATGAAATGCCCTCTTCTAGAGGTGCGCGTAAACAGCCGCGCCAGCGTTGCAGCGTTGGATCCCCGCACGCCTGAGTTTGCAGAAGTTGTGAAGCTGGGATTTGAAATCACGCAACAGACATTGCGCAACGACGGCCGCCGCTAAGCCAAAGCGGCCACCAAAACGGCGCGAAGCAACGCAGCGGCGGCCTCGCAGCTCAACGTGTGAGGAACTGATGAACGACGTTACCGAAACCTGGGAGCAAGACGTCCCGAGCCCGATCCTGCGCGTCTGCACGCTGGACAACTACACCCTTTTCGACTTCTCGACGCCCATGCTCGACATGAGTCGCGCGCGCTTGGCCGCTTATCCATCGACCACATTCGTCTGTGGCGATTTCAAGCAGCCGGAATGGCACA
Source organism: Polyangia bacterium (assembly GCA_038257535.1). Lineage (GTDB taxonomy): Bacteria > Myxococcota_A > Polyangia > Fen-1088 > Fen-1088 > JAGTJU01. The sequence goes on from JBBSJE010000060.1 coordinate 29,965, forward strand.
AGGGCATTGCCGCCCGGTTTGACGCCGTAGTTGCCATGCAGGCCGTCCATGAAATCCGTCACAAGCGCCACGTTGCTGGGTTGTACAGGCAAGTTCGCAGCCTCCTGCAACCAGGGGGATCGCTGATCGTCTGCGATCACATCCCACCTAACGACAGGCCTCAGGTCACGGCGCTGCACTCGACCGAGGCCGAACAACATGCCGCGCTTACTGCAGCCGGCTTCGCCGATGTTGGGACCCATCTTTTATTGAAGGGACTGTACGTGTGCGTGGGGCGACGACCCCACAATGTTGGCTAGCTGGTGACCCCGCCCGCGCGATCAAGCTTCACAGCGTTTCCATGTAGGCAACCAAGTCCTGTATCTGGTCGGCCGAAAGCGTGGAGATAACACCGTGCTGGTCGCCTCCCGAACAAAGGGCAGCCCCTGAAAATCGGGAGGTTAGCGTATCGGCGCAGCCGTTGTGCATGAACGGCGCGCGCCAGCTTACGCCCTTGAGGCTTGGCACCTGAAAGAGCTCGCCCGTTCCAACAAGCATGGAAGCGTTGTTCGTGGTGTTAGCTCCGCTATGGCAAGTAATGCATCCTGTGGCTGGGGACTCGAACAGGGCCTTGCCCCTCAAAGCCGCTGGATCGGCGCCGCTGCGCTTTGGCGGCAGGCCCGGCATATTATCCATGAAATGAGCCAAGGCATTTACGTGGCCGGGCAACAACTGCGGACCTTGCATGCGCTTTTGGAAGACCTCCCCCATGAGGTGTTGCAGGCTAGGTAGTTCACCGTTCCAGTGGAAAGGTGCCGTGTTCATAATGCCGCCGCGGAGCGACTGCGTGCGCCGGGGGCCAAGGCCCAAGAACGTCCAGGTTTGAGCGTCCTCTCCGCCTTCGGGGTGGCACGAGGCACATGCGATGCCAGCACCCGCGTTCGAGTGGAAAACTTCGTGGCCACTGTCGCGACGGTCTATCTCGGACAGGCTAACCACCTTCCCCGAATTTGAGAACATGAGGCCCGCGGGCTGCCGAACCTGCACAAGGGTGCGCCCACCTGGGGCAAGCGCCACGGCGATGGCCTCACCCCGCGGTTGCTGAACCATGGACTCGAGGGGCTCTGGCGGAGGCAAGCCGGGAGGATCGGCCGCTGGAGGCACACCCGCGTCCCCGATCACACCGGCATCGGGCGCAAATGCGGGCATGGGTGGAAGCAACGGCACGCCGCCGTCGGGATGCGCGGGGAATGGGGGAAATGGGGGGACAGAGCCGGCGCCTTGGCATCCGCCGAAACCAAGGCTGTTCACGCTCAACAGTTGCAGTTGGCGCTGATCGAGGCCTGGCGTGGCGGCATTTCCCGGCGCCACGAACGCTGCCATACGCTTGTCGGGCGACAACGCGAAATCCACGCCGCATTGCCGCGTCTAAATTGTTACCCGCTGGGAGCTGTTGCCTCATCTAATTTGCTACCCGCCTTTCAAGGCTGACTCGTGATCTCATCTTTTCGCAGCATTCTTCGTCATAGTTGCCATTTGCCAGCCTTCGGACAGAGCTGCTAATTTTTCAAAGCCACGCCAGAGAGTATCGAGGCCTACACGTCCAGTTC
>JBBSJE010000061.1:0-31531 GCA_038257535.1 Polyangia bacterium
AAGAGCATTGGTGTGGGCCAATACCAACACGATGTCTCACCCACCAGTCTGAAGAAAAGCTTGGATGCCGTGGTGGATTCCTGCGTGAACCAGGTAGGTGTGAATCTGAACACCGCTTCGTCACATTTGCTCGAGCACGTATCGGGCATTGGGCCTTCGCTGGCAAAGGCGATTGTGGCGTACCGGGTGAAAGCTGGATTGTTCAAGAACCGCCAACAACTGCTGGAAGTGCCGCGATTTACGCAGAAAACTTACGAACAGGCCGCAGGCTTCTTGCGCATTCCTGGCTCGGACAATCCGCTTGACAATACCGGGGTGCATCCCGAGCGCTACCCAGTGCTGGAGCGTTTTGCCAAGCGCTTGGGCATCTCGGTGGTGGGGCTTTTGGGCTCGGGTGTGTCCACCCTAAAGCAAGACAAAGAAGTGAAAGGGGAACTGGGCGAGTTCACTTTTGCTGACGTGGTGGCCGAGTTGGAAAAACCGGGCCGCGATCCGCGCGAATCGTTTGTGGGCTTTGCTTACCGCGCTGACGTTCACCAGCTTTCCGATCTGACCTTGGGCATGGTGTGCCCTGGCATTGTCACCAACGTGACGAATTTTGGCGCCTTCGTTGACATTGGGGTTCATCAAGACGGCCTCGTTCACATCTCTCAACTGGCAGACAAGTTTGTCAAAGACCCTCGCGAGGTGGTGAGCCCGGGTGACCGGGTGAGTGTGCGCGTGGTGGAAGTGGATGCCGACAAAAAGCGCATTGCGCTGACCATGCGCACCGATGGGGGTGCCACGAGCGTTGGCAACCGGGGCAAACCAGCTGGCGGCGACGTTCGCCCCGCGGCCCGTGGACCAGGGCCTGGGTCCGGCGGTGGCCACAGGGATGCACCCCGCCCCCAAGGCAACGCCCCCGCTCGCCCACAACAGTCGCCTTTTAACAATCCCTTCGCGGCTTTAGGGGGTGCAGGGCCGGGAACGCGCCAACGTCGTTAAGCGATGGCGAAAAGGCCGTCGGCTATCGGCGACGCTTGACATCGCGCGCGGAACGTTCGATCACCTAAGGGCATGAATTGCCGTGGCGCCGCTTTCAGTCTTGTGGTTGCAACCATGGCTATGGCACCGGCGTGCAGCGATCCGGATCAACCGGCAAGCCCATCTGACGCCCAGGGCGTTATGGCCATGGACGCCAACTTCTTTGTGGCCGACGTGATGATGGCGGGCTTTGATGCGCCCGCCGCCGTTCGCGTTGATGCGTTTGGCGAAGATGCAGGCATGGACGCAGCGGTTGATGGGCCGGTGCGCTGCATGCCCGATGCCCTGCGCTGCCGCGACCTTTTGACCGCCGAGCGTTGTGCTTTGACGGGCGATGCGTGGCTGGCCTTGGCCTGCACCAACGGCTGCGCCGACAACGCCTGCGCACCCAGCGTGCTTTCCAGTGGGTGGTCGAAACACCAGTTCGAGCTTCAAAACGTGGCTGTTCCCGTGGCTGCCAACTACATTGTTGCGGAGGATGGCCTTAGCGCCACACAAACGCGAAAAAGTTTGCCCGCGGCTTACCTCTACGAACAAGCATTCGAAGCTGTGGAGATCACCGGACGTATGAGCGTGCAAACCGCTGACGACGACGACCTCATAGGATTTGTGTTTGGGTGGCAGGATCCGCAAAACTTCTATTTGTTCGATTGGAAGAAGGCCACGCAGGCAAGTGACTGTGGCGAGGCCAAAGTTGGTCCTGCACTGAAGGTAGCCAAGGCCCAGGGCGCCATCGATCAATGCGCCGATTTTTGGGAATCAACCGGTACGGCAAAGGTGAAGCCATTGGCCACCATGTCCACCAGCGTGCAGGGGTGGAAAAACAACACCACCTACGATTTTCGTTTGCTGTTCCGCCCCGGCAACATTCGCATTGAAATCAAGGAAGCGGGCGTGGCGGTGGCCACCTTGGTTTCCAACGACAACACCTTCATGCGGGGAAAGTTTGGCTTCTACAGCTACTTGCAGCCCGGCGTGCACTACCAACTCGTTCGCGTTCAACCCACGCAGCGTTGAAGCGGCGGTGTGATTCAACCGCCCGAACGCCGCTTGCGTTGAAGGTCTATTAGGGCAAGCAAGCTTTCAAGGTGCACGCGGTGCCCACGTCGGTACAAACGCAGCTGTTGCAGCCATCGCTGGACGGAAAGCTTTCGCCAAGCTTGTAGGTTTGATCGCCCACTTGGCACGCGCCATGTCCAGCCAAGCATTGCACCAGCGCTTTGGTGGGCGTAAAGCCGCACTGGCCGTTCTTTTGTCGTTCGCAAGTGGCCGCCTGATAGCACGCGTATTCAGGGCGAAATTCGCAGGTGGAGGCGAGCTCTTCTTCGGCGCACAACTGGCCGGAGCAGCCGGTGCGCTTGCAAGCTTTGGGTTGGTCGGGCACGCAGGCTCGCTTGGTGCATGCCACAGCGCCCGATTCACCACAGCTGCAGGTGTTGCAGCCGTCCATTGACGGAAAGCTTGTTCCTGCGCGATGCCATTCGCCGTTGTAGGCGCAAAGTTCACCCGTGTCTTCTAAGCAAGCGTCAAGGTCCGGGCTGGGTGTGTGGCCGCATTTGCCATTGGGCTGCCGCTCGCACTTGGCTTTGGCAAAACACGCGTACTCTTGCCGAAACGCGCAGTCAGACACAAGTTCATCGGCTTTCTCGCCGCACAATTGGCCTGAGCAGCCGCCTCGCACGCAGGCCCCGGTGTTGGGCAGGCAGGCCTTCTCGGTGCACGCCACGCCTGAGCTCGTGCAAGAACATGTGTTGCAGCCGTCGTCTGCAGGAAACGAGTCGCCGACGGAAAACTGGCGGTTCCCGTGGCTGCAACCACCGGGCTCACCCGGCTCGATGCAATCGACCAGCGTGCAAGCCGCGTTGCCGTCGGGCATACATTGGCAGGAGTTGCAGCCATCCGGGGCCGTGAAGCCCTCGCCGGCCTTGTGCACTTTGCCATCAAGTTCACAAGTCACCACCGGAGGCTCTTCGCCTGAGGGGCAACCTGTTAATACGACGGACGCCAAAATGGCCGCAGCTAAGCTAGGTTTAAAAACACTGCTGAACATATGCATGTAATGGATCAGAGCAAATCCCACGCCAAACGCCAAGTGCGCGAAATCGCTACCCACCCAAGGCCGCGGGTCATGGTTTTCTGAGGGGGATTTTCAAATTCTCGCTGAACTGAGCGGGCCGGTGCGCACCAGGTGCGAGGCACAAAAAAAAACGCCGAGCCCTGTGAGGCCCGGCGTTTGGGTGGTGCTTCTTTAGGAGCTCACCACATGATGCCGGAGCTTTTGCGCCGGCGGCGCGCTGCAATAGACGCGTCCACACTTGCCAAAAACTGCGCAGCTTTTTCTCGGCGCTGCTGCCAGCCGCCGTCCCACATGTCCTGCGAGCCATTGCTGGCGCTGGTGGCCGTCTTGGCCTTCGCCACCACCGCTTGCTGGCCGTCCTTACCCCTGTCTTTTACGTCAAACCCGTACACCGTCGGTCTCCTTTGTTTTGAGTCCACCACCACACCGCCCTCACCACGCTTAAAAAGGTACACCAGGGTTGGTGACGGGAGGGTTAAACCCATGTTTGCTCTTCGTAACTTTTTCGCAAGACTTGATGCCATCCGCAATTTTCCTGCAATAGCGGCATATCTAAGGCTCGCGTGTTTCACGCGAGGGGAGGTTGGCATCCAAGGTTGTGTGGGTCAGCCAGCCAATGCCGGTGTGGTGGTTTTGGGAAACCAACTGTTTCCCCGCAGCCACTTGGCCAGCCTGCGGGGCGCGCCCGTGTTCATGGCTGAGGACATGGGCTTGTGCACCTATGTGCGGCATCACAAACAGAAGATCGTGTTCTTCCTTGCGGCCATGCGGCACTACGCCGAGGGGCTTAGAAGCGCGGGCTTTCGCGTGGATTATCACCACCTGGACGGCGGGGAAACCCAGAATGACAGCTACGAAGACAAGCTGGATCGCTTCGTCAAACGCCATCGCTTGCGGCGTCTGATGATGTTTGAGGTGGAAGACAAATTCTTCGAAGCGCGGCTGGTGGCATTTGCCAACCGCAATAAACTCGATTTGCAATTTCTGCCGAGCCCGATGTTTTTAACCCCTAGGGACTTGGCTCAGTTGTACATGTCTCAACAACGCAAACCGCGGCTTGCGCACTTTTACCGCTGGCAACGTCAAAATCTGCACATTTTGGTGAACGACGCGGGCAAACCGCAAGGGGGCAAATGGAGCTTCGACGCGGACAATCGCAAACCGCTCCCACAGAGCGAGTTTGTTCCGCAGGTTCCTAACGAGGCGCCCACGGAGCACGTGCGGGATGTCATCCGCCTGGTGAACACTCGGTTTTCACAGCATCCCGGCCAACTTTCGGAGGGACGTTGGTGGTTGCCCGTCACGCGACAATCCGCTTTGACATGGCTGCGCAGGTTCATCGCCGAGCGCTTGGCAAAGTTTGGCGACTACGAAGACGCCTTGTCATCCCGGTCGCCCACGCTGTTTCACGGCGTGCTGTCTCCGCTGTTGAACGTTGGGCTGCTCACGCCCACCGAGGTTGTTGAAGAGTGTTTGCTGGCGGCCAACCAGCGCTCGGTGCCCCTGAACTCTTTGGAGGGCTTTATCCGTCAGGTGATCGGATGGCGAGAATTTGTGCGCGCCGTTTATCAGCAGCACGGCCCATGGCAGGCACAGCAGAATCATTTTCACCACGGCCGTCACATGACGTCCGCTTGGTACGAAGGCCGCACCGGCATCGTGCCTTTGGACGATGTGATTCATAAGACCCTGCGTTTGGGTTGGGCGCACCACATCGAGCGGTTAATGGTGGTGGGAAATTTGATGACCTTGTGTGAAATCGAACCTGACGAGGCCTACCGTTGGTTTATGGAGATGTTTGTTGATTCAAGCGACTGGGTGATGGTGCCCAACGTTTACGGCATGGCCTTGTTTGCCGATGGCGGATTGTTCAGCACCAACCCTTACGTTTGCGCCAGCAACTATCTGCTACGCATGTCCGACTACAAGCGGCCGCGCGGCGTGCACGGGCCTGACAACTGGTGCGATGTGGTCGATGGGCTGTTCTGGCGTTTCGTGGAACTCAAACGCACCCTCTTGCTTCAAAACGAGCGGTTGCGGTTGGTGGTGTCCACTCTGGATGCGATGCCGGCGCCAAAACGGCAATTGCTTGCCGCGGCCGCTGAACATTTCTTGGGCCGCTACACGCGCACCGAGCGCCTTTCGGCGCAAAAATCGGCTTAACGTTGCCTTCGTTTGCGGCGGCCCACGAGCGCCAGCGCAGCCATTGCAAGTGTCGCCCCAGCTGGGGAAACGGGAGGGCTTTGACCTCCATAGTGGCAGCCGCCGGCTTTGGCTTGGGGGGGCGGCTGTGGTGGCCCCACGGTGCTGCCCCCGCAACCAGGCATGTCAGTCAGCAAAAAAACATCATCAATGGCGGCCTCTACGACGGTTTCGGAATACGGATGATCTTCAGCCACGAAGCGAAAACGAACCCTGGTGGCCGTGGCGAGGGCGGCGCCCAGCGTGTCTTGCAAAGTCCGCACACGCTGCTCCCACCCCAGGGCCAAACTGGAGGGCACACGGTCCACCTCAACCCATGGGGCACCATCAAGCGAGGCCTGGACGTAAAACGTGTCCTGGGGCCCGGGCACCAAAACTTCGCGCTCAAAACCGGCGGCCACGAAATGCAGCTGATAGGCCAAGCGTGGGTTGGAAAGCCCCGCCAAAGCAAAGTCAGGTGACTGCAACGTGGTGCGGCCCGCCACGGGTTGTGTGTTGTCGAAATCAACGTCGTTGTCGCCCGGGCTTGCGCCGGCGGCGGCACCCGTAACAAACACCTGAGTGCCCGAAACAGCCTGGCCCGGTTGCAAGACGAAATCGAACGCCTTGGTTTGTTCGGGCGCTCCCCATTGCCAAGCGCCCAGGATGGCGGTGTCCGTTCCGTCGGGGTTCACTTGCCATGTTGTTGCGTGGCTGGGGTCCTCGAAATCTGTGCCGGGGCCCGGCGCCATGCCCACGGTCACGGTGTGGCTGCCCTTGGACGGGCCCAAGCGGCCCGGCGCGGAGAAATCGAGCTTGAACGGCACCCCGCAGGCGGAGCTGTCCGGGACTTTCACCGGATAGGAAAGGACAACGGTTTGCCCGGGGGCGACCGGGGCCGAGGTCACGTTTGGTGAAAACAACAGGGGATGCTGGCCCGAAACAGTGACATCTGCCGTGCCGGCCTCGGTTCCTACATTGCTTACTGCCACGGTTAAGGTGGCGCTGTCGCCGGCCGCCGCGAGGCCGGTGGGCTTGCCGGCGCCAGTGAGCACCGGAGGCGCAAACGTGAACGCAGGTCCGCGGCACGGGTGCAAAAGCTCGGTGCACACCTTGCCGCGCCCGCCTGCGGAAGCGTTATAAAAATTGTCCCAGGGGGCGCGTGTGGTCTCAACCCGAAACGCTTCGCCCATCAACGGCGTTAATCCCATCCCAGGCGGCGTCAAGAACACAACCCCCATGCGCAGGTCCTCGGCGGCCGGGCTGGTGGCCGGTGTACGTGCGCCCATCGCGCGAACGATGTCTTCGATCGTCACGTCTATGCGGCGGGCCGCGTATTTCTGGCCACGAGAAAACCGCCCCTCGCGGGCCACAGCGGTGCCCGCTTCATCTTTGAAATCGTCAAGCATGAATAGCGGCGTCACCTCGAGGGGCGTTCGCAGGCCCATGGCGTACTGATCCAGGGTGCTGTAGCGCTTGTTCATCTCGGTGAGCAAGTAGGTGCCGTTGTTTTGGCTTTGCCAAGACATACCGTCCAGGAATGAGGCTTCGGCATGCACCCATGGCGCCCAATGAGCGTTCTGTCGCAGCAACAGATCGGTGCGGTCCGAGGTGTCGTTCAAAAATCGATATTTGAAGTACACAGCCCATCGATGGGCCGCTTCTTGCGCCCACACCGAATAAAGATCGTTCTCGGGATCGTTGGCCGCATCACGCCCATAGAGATTGATGCGTTTCATGTTCAGCATCGATTCCATGCGGCCACTGGGCGACCCGAAGCGCTTGGTTTCGTCCCACATCCCCAGCCCCAAGCCGCGAATGTCGTTCTTCACCGGCTGTTGGTAGGCGAGCGCCTGCTGCGACAAGCGGTCGGTGAAGCCCACAAACACAGCGATCTGGTCGTAATCGTCGCCGAACGCCGCGATGAAGCGGCTGCTGATCTCGGCAAGATTGTCTTTGTTGAGGCCGTACCCGGTGCCACTGGCGGTGGTGGTTATCTCATCGCCCTCCAGCACCGCCACCGCACCCACAATGGCGAATCCAGCGCCCACGCCCGTGGGCGCCGTTTGGGCTTGGGCAAGGGGGGGAACCGGCAGCCCCCACGGGTCGGCGCTTTGAGCCACGTGGGCATACACCTCCCGCGAAATTGCCACACCTGTGCCGTGCCCACCCCACGTGTTGATTTCGTGCGGTGGCGGGGAATGCTTGCCGATCGATGTCGGTTCTTTCCCTATGGGCTTGGCAACAACAAGCAGCGAAACAAGGGCAGCAAGGCCAAAAGCCAAACCGGGGGGCTGGGTAGGGCGGCAATTCACCAGAGCATTTGACACCAAAGCCGATGTAGGTGGCCACCTTGTCCGCCTGCGGTTCAAATATCGTAGCCCGGCTGGTGCGTAGTGGGCCGCCCGAGGCTATGATTCATTCTCATATGGACTTGGCAGACGATCCGTCGCAAGCGCCCAAGCCGGAGTCATTCATGCGTCGTTTTCGGAAGATCTTCGTGTTTGTTGGGGCGTGTGCGCTTGCCCTAGTGGTTTCGGTCTACAACCGCGGTGAAGACCTCACCTTGGGGGCGAACCCTCCTCTGCGGGCGGCGGTTAGCAGCCAGGCGGCTGCATATGACCTTTCGCAGTTGCCGATTTTTACAAAAACGCTGTTCCACGTTCGGGAGAGCTACTTTGACAAAAACCGGCTGAACCCAAAGCGCATGCTTGTGGGCGCGCTGGATTTTTTGCAGCGCGACGTCCCCGAGATTCTGATCGACCGGCAGCCTGAACGGGATCCCAAAACCGTCACGGTGAGGGTTAACGGCAAGGAAAAAGCGTTCTCCCTCGACGGCGTTGACGCCCCTTGGAGCCTGCGCAGCAAACTGCAAGAGATCTTCAAATTCATTCAGCCCAATCTGCATCCCGTGGCTGCCAGCGAAGAAGCGCGCCGTTTGGTGGAGATCGAGTCAGCGGCCACCAACGGCATGCTTTACACCCTGGATCCGCATTCGGTGCTTCTGGACGTTGAAAGCTTCAAGGACATGCGGATGACCACCCAGGGCAAGTTCGGTGGCTTGGGAATTGTCATTGGCATGGACAAGAAGAGCCGGGTTGTGGTGCGCAAGCCCATGCCCAACACGCCAGCCATTCGCGCCGGGCTAAAGGCCAAAGACCACATCGTTCGCATCAATGACGAATCCACCGTGAATATGGCCCTGACCGATGCGGTTGAACGGCTGCGCGGCGACGTGGGCTCTCCCGTCGACGTCTACATTCTGCGCGATGGCGTCAAAACGCCGAAAAAGTTCACAATCGTGCGCGACGCCATTCGTCCGCCCTCGATCGACCCGCCCGCTCAGGTGTTGCAGGCCCCGGCCAAGAATGGCCAACCGGGCGGAAAAGTGGGTTACGTGCGCATCCAGAGCTTCACCGCCAACACCGACGCCGACCTTTCGAAGGCGCTGGAGATGTTCGAGAAAGAAAAGGTCAAAGGTGTGATCTTGGACCTGCGCTGGAACCCGGGTGGTTTGTACGATCAGGCGCAAAAGGTGGCCGATGCGTTCATCGAAACGGGGGTTGTGGTTTCGATGGTGGGCGTGGGCGGCACGCAAAGGCGCGACGAGCACGCCAGCCGCGGCGGCGATGTGAAGGCGCCTGTGGCGGTGTTGGTGAATCAATCTTCGGCCTCGGCCTCCGAGATCGTGGCAGGCGCCATGAAGCATCTGGACCGGGGCGTGGTGATCGGCGACACCACCTTCGGCAAAGGCTCGGTGCAGATGTTGTTCGACATCAACGCCCCGGTAAAAATTGGCAGCAAGAACGGCGACGACAAACTGGGCCTGAAGCTCACCACCGCCCAATATCTCACCGCGGGCGACATTTCCATTCAAGGCGTGGGCGTTACGCCTGACATCGAGCTGGATCGCCTGTTGGTGCAGAAGAAGGGCGATGAATCTCGCATTTACCTGCAGCGCTCATCACATCGCCGCCAAGAATCCGATTACGAATGGCACCTTGATAACCCTACGGCCACCAAGGCCGAGCGGTCGATGGAGTCGGTGGCGTTTCTTTACGAGCCACCGCCCGGCCAGGCGGCCAAGGCGTTTGAGCGGGCGTTCGAGGATGAAGAAGAAGACGTGATCGACGCTGAAGGGACGGAAGAGGAAGAAGAGGATTACGAGCAGCTCGACAAATTGAACGTGGATTTCACGATTGAGTTTGCGCGCGATCTTTTGGTGCAGGCGAAAAGCGCCCGGCGCACGCAGTTGGTCACGCAGTCCAAAGCGTACCTTGAGCAGGTGAGGGCTGAGCAGGACAGCAAGGTTACCCAGGCTTTGTCGAAGTTGAACGTGGATTGGAGCCCGGCGCCTGCAAATCAGGGCACCGCGCGGCTGGAAGGCACACTGCAAACCGTGGGCACCGACAACAAAGTCAAAGCAGGTGACCGCGTTCGTTTGCGTGGCACCGTGAAGAACACCGGCAACACCATGGCCTACCGGGTGCGTGCGGTGCTTAAGAGCGAAGACTCGTTGTTCGACGAAAACGAAATGGTGTTTGGAAAGATCGAGCCTGGCGAAAGCAAATCATACGAGCTGGCGGTGCGCATTCCCAAAGGCATGAACACCCGCATGGACGTGATTCGTGCCGAGATCTCGGCGCAGGGTGCGGTTGAATCGGAAGCCAGCGCCTTGAACCTGGACATCCAGGGCCGCGACCGCCCCTTGTTTGCCTATAACTACCAAACCATAGACGATGGTGAGGGCGCCAACCAAGATGGCCGCGTCCAGGTGGGCGAAAAGCTTCGCATGCTCGTGAAAGTTAAAAACATCGGGCCGGGCGCCGCTTTGCGCCCACAAGCCACCATTCGCAACGGCCCCGGCCAAAATGGCATTCTGATCTCCAAAGGGCGCTTCGAGCACAAGGAGTTGGCGCCGGGCGAAGAATGGCCGGTGTCGTTTGTGTACGAGGTGGGACAGGAGTTCCGCGGCAGCGAGTACACGATCGAGCTGTCGGTCATAGACCGTGTTCTGGGCGAAGCCGTAAGCGACAAGATCAAGGTCAAGGTGGCCAACGAGGGCCGTGCCACGGAAAACGCTACGGGAACGGCCACGGTGGCCAAGTCAACGGCACTGTTGCGTGAAGCGCCTATGGAAGGCGCTTTGGTGGTGGGGCAGGCCCCCAAGGGCGCCGCCTTTCAAGTGACCGGTCGGTTGGGTGCGTTTACGCGTGTGTTGCTTGAAGACGAACATCCGGCGTTTGTAACCACGGCTGATTTGCAGCCCGGGGGACAAGCCAAGCCAAAGTACGATCCCGTATGGCAGGTGACGCCGCCTGTGCTTCTGGCGCACGCACCCACCTCTGTAAGTAGCCCTACGGTAACGGTCAAAGGCCAAGCCACCGACGATCGTCAGGTGCGCGATGTGTTCATCAGCGTGTGGAACCGCGACGCCAAAATGCCCGCCCGCAAAGTGTTCTACCTTCGCAACGACGGTGATCCCAAAAAGCTGCCGTTTTCCGCCGAGGTGCCGCTATGGCCTGGCAGCAACTTGATCCAAGTGTTCGCGCGCGAGACCAACGAGGTGCAAACGTTGCAAACTTTGGTGGTGCGGCGTGCTGACGCGTCCATGGCCACCGCCACGGAGCCAAAGGTCCCGCCCGCGAAGGCCAAAGGGCTATAATATCGAGAACGAGTGAAACGCTCACTCGAGGTTCTGGGGAGCTCATGACCGGCCACGCGCCGGTTGGCTTCCTTGGCCGCCTCGTCTAGCTTCTCCCGCGTGACCTCGGGTGCGAGATGGTCAAGCAATTGGCCATCCTGCCCGCCTGGCGCGCGCTCCATCTTGCGCTCGATGGGCGTGACAGTGCTGCGTAAGCGCAATGGTGCTTGCCCCGTGCCACCGTTTTGTGCGATCAGAGGGTTCTTCTATGGATTAATCGGACCAGCCTTGCCATAAAGGGTCCGTGGAATCGTTGGATCTTTTTGCGGCGCGTCCCGTGCCAAACGCGGGTCGGTTTTCGCGCGAAACGCTGTCGAAAACCCTCAATGGTCCGCAACTTGAGGCGGTTTTGTACCCCGCAGCCCCGTTGCTGGTTGTGGCGGGGGCCGGTTCGGGGAAAACCCGGGTGATTACGTATAGGTTGGCGCGGCTGTTGTCCGAAGGCGCGCACCCTCATCGCCTATTTGTTGTGACCTTCACCAACAAGGCCGCGGCCGAGCTTCGTGAGCGTGTGTCCAAGCTGATGGGCGGCGGTGATCGCTTGATGCGCGGCCTCTGGATGGGCACGTTTCACGGGCTCTCGGCGCGGCTGCTGCGCCAATACGGTGAAGCGCTAGGTCTTCGCAAGGATTTCGTTATCTACGACACCGACGATCAGCGCCGCCTGATGCAGCGGGTGCTCACCGACTTAAACGTGCCCGAAAAGCAATTTCCCGTGCGGCAGGTGCTGTCGGCCATTGATCGCGCGAAGAACAAAGGCATCGACGCCGACAAGTTTGAACCCGCAGATTTTTTTGAGGACATGATCGCCAAGGCCTACCGGGCCTACGAAGCGCGATTGAAGGCTGCCAACGCGGTGGATTTCGGTGGCCTGTTGCTGAAAGCATTGAAGCTGTGCCTGCCCGGGACCCCCGCAGGCGACGAGTTGATTCACCGTTTTGATCACGTGTTGGTGGATGAGTTTCAGGACACCAACCATGTGCAGTATCGCTTGGTTCGGTACCTTTCGCGCGCCACCGATAGCATCACCGTGGTGGGTGACGAAGACCAATCCATTTACCGCTGGCGAGGCGCCGACATACGCAACATTTTGGATTTTGAACGCGATCACCCAGGCTCGGGCACGGTGAAGCTAGAAGAGAATTACCGCTCCACGGCAAACGTGTTGAAGGTGGCCAACGCTATCATCGCGAAAAACACCGAACGACGGCACAAGCGCCTCTTCACCTCGTCGTCTGCGGGCGATCCCATCGTGATGTACGAAGGCGAAACCGAACGCGACGAAGCGGAATTTGTGGCGGCGCGCATTCATCAAGCATTGCAGCAAGGCGCAGCCCCCAAAGACTTTGCAGTGTTTTACCGCACCAATGGGCAATCGCGCGTGATCGAAGAGTCCCTGCGGGTTTTGGATCTGCCGTACGTCGTGGTGGGCGGCACGCGGTTTTACGACCGCGCCGAAATCAAAGACGTGCTTTCGTATCTCCGCGTGCTTTTGAATCCCGACGATTCGATTGGCTTGGCCCGCATCATCAACACGCCGGCGCGTGGCATTGGCGGCAGCACCATCGAAAAGTGCGAACAGCTTGCCCATGCGCAGGAGGTTTCGCTTTGGAACGCCTTGGCGATGGCCGTCAAGGCGCCTGATGTCTTGGGCAGCGGCCCGCGCAAGAAGCTTGAAGCGTTTTGCCAAATGATGCTGGGGCTGCGGCAACGTTTGCATGAAGGCATGGGGCCCGCCGATTTGGCGGAACAGGTTTTGGATGCTTCGGGCTATCGCGATTCGCTGGCACAAGATGCATCGTTGGAGGCCGAAGGCCGCCTGGAAAACTTGATGGAGTTTGTGGCGCAGATCCGCGAATACGAGGCCGAAGCGGAATCGCCAAACCTTGCCGAGTTTTTGGAGCGCGTGGCCCTGGTGGCAGACGTTGACAGCTTTGATCCCGAAGCCGGCGCCATATCCTTGATGACCGTGCACACCGCCAAGGGCTTGGAATTCCCTCAGGTGTTTGTGACCGGACTTGAAGAGGGCGTGTTCCCGCACCAACGCAGCATTGATGACGATGCCGCCTTGGAAGAGGAGCGACGGCTTTGTTATGTGGCGGTGACCCGCGCCATGAATCATCTCTTCATTTCGCGCGTACGGCGCCGGCGTTTGGCTGGACAAACCCTAGGTGGCATTCCCAGCCGGTTTTTGCGAGATGTGCCCTTCGATTGTGTGCAGAGCATCGTGCAACCACGCCCCTCGTATTACGGGGCGTCTTCGGAGGGGCAAGGCCCGTGGGGCGGACAGTGGAACCGTGGTGGCGCGGCACCTGGGGGGCGCCCGCCGTCCTCGTGGGTGGACGCGCAAATGGATGTGCCTGTGGCCGATCCGTTCGCGCACATGCCGGCAGCGCCCAGCAAGTCCAAGCAGGCGTCGCCGAACGCCAATGGCTCGGATCTAACCGTTCATTACGACGACTTGTCTTCGGACTTGGGCCTACGAATTGGGGCGAAGCTGCGACACCCGAAGTTTGGCGTGGGCGAGGTGCGCGGATGGCAATCGGCGGGTGGGGACGTAAAGGTCACCATGAGGTTTGCGGCGGTTGGCGTGAAAACAATCTTGGCGAAGTTTTTGTCGAAGCCATGACTTTGCAACCCACTGACGTGGTCTTGATTCTCGACGGAGGCACCACCAACTCCCGCGTATGGGCCACACGGGCCAATGGCGACGTGGTGGCCGAAGCCAAAGTTGCCGTTGGCGCGCGCGACGGGGCAGCCGGGGGGGACGTGGCTCAAGCCATCGCGCAGTTGCTGGGCGATGTGGTCGCGCGCTGTGAAAGCTTGGGCTTCGAGCCCCGTGTGATTGTGGCTGGCGGCATGGTGGCGAGCCCGTCGGGGTTGCTTGCGGTTGCCCACGTTCGGGGCCCGGCGTCTTTATTTGATCTTGCGGCGGCCAGCCAACGCCGGGAGCTGCCGCATGTGCATGCGCTGCCGTTTGTGTTTGTGCCAGGCGTGCGTTTTGGCGACGTGCCCGCAAGCGGCGCACAGGTGGAAGAGCTCGCCGAGGCTTTGCCGCATTTGGATCTTGTGCGCGGCGAAGAGCTTTTATGTTTGGGGTTGTGGGGACAGCAAGCGGTTGCCGCAGGGGGATCCGTGATCAGCCTGGGGTCGCATTGGAAGCGTTTGGAAATCAATGGCGAGGGCCAATTGAGCCGCAGCGTGAGTTCGCTTTCGGGTGAAATGGTGGCGGCTGTGGCAGCCAAAACCATCTTGTCGGCCTCGCTGCCACAAGACTGGTCGGGCGCGCTTGATCTTGCGTGGGTCACAACGGGTGCACGTGCCGCACGGCAACGGGGCGTGGCGCGCGCGTTTTATGAGGTCCGTCTGCTGGACGTTGTTGCGGCCAGCACGCCTTCGCAGCGGCTTGCGTACCTATGGGGAGTCGCGCTGGGCGGGGATGCCAAAATCTTATTCGAGGGGCTTTGTGAGCCCACGTGGGTCGTAGGCCGTCCCACGTTGTGTGATGCGCTCATTGCCGTGGCCGCTGAGTTGGGCGTGGCGATTCAGAAGCTACACCCCGAGGCCGCCGAAGCTGCGTTTCGCTGGAGTTGTTTGCGCATTTTGCAGGCGCTAACCCGCGCGTGAAGTCGCTTAGGCGCGGGCCACGCGGCGTCGTGTGCTCGTCTGCCGCAGGGTTTCGATGGCGCTGGGCAAGGCCTGCGAGGTCAGCCTCGTCTTTGCCGCCATCCGCGCGCGCGCCCGCAAAACCGCCGGGGCCGGCGTCCTGCGCAGGTTTGTTGCCAAGCCCACTCGCGACAGTGCATAAACGACCCATTTCGTAGGGTCGAATTGAAACCACATGACGCCATTGCGGTAGTCGCCCGGAAACGTGTGATGGAAGTTGTGGTAACCCTCGCCCATGGTTAACAGCGCTCCAATCACGCTGTCACGAGAGCTGTTGCGATCGGAGTAAGGTTGGGTGCCCACCATATGTACCAAAGAGTTCACCGCAAACGTGACTTGATATACGAACACCAAACGCGCAGCGCCGCCTAGCAAGAAGCCGCCCAAAGCGTCACCCAGGGCCAACCCTATCAACGTAGGCGCCACCAAGCCCACCGTGGCGGCCAGAAGCACATGATGTTTGTGTTGCCAGCGCAGCCATTTGTCGGCTTCCAGATCAGGAACCTGCATCAAAGGTTTGTTGGGATCGTTGCTTTGTATCACCCAACCGACGTGGGCGTGCCAAAACCCCCGTCGGGCGTCGTAGGGATCTTCATCGCTGTCGGTGCGGCTATGATGGCGGCGGTGATTGGCCGACCAGGTGAGCGCGGATGTTTGAAACGAGGAGGCGCCAAACATAAGCAGAAACACACGGAACGCTGGGTGCGCCTCGTAGGTTCTGTGAGAAAACAAACGATGATAGCCCGCAGAAATCGCAAAGATCGTGAGAGCGGTCCAAGCGAGCGCCATCCCAACGATCGGCCACGAGATGCCATAAGCCCAGGCATACAGGCCTGCCCCAACAACCCCAACCACGTGAACGGCGGCCAGGAAAATGGCGTTGGTCCAATCGATGGGGCGGTGTTGTATGTCATTCATTCATTAAGAATGCCGCGGCTTTAGACGTGGCGCTTGCGCTGCCCGCCACTCTGACAAGGGTGTGAAGCGACTCTGACCAAACCGTGACGAACGGCCCCGCACCGCAGTTAGTTGGCGTTGGTGATGGCGTCGAAGTCAGCTTTGATGGCTTCCGCCACCTTTTCTAGTTGCGCCGCTGGCAGTCGAAGCACAGACAACAACGCTTTCCGTTCGTGCTCAAGCAGCGGCCGCGTCCAGGTAAGATCTGGGGGCAGAGACAACAGATCCGCCACCATAGAACCTACGCCCACAATGGCTCTGCACATACCGGGCCCTGTCAGTTGCTTGGACTCGGGGTGATGTGCGCACGCTGCCAGCTGAACGAAAGCGTCCATATCCCAGGCTTCCATGAGGCGTTTGCCGGCCCCTTGGTGATGTGCGGCCAAAGCCACGGCAAGTGCGGCTTCGTCAAAGGTTTCATCGAATGGCACCTGTTCCTCATCCAGAATAGACAGCAGGAACGAAGCCCCCACATCACAGAAAAGCCCCGCGAGATAGGCAACGCCCGGATCGATGCGCGCGGTCGCGGGCAGGGCCGTCGCAAGCGCCCGGCACGCCAAGGCCGAAGCCACGCCGCGGCGCCAGATTTCAGTGAGGCAATTTAGCGTCCAAGGGTTGCGCACGCTGAACGCTGAGCGCAGTAGCACGGTTTCCACAATTTGGTGGATCTGCTTAAAACCGATGCGCGTGACGGCAGCCTGCAGGTCGCTGATGCGCCCGGCGCGGGCATAGTGGGCGGTGTTGGCAAGCCGAAGCACCTCGGACGCCAGCCGTTGATCTTGCGCCACCAAACTTGCCATCTGCGTGGCGTCAACGGTTTGGCTCTGCATGGCCGCGCGCATTTTCGTCAGCACGACCGGGGCGGCTGGCAGCACCACGTCGCCCACCTTCAGGCCGGAAAGCACGCGCTGAAAACATTCGTCGATGGTCATCGCGTTTCGGTTTTCACCCCCCAATTTGGCCGTGGCATCGAACGCTGCTGCAGGCTTCACATTTAAAACATCGGATGCTGACGGCTGATTCCTTAGTTGGCTGCTTGGCTGCCTCCACATAAAGTTAGGCGCAGGACTCGCTTCAACGCAGTGCTCCTACATCGACTGGCAGCTCAAGCCGGCTCGTTAGCGAAAAGCGCTCGCTTAAGACCTGAGCGCTATCGAACGGTGCATGAAGCTGGTTTTTCGGTTACTGGCTGGGTCCGAGAATAAGCTGTCCAAACAGCGCGGGTTGCGTCAGCGCATCCATGTTGCTGCCCATCCATGCCACGACCGCATCGCGGTTGTTGTTGTCGTCGTCGTCGAACACCGCGACCTGAAAGCCAAGGCGCATGCCTTCCGCGGGCGCGTTAACGCCTAAGGACAGCCAGGGAATGCGCGCCTCGAAGGCGTACCCGCGCGGTTGGTCATTGCGGAAGGCGAAGACTACGGCCTGTTTACGCTCAGGCACATTGGCCGTGAAGTCGCCATCGTTCCAACCGAAGACGTAGCGCACATCCCGGGTGTCATCGAATTGCTGGCTGCGCCGGTTCCCCGGATCGATGACGATCATGATGGCGTCGTCTTGCAGGGGATCCGCCGAATCGTTGACGAGCGAGCTGTCGTTAACATCAACGGTTATGAATAGCTCCGAGCGGGTCCACAGCACCTTGAAGCGGGCGGTGAGGTCCGCTGGGCTGCCGACGCTTCCCGAGAGCAGCCGCGAGACGGGAATCCAGTTCTCAAGGCTCCATACATTGTCGTCCGGTAAACCGTCGATCTGGGGGGCTCCTGGCGTTCTCCGCACAAGCGGCGCATCAGCCACCTGACACTTTTCCTGGAAGCACACCGTGCCGTCAGTACACTGGTCGTCGCGCCGACATTCGGTGGCGCAAGCGCGGGGACCACACAAATAAGGTGAACAGGGACGTGGCGCCGAGGCCTTACACTGGCCCGTGCCGCTACAAGCCGGCGCGGGGTTTTCTGTCTTATCGTTGCAGGTGCTCTGGCCGCATGGCGTGCCTTCGATGTGTTGGCGGCAGCCGAACGCGCCATCGCAGCTGCCATCGAAACCACAGGTGCTGGCGGCTTCCTTTGGGCAGGCGTTGACCAACCGCGGGGGCGCCCCCGGAGCGAGGGGGGCGCAGGTGCCTTCCATGCCTTCCATTCCGCAGGAAGCGCAACCGGGTGTGCAGGGGCTGTTGCAACAGAAGCCCTGTGCGCAAAAGCCAGATTGGCAGTCGGCTGGCGCTTGGCAGGCTGTTCCCAAGACCTTCCTCTCAGAGCCGTCGTCGGGCGGAGGTGGCGGCTGATTGCCGCCGTCCTCTTGGACTTGCGGCCGCAGATCGATGCCGTCTTCTGAGATGGCGCAGTTCCACGCCACAGCACTCAGTACCACAATGCCCACGAATCGGAAGGCGTGAGTTTTTAGCCAAGTGGGATAGGACATCTTTTATAGGATAGGTTTGGACTTGATGATGCCAGGTGTAGGCCGTAAAGCCAGCGCCGCACCTGCCGCGCGAGCCATTTTAGCCGCCGCGCCGCACAGTTGTGTTCCAAATATTTGGCAAGCATCACTTTGTGCCCGACGCGGTAAGGCACGTTCAACCTCATCCCAGCCCAGCGTTGAGATCGCGTCGGTTTTGGTGATAGGGTCCCGCCCCATGTCTGACCCAGTCTCTCTCGACACCTTGCCCCTGTCGGCGCAAAGCCATTCCCCTCCGGCGAAAAACGCTTCGTCACATAGTGAAGTTGGCCGCTCGCATGGCATGCCGTTTATCTTCTGGCTGCTTGAACAGCGTCTAGCCACCTTGCTTTTGGTTCCCACCTTGGTGGCCATCGGTGTTTTCTTTGCCAGCGGTGGCCATTGGGGGGCCGCCGCAATTGGCTGGCTGGCCGTACCGGCTTTGGGCGTCTTGGCCCCGCTGATGTACTTGGTGTATCGCTCGCACGCTAGCGACATGGGGCCGCAGGAAGATTGGCAGCCCTTTGTGCAATGGAAGGATCCCAAGCAGGCACAAAAGTGGCAGGGCAGACGGATTCCTATGGAGATCTTGTACGAGGCCTACATGGCCGAACAGCTCGATTTCAAGCGCGACCTTTTTGAGGTGATGCTAAGGCGCAACCGTTTGTTTAAGTTTGCGTTCACCTGGGGCGACGTGAAGTTTTACTTCCGCGAGTTCTTCGGCACCAACGTTACGCACACCGTGAAAGCCGACGAAGGCGACATCGCCCACGTCTACAACCGCGGCAACGATTTTTATAACTGGTTCTTGGGCGAATCGATGACCTACACCAGTGGCATTTTCCAAGATCCGGAGGAAACGCTAGAAGCCGCCCAAGAGCGCAAGCTGGAAACCGTTTGCCAATACGTGCAGATGAAGCCGGGCGAGCGGCATTTGGACATTGGGTGCGGCTGGGGGCCCCTGATCACACACGCGGCAAAGCATCACGGCACAGTCAGCACCGGCATTACGCTGGCACAAGAGCAGGCCGATTGGGCGAAAGCCCGGGCGGAAAAGGCTGGCGTTTCTGATCGCGTGAACGTAATCGTGGATGACTATCGTCACCTGCCGGCCACCAAATATAACAAGATCACTTGTTTAGAAATGGCCGAGCACGTGGGCATCAAGAACTTTCAAAAGTTCCTGCTGCAGGTGCGCAGCATGTTGGAAGACGATGGCATCTTTTACCTTCAGATCGCGGGGCTTCGGCGGGCCTGGCATTACGAAGATCTGGTGTGGGGCTTATTTATGGCCAAGTACATTTTTCCGGGCGCCGACGCAAGTTGCCCGCTGGGTTTCGTGGTGTCGCAAGTCGAGCGGGCGGGCTTCGAGGTGCATCGGGTGGAAAACTGCGGCGTTCACTACGCGGTGACCATTCAAAAGTGGTACGAAAATTGGCTCAAAAACGAGGCCGCCATTGTTGCCAAGTACGGTCAGCGCTGGTTCCGGATGTGGCGCATGTTCTTGGGCTGGTCTGTCATCATCGGCGGCCAAGGCAGCTCCACGGTGTTCATGATCACGATGACCAAGAACACACAGTTGGACAAATCCACAGTTAGCGAAGCGGAAGCGGCTGCCGTGCCATTTAGCCGCCGTGATCGCTGGATCGGCCGCAAGCCGATCGCTACACAGCAGTAGGTTGCTCAGCGGAGTGCACCCCCGCCGCCGACATCTGCTGCGGGGGGCTTCGGTGCGGCGCCACGGATCTCAAGGGTAGTGCCCGCTGATCCGAAGGCCGGCCACGCGAGAAAAGTGCTTGATGTTCCTGGTAAGCAGCGTTGAACGCCGGCAAAGGCAGACGCTTGCGATCATGGTGTCGGCCATCCCGATCTTGAGTCCTTCAGACTCTAACTGAACACGAAGCTTCGCCGCCACCGTCGCTTCTTGAGATGTGAACGGCAAAATGGTCATCGCTGCGAGCAGCGCTTCAATGGCCTTGCGTTGCCGATCGGTTCGCCCTCCCGAAAGCAACTCAAAGGCGGTTATGGCGGTGGTTGCAAACTCTCCCGTTTTCAATTCGAGTTCAACGCGATCAACATTTGGCTTCGCCCCTCGAAGAAAATCGATGAGAACATCTGTATCGGCAATAATCATCGCCAGTGCTCCCGCAGCTCGCGCACCGAAGCTTCCAATGCATCGGCCTCGTCTTCTGAAAACTTTCCTTTGCTCTTAAGCGCTTGTTCAATCGCGTTCGAGTTCTGGGGGCTGCGTAGGTAAAGATCGAGCGCCTCCTGAATGATTCCCGAAAAGCCCTTTTCCCCCCGGCGCGCTGCGATTTCCAATAGCTGAGCGCGTTGTTCGTCGGGCAATTCGATCGTGGTTCGCATAGAACTGAATCTGATATGCATGCACATGCATGTCAATGACGAACGCTTTCATGGCAGCTCCTCCCGGTTGAGGCAAGGCGCCCTTGCCGATGCGACCCCTAGAGACCACCGGTGCCGCCCACGCTGGCGTCGTAAACTTCGGCCGTGCCGCCAAAGCCGCCTGTGCCGCCAGAGCCGGCGTCGTAACGGATGTCGGTATCGTCTGTGCCTCCGGTCCCTCCGGAACCACCGGTACCTGCGTCGTAGTTGGGTTCAGTGCTCCCACCCGACCCGCCTGCGCCGCCGTTGCCATCCGCGCCGCCGGTTCCCAAACTGCCTCCCTCGCCGTTCATACCGGCGTCCACGCGCACCTCGCCAGCGCTTCCACCGGAGCCTGTGCTGTCGTCGGGTGTCGAAATTTGCCCTGCGTCCGCATAGGTTGGTGGCGCACCCGCGTCCGGAGGCGTGGCGATAGGCTTGTCGTCGATCGCGGGGGCCGCGTCAGCTGGACGTTCGCTTGCTGAGGCGTCTGGAACTTCAGCCACCAAACCGTCACCCGGCTCCTCTAAGCTCAGTCCCCACAACCCCGAACCTTCGCTGTCGCCCTCCCATACCTCAAGACCCAGGGTTTCGGGGGTGGCGCGGGCAAGCAAACGGGCGGGGCCGCGAACCGCAAAGGCAGAGGCGCCCTCAGGCACCACCACCGTGCGGTAGCGACGTCCCACCGGCGCAGGCGGTACCAATTGGCGCATACGCACAGGCGCCGAGAACGTGAGCGCGCGGGGCTCAATTAGCACCGCCGTATCTACGGCGGGGTGCCGGCCCCTTCGCGCCACGCCCGAGACCAAGCTGACTCTTACTTGCGTGCGGGTGGGCAGCGCGTTCGCAGGCACCAGAAGCTCCACCCGCTGCTGACCGCGACCCAAGCTTAAGGCCGCCTCCATTCCACCAATCTCAAGCGTTTGCTTTTCAACCACCGTGCCATAAAGCTCGGCGTCGGATCCACACGCCGCGGCCAACACGACAATCACAGCCATTGGTAGAGACTTGGTCATGACACCCGAACCACGGGAGTTCGGCGGTAGGCCCCGCGAACTTGAGCCGCGAATACGAAACGCAATATCATGTAATGAAGCTTACTGTTCAGTTCAAGGAAGCCCGGCTTTCCGCCGATGCGAGGGCCACAGGTGGTTGCATCGAAAGAAAGACCCGCGGGCGAACGGTTTGGCCGCTACACCCTGCTTGAGCCCATTGGGCGCGGCGGCATGGCCGAGGTGTTTCGTGCTGTGGCCCACGGGGTGGAGGGCTTTCAGCGGGTTTTCGTCATCAAGCGCATTTTGAAAGAGAAGTCGCAGTCGCAGGACTTCATTGACATGTTCGTGTCCGAGGCCCGTGTTTCAGCGCTCCTGAACCACCCCAACATTGTTCAAAGCTACGACTTTGGCCAAATCAGCGGCAGCTACTTCATCAGCATGGAGTATTTGCGCGGCAAAGACCTGCTGTTGCTGATGCGGCAACTTCGCGCCGCACGCAAAAGTTTGAATCCAGCTGTGGCCGCGTACATCGCGCAGCAGGTCGCCACGGGGTTGCACTATGCGCACAGCCTCACGGGCGCTCAAGGCAAACCGTTGAACATCGTTCACCGTGACGTGAGCCCTTCAAACATCATGCTGTTGCGCGCCGGCGGCGTAAAGCTGTTGGACTTTGGCATAGCGAAAGTGGGCGAGAGCAAACGGGTTGAAGCAGACAACAAAAGCCAGGACGCCTTTATCAAAGGCAAGCTTAGTTATTTGTCGCCCGAGCAGATTCGTGGCGATAACATCGATGCGCGTTCAGACGTGTTTTCGTTAGGGGTTTGTTTGTGGGAGATGTTGACGGGGCGACGTTTGTTCTTCGACAAGAACGAATACACCATCATGAAGAATGTGCTGGATCGGCCTGTGATCCCGCCATCGATGCAGCGCATGGATTCGCCCACGGCGCTTGACTACATCGTTGTTCGTGCGCTTGAACGCGACGTGAGCCGACGCTACCGCAGCGCCAAGGAAATGGCCGACGAGTTGGAAGGCTTCTTGGCGCAGTCGCACTTTTCCCCCAGTTCGTTGCCGCGTGTGCTTGATGATTTGTTTGGCGTCGACGCAGGGATTTTCGACGCACAAATGGAGACGCAAATCCAAGCGTTGGCCTCCTGGGGGGAGCTTCATGCGGTCGAGGGATCGTCAGTGGCCGAAGCGGCGAGCAGTCCGCTCAAGACGGTGCCGCCGCTGGCGGTTGACGGCACGGGACCCAAGGCGCCCCGGCGTGAAGCCAGGTCGCGTGGCCGTCACGTGGCCTGGTTGCTTGCGGGCATTTTGATGGCTGGCGCGGCTGCGGTGGCTGCCGATCGCCTTAAGCCGCACCAGGCGGTTGACCAAGCGGCGCCTCGAGACCTTCAGCCCACCCCCGCGGTGGCACCACCGCCGTCAGAGCCTGTTGTTGGCGAAGCACCTGCTGAGGGTTCACCTGCCTTTGTGGCAACCGCGCCTGCGCCATTGCCGGCCACGATTGACCTGCGCCTGGAAACCCAGCCGACGAAGGCAGAGATCGTGGCTTCGGACGGACGCTTGTTGGGCGCAACGCCCGCGAACCTCAGCTTGCCGCGATCCAACCAACCCGTGACGCTGACGCTTCGTCGCAAGGGCTTTGCGAATCTTGTGCATACAGTGGTTCCGGATCGCGACGCTCAAGTGGTTTTAAGCTTGTATAGGCAACGTGCAAAGCGGGCGACCGGATCGGAAACAGCCCCAACGGTCTTGCAGCCTACTCCCGCAGCTGCAGCGAAGTCCGAGCCGCAAGCGCCCGAAGCCCAGGCCCCAGCAGCGGCTCCTGCTGAGGCCCCGCCGGCACCCCCCGCTGAAGCCCCACAGCCGCCGCCCGCCGAGGTGATAGAGCCTTTGCTGCCCGCATCGCCGTAAGCCGCGCCTTAACGCACGCCACAGATGCCTTCCTTAGGCGTCTGAAGTAAATTCGGGCCATGCCCACACAACTCGAACGGCCGATGGGTGTGCCCGCAGCGGCCCGGTGGATCGATGATGAGGGGCATTGGCAACTTGTCGAAAGCAACGCTACAGGGCAAGCGCATGGCCCTGTGAAGTTGTGGCGGGCGGATGGCACCCTGCTGTTGGAATCGCACTACGAAGCGGGCGCCCTGCACGGGCCGTTTCGACGTTATCACCGCAGCGGCGCCCTGGCGCGCGAGGGGCACTATGTTGCAGGCGACCTAGATGGCGTGGTGATGGCGCACGCGGCGGGCGAGGGCAGCGACGAGCCTTTGCGTGGATGCTGTGTGCCCCAAGGCGCGGCGCGGATGCAAGCGCGGTTTGAATTGGGTGTGCTTGCGGGCGAAACGTTTTACGACGCAGAAGGGTTTGCGCTGCTCTCGAATGGGCAACGCCGTCCCGAACGGCCTGTGCTTGTGCCGCCCAACGCGCACTTCGAGGAGAGCAGCGCGCGTTGGTACGATGGGCCCTTTGATCGCGCCACCGGCATGAGTTTCGGTTTGTGGACTTGGTGGCGGCAAGACGGCACGGTGAGCGAGGAAGCTGACTATCAAGTCGGGCAGCGTGTGGCCACACGACATTTTGATACGGAAGGACAGCTCAAAGAGTCGATCGCGCTGCTTGTGCATGAAGGCTTTGAAATTGTCGCTCACGGGCCCTGGCGAAGGCGTTTAACGAGCGACGAGGCCGCGGCATGGGGTGCACAGGCGCAGGATGGCGACGTGGTGTGGCTGCAAGGGCTTTACGATCGCGGCCAAAGCGTGGGGGCGTGGAAGCTGCAAATTGGCGTTCATGTTGTTTGGCAACGCCAGCTGGGTGAGGCCTTCACCGAATCAGAGATTGATTTGACCAAAGTCGAAAGTTTTGGTGACTCCGCAGCGCTGCCTCATTGGATCGCGCGCGCGGAGGCTTTGCACGCGCAAGGCCGTGTGCGAGAGGCGCTGGTGGCGATGGCGCGCGCCGTGGCCACCGGCGCACCCGCAGCTCGCTTTGTGGATGCCCACCGCTTGTGGGCACTGCCCAAGCCCACAGAGATAGGCCAGCAAGAAGCGCGTCGCTTGGCCAAGAAAGAGGAGCGCAAGCTTCACGAAATTTTGGATGGTTTGATCTGCGGTGCGAATTTCGCCGAATGTTTGCGTTTGTTGTCCACAGCCCTGCCGGCTTGGAGCGACGTGGCGAGAGATCTCGTCGAAGCCAGCCTTGCCATTGAACCCTCACACAAACAAAGCGTGCTTTCGCGCGCATTTGTGCGCCTGGAGCGGGCTGAGGATAAAGGCCTGGCGGCCGATGTGCAAAACCTCGCGGAAATCTCCGAGGAAAGCGCGGAGTTCTTTCGCTTCGCCCTGCAAGTGTTTCGTCCGTCTTGGGCTTTTTTGCCGAATGTCACGCCGCTGCCGGCGCTGTCCGAACCGTTGGAGCTAATCCCGGCTCAGCCCTTACAAAACGTGCAACACGTGGCGCGGGTGTATGCCAGCCGTTTGTTGCTTATGCGCACAGCGCTTGCTGCGTTTGGCGCGGCTGACAAACCTTGGGCGCCGCCTGATCTGTCGGCATGGTTGCCAGAAGGGCCAGTGGGACTTTGTTGCGAAGACGCTCAGATCGAGGATGAGGATGAAGAAGGCCGGGTTGAACTAACAACAGTTCACATCGACGAGACGCTTTCGCTTGCCAACTTTGGCGTGGGCGCGATGATTCAACGAGCACGCGCTGATTGGGCGGGCCTGTGTTGGCTGCTGTGGGCAGTTGGGCAAAGTGCGCCGGCGTGGCCGGACCAACTGACGCCGCGCCCGGAATACGCCCAGGCGCTGCAGCTCTCGGTGGAGCGGGCGTGGCGGGCCCGGGACCAGGTCGTGACGTCCGGGATTCGGTCGATGAACCAAGGTGTGGGCGAATTTGTGTGGGAGGGGCTGAGTTTAACCGAGCTGCCGCACAGTCTTCTGCAGGTGTGCTTGGACGAACTCCTGGAGATGCGTGCGGTGCTGCTATGGCTTTCGAACGCTGGGAACTTGTCCCCGTTTCAAAGCGACCTGCGGCAGGTCCGTTGAGCCGCGAACGATCACCTCGGGCTCAAGCACAACGCCAGCTTGTCGTCCCACGGGGGTCGGGCTCAAAAGCAAGCGCAACGCTTCGCTGCCCATGCGTTCGGGGAACTGACGCACACTTGTTAGGTCAAAGTTGCGAGCCAAATCGGTGTCGCCGTAACCCGCCACGCGGACATCGTCAGGCACTTCAAGCCCGTGTTCGGCCAGCGCACGCAAGGCGCCCACGGCCACAGCGTCATTGGCAGCGAAAAGGGCGTTTGGCTTTGGGCCCTTGCTGGCCAACAAAGTTTGTGTGGCACGGTAACCGTCTTCCATAAAAAAGCCTGCGGGCAACACGAAGCTGGCGCGTTTGGCAACACCCGCTTGCTGCAGCGCCGCCAAGAAACCTGTGCGACGGGCTTTGGCTGTAAACACGTTGGCGGGCCCCGCCAGATGAAACACACGCCCTTGCGCTGCGGTTAGCAGGTTTTGGGCGACGTCCTGAGCGCTTCGTTCGTCGCGGCTGGTCACCGCGGCCACGTCCAGGTTTGGTTCATCGCGGTCAACGAACACAAGCCGAACCCCCTGTGCCAAAAGCTCTTCATACACAGCGGCGCAGCCCCCCGAAGGGGTAATGATCATGCGCCGCAGCCCCTGCGCAAACCACGCGCGCAGCACGGTTGCTTCTCGCGCCGGCAGATCCCAAGTGTGCCCCAACACCAGTGGGTGTCCGGTGCCGTGCAATTCGGACTCGATGGCGCGCAAAACATCGTTGAAGAAAGACATCGACAGGTCGGGAACGGCCACCCCCACCGCGGTGGCCAATGTGTGCGTTTCAGGCTGAGGCGCGCTTGGATCGCGAACCACGGTGCCCCACCCGATGCGACGGTCAAGCAACCCTTCTTGCACCAGGGGTTTCAGCGCCCCACGCACAGTGACGTGGGTGACCTTGAACCTTTGCGCCAGATCTTGATCCGAAGGAAACTTGTCCCCTGGTTTATAGCGGCCGGAGGCAAGCCACTGGCGAAGCGTGCGAATGATTTTGTCGCGCTTAAGAGGCAACGCCATGAGGGGCGCTTTAGCGAATGAGGGTAAGTTTGCCGCTGCGAATGCCTGCGCCCTCAGGGGGATGGTTTCGCACAGACAGCGCACAGGCCACTTGCCGGGCAATGTAGAAAAACACCTGTGACGCCTGCGAAGCCGGATCGGCCAGCACCAAAGGTTTTCCGGCGTCGCCGGCCGCGCGCATGGCCGACTGAATGGGCACTTCACCCAAAAACGGCACCTTTTCCCGGCTGGCCAGTTCGCGCCCGCCGCCGCGTGAAAAAATTTCTTCGGAATGGCCGCAGCTAGGGCACAAAAAGTGGCTCATGTTTTCCACAATGCCCAGCACCGGCACTTCAACGCGCTTCCACATGGAGAAGGCTTTTTCCACGTCAAGCACCGCGACCTCTTGGGGCGTTGTCACCAAAACCGTACCGGTGACGGGAATCAGCTGCGACAACGAAAGCTGTGCGTCGCCGGTGCCCGGCGGCAAATCGATCAATAGGTAATCAAGCTCGCCCCATTCAACATCTTCGATGAATTGTTGCAGCAGCTTGTGCACCATCGGGCCGCGCCAAATCACAGGGCGGTCGCGCTCCAAAAAGAAGCCGATGGAAATGATCTTCATGCCGTGATGAATCGCGGCCTGAATCTTCGACTTTTCGTTGCCGGCGGCGAACACATCGGGATCGCCCATCATCTGGGGCACAGAAGGGCCGTAGATGTCGGCGTCCATGATGCCCACGCGCGCGCCCAGCACGTGCAACGCCGCCGCCAAATTCGTGGTGACGGTGGACTTGCCCACGCCGCCTTTGCCCGACGACACGGCGATGATGTTTCTTACGCCAGGCATGGCGCCGCCGGCTGTGGCCGATGGCCTCGGGGTCACGTTGGCGCTGAAGTTGACGCTGGCGGCTTTTAGCCCCGCAACTGTTAACGCGGCGGCAATGACATCCGCTTCAATTTTCGCTTTTTGGGGGCAGGCCGGCGTGGTCAGCTCAACCTGAATATGCGCGGTCTCCCCTTCAACGGCGATGTCTTTTACCATGCCCGCGGTGACAAGATTGATGCCCAGCGCGGGATCTTTGACGTTGGTTAAGGCTTTGCGAATGTCTTCGGATGTGAAAATGGCGGTAACCTCCAAGGGGTTACGGCTTTTTAGCACCCGGCAGCGCCAACAGGCGCGGGGAATTGTCGGCGTGGTGGCCCATCTTGCGGCGTTTGACCGCAAGATACTGTGCGTTGTGCCGGTTTTCGGCCACCCAATGCGATTGTCGCCCCGCCACAACCACGCCCGCTTGTCGCAACCCATCCATCTTCAGAGGGTTGTTGGTCATCAAACGAACGGATTTGACACCCAGATCGGCAAGGATGGCGCCCGCAATGTCGTAATTGCGCGAATCGGCTTCAAAGCCCAGCGCGATGTTGGCTTCGACGGTATCAGCGCCTTCGTTTTGCAGCGCATAGGCCTTAATCTTGTTGCCCAAGCCAATGCCGCGGCCTTCTTGCCGTAGGTACACAACCACGCCGCTGCCTTCGGCCGCCACTTGCTCCAGCGCCAACTCAAGCTGCTCGCGGCAGTCGCATTTGAGCGAGCCAAGCACCTCTGAGGTCCAGCATTCAGAGTGGATGCGACACAACACATTTTCCTTGTCCCGCAAATCGCCGCGAACAATGGCCATGTGCTCCAAGCTCGTTGAGCCCGGCGCCGGAATGCCGCTGACCTGTCCCTCGCGATACACACATAGACGGAACGGTCCATACACCGTCGGCAAGTCCGCTTCTGAGTAACGCACAACGTCCATCGTCGATCTGGGCTCAAAGGTAGGGGGCCCCCCGGGGGGTGTCAACGCGGGTATCGGAATCGGGGGCTGATTCGAAGCTTTTGACGCGATTTGTGTTTTGGCCATGTGAACCCTGGGGCGTACGCAGACTTATGATGCCGACACGCCGCCAATCGGTGCATTCAACGCGATTTGCGCCCCTGATGGCTTGTGCGGCGGGGGCCGAACCCGCTACCCTCTAAAGCATGAGCGACAAAACGGGCGCCGGAGCGGTTGCGGGCGCTGAACGGGGCCACGAGAGACGCCGAAGCCAACGGGTGCCGGTGGAGATGTGGGTTGAGGAAGTGACGGAGGAAGAGCGCGTGTTTCGCCGCGCGGGCAACCTTTCCGAAGGTGGGCTGCATCTGGACAAAACCATCCCCATTGCGCTGGGTACGATCATCAACCTGCGTTTCACCTTGCCTAGCGATCCTGATCCCTTCGATGTAAAGGGTGAGGTCGTGGCCATTGACCCGGACGAGGAGCTTGGCATGGGGGTGAAGTTTATGGACCTGCCCGCCGACATTCGAGGGCGGATTAAGCGTTATTTGGACCGCGCGTTGACGCCGGTGGCATAGCGGTCAAGCGTCGCTGAGCAACGCTAGCAGATCGTCTTTCGTGATCGATGCGGCGGCCGCCGCACCATCAAGCGCCGCTTCGGCCAAGGCGCGTTTTCGATCTTGCAGATCCAAAATGCGGGCTTCCACGGTGTCCACGCTAACCAATCGATACACGAACACGGGTTTGTCTTGTCCGATGCGATGCGTGCGATCGGCGGCTTGCGCCTCGGCGGCCGGGTTCCACCAGGGATCGCAGATGAACACGTGGTCGGCGGCCGTAAGGTTTAAACCGGTGCCACCGGCCTTCAGGGATATCAACATCACGGGTGGTCCGTCCGGTGATTGAAACCGCGTGACCACCTCGTGCCGATCGCGGGTGCTGCCATCGAGCCGGCAGAACGATAAGTTGGCCGAGGCCAAAGCCGGCTCGATGAGATCCAGCATGGAAGTCCATTGCGAAAACACCAAGCTGCGCCCACCTTCTTCAGCCACCGTCGCCAGCGCATCAACCAAGCGTTGCACCTTTGACGAGGAAGTGGCGGTTTGCCCAGGCACCAAGCCGCTGTGGCAAGCCGCTTGTCGCAGACGCAAGAGGGCTTCAAGCGCCGCCATTACGCCGCCGCCGGTGTTTAACTGCTCAAGCACGTCTTTGCGCGCGGCGGCTCTGACGGTGTCGTAGATGCCGCGCTCCGTGTCGTCGAGTTCAACGTGCATCACAGATTCCGTTCGCGGTGGCAAATCGGGCGCCACTTCGCGCTTGAGGCGCCGCAAAACGAATGGTTTGATGCGCGTGCGGAGGGCGGTTAGCGCTTGCGCGTCGCCAGCCACGATCGGTTTTTCCATGGTGTCCGCGAAACGTGCGCGGCCGCCCAACAGGCCTCGGTTGGCAAAGTGCATGAGGCTCCACAGTTCATCAAGGCGGTTTTCCACCGGCGTGCCTGAGAGCGCCAGATGAAACTGTGCAGGCAAGGCAAACGCCGCTCGTGCCGCCTGGCTTTCTGGATTCTTGATGGCTTGCGCTTCGTCCAGCACCACGGAATGCCACGTTGTTTGCTGCAAAATCTCCAGATCCAAACGCAAAAGCGCGTAGCTTGTGACGGTGACGTCGGCCTGGGGATCTAGTTTGCGATTGGCGCCGTGGTAAATGCACAAGCGCAACCCTGGGCGAAAGCGCGCGCACTCCAAGCGCCAGTTGTGCACCACGCTGGTGGGGCACACGATCAGTGTCTTGCCTTGAACGGCACACAGGGTCTGTAAGGTTTTGCCCAAACCCATGTCGTCGGCCAGCACACCGCCCAATCCGGCGCTTTGCAGAAACTGCAACCAAGCCACGCCTTGGCGTTGGTAGGGCCGCAATTGCGCGGTGAGATCGGCAGGCAGCCGCGGTGGCGGCAGCCGATCGAAGTTGCTGAACATGGGCATCAGCTTGCCCAGGGCCGCTGGCTTGGGCGTATTGAGCTCGTCGCAAAGCTGGGCCAAATCAGCCAGCGCGTGTCCCGCCACATGTCCACGTTCGTCGCGCGCCGCCAGCAAGGCGGCCAATTTTTCGCCATGTTTCTGCAGGAAATCCGTGGGCAGAGGCGCAAAGCCACCGCCCTCAAGCGGCACCAACCCTAAGCCTGTCTCCCAGGCGCGCAACACGGATTGCGCGCTGACGGTGCGCGATGTGCTGATCCCACGTTCGGCACCTACCACGTCGAAGGTCAGCTCGAACGAGATTTGCGCGGGCCCAGTTTGTGCGCCGCCCAATGCCGAAGCCAACATGCGCGGAACCAGTTTGTAGCGCGACGCCATGTCGCGGGCGGCATCGCCTGTGAGCTGACCGCGGAAGCGCGAGACGCGGCCCGCGAAGCGTGTGGCGTCGTCTGCCTGAAATTGCACCCGGCGGCCCGGCAACAAATCCAACTCTTCGCGCAACCGCAGCAAGAGCTTGCGTTCAGTGGGCTCATCCCGAACCGGCACCGGACCGCCTAGGTGAACCAAGCGCCCCTCATCGATGCGCGCGCAAGGTGGCTCGCCGTACACCAGCGTGGCCATGGCCGACAGCCCTGTGCCCATGTGGTTCAGTTCGATTTGAATGCGCGGCACAAGATCGCGCGTGACTTGCGGCAGACGTTGGCTTTGTACATCCACCTTCATGCGTGTTTGCAGGTCTGGCAACACGCGCGTTTTCAACTCGCCCAGCGCTGAAGAAGGAAATCGGCGCACGATGGGCAGGTTCTGCAAGTACGCCCCGCAGAGATCCGTTTCGCCCAACAGGTTTATCGTGTTTTCACACAACACCACGCCCGCCGCCAAGGGGCGGGTGACTCTTGGGTCGGCGGCAATTGTCACAACCACTTCGTTGCCTTCGTCCTTGACCACCGCGTGTGGCAGCACCTCTTCGGCGGCGATCTGCACCGGTTGGCCGTCTAAAAACACCCGGCGGGCGTCCTTAAGGATGGTCATGAGGGACTGCAGCTGTTCTGATGCCAACACCCCGTGGGTGCGGCTTTCCAACACACGATCGGCGCGCAAATCGGGCTCCTCCGGCCGCAAGTGCTGCGCTTGGTCGGGCCGCGACAGCAAGCTGGCCAACGACGCGCTGAGGGGTTGTTCTTGGCCATCCGCTGTGGCGATGAAGCGCTCCAGCGAAACCCCTCCTTCTGCGCTGCG